>JADGHL010000232.1 GCA_019686135.1 Myxococcaceae bacterium | reverse complement strand
CCCGAGGAGGAGCAGCCCCAGGGCGTGGAAGGCGGGGTTGTCGGCGGGGTCGAAGGTGGCGTGGTCGGCGGGGTGATCGGCGGTGTGGTGGGCGGCCAGCTCGGGGGCCAGCTGGGCGGCCAGGTGCTGAACTTCGGCGAGGGAATGACCCGGCCGCAGCGGCTGTCCGGAAAGAACCCCGAGTACACGCGCGAGGCGCTCGAGGCGCGCGTCCAGGGCGTGATGATTGTCCAGTGCACCATCACCCTGGAGGGTACGCTCACCGACTGCAGCATCATCAAGCCGCTGCCGTTCATGGAGCGGGCGGTGATGGACGCCCTCCGGACGTGGAAGATGACGCCGGTGATGTACCAGGGTCACCCGGTTTCCGTGCGCTACAAGATCCCGATCCGCCTCACCATGCCGGAGTAGCAGGCGTCACAAGGAGACGCACCAACCATCATGCATCAGTTCACGTTCACCGAGCTCTGGGCGACGATGGGCATCTTCGCCCGCACCATCGCCTTCGTGCTGTTCTTCATGTCGCTGGCGTCGCTGCTGGTGATGTTCGAGCGGATCTTCGTGTTCCTCGTCAACTCCAGCGCCTCGCGGGCCTTCGCTACCCGGGTGGGGGCGATCCTCTCCAGAGGCGACCTGCAGGCCGCGGCCAACGAGAAGCTGGACGGGAAGAAGATCGGCCACCTCGGCCGGGTGATCCAGGCCGGGCTGCAGGCGTTCACCGTCGCCGGGACGGCGCACAAGGACGTGGCGGTGGACTCGGTGGCGCGCGCGCTCGAGCGCCAGTCCCAGCGCGAGGTGCAGAGCTTCAAGCGCGGGCTGGGGATCCTCGCCACCGTCGGATCCACGGCGCCGTTCGTCGGGCTCCTGGGCACGGTGATGGGCATCATCAACGCGTTCCAGTCGATGGCCGAGACCGGTTCGGGCGGCCTGGGCACGGTGTCCGCCGGTATCTCCGAGGCGCTCATCACCACCGCCTTCGGCCTGCTCGTCGCAATCCCCGCGGTGATGGCCTACAACTTCCTGCAGGGCTGGGTGGACGCGCGCGGCGTGGACATGGCGGAGGCATCCAACGAGTTCCTGGACCTCGTCGCCCGCAAACACGGCGGGCACGCGCAGGCCGCCCCTCCACCGGCGAGCTAGAGCGACGCCATGGGAATGGCCGCGGGCCCCAAGGGGGGCATCAAGAACGAGATCAACGTCACCCCGCTGGTCGACGTGGTGCTCGTGCTGCTGATCATCTTCATGGTGATCACCCCGATGCTGCAGCGGGGCAAGGAAGTGAAGCTCCCGGTGGCGAAGACCTCGGAGGAGAAGAAGGACGCGGAGCGGGACAGCGAACCGCTCATCCTCTCCATCACCGCCGACAAGAAGATCTGGGTCGACAAGTCGGAGTACGACCACGCGGGCCTGGAGAAGAGGCTGCGGGAGGAGCTGTCCCAAAAGCCGAACCAGAAGCTCCTCCTCAAGGGCGACCAGGCGCTCGAGGTCGGCGTGGTGCGCGAAGTGATGGACGTCGCCCGGCGCGCTGGAGCCAAAGGCGTGGCGCTCGCGGTCGAACAGGAGAAGGAACACTAGGCGGCCATGGCGGGCTTCATGCGCAGGAAGTTCACAGTCAAGCCGGTCGGGTCGCCGAACTCGGACATCAACGTCACGCCGCTGGTCGACGTGGTGCTGGTGCTCCTCATCATCTTCATGGTGGTCACCCCGCTCCTCGAAAAGGACATCGAAGTCCGGGTGCCGCAGACCGAAGAAGTGGAAACCACCAGCGAAGTGCCGCCGGATCAGCTCGTCATCAGCATCGACAAGGCGGGGCAGATCTCCATCTCCACCTCGGTGGGTCTGAGCGAGAGAGTCCCCCTCGAGCAGTACGAGCAGAAGATCCGCGACATCATGAGCACCCGCAAACCGGACGACAAAGTCGCCTTCTTCCAGGTGGACGACGGCGCCAACTACGGCACCTTCGTCAACGTGCTCGACCGCTCCAAACTCGCCGGCGTCCAAATCCTCGGCATGATGACCGAGTTGCCCGAAGCCGCCGCCGCGCCTGCTCCGGCGCCCGCGCCTTGAGGCTTCGACGAACGCAGTGCCAACTTCGACCGTGGTTCGGCGTGGCTGGTGAGTCGTTCGTCGTGCGGACCCTCCGGCCCTGACGGGCCTTCGGGTGGAGACTCAATCTCGTTCAGGCGTGGGCGGTCGACCGGGCCTCCTTCTTGCGGTCGACGGGGTACTTCTGGTCGAGGAGGCTGAGCTCCTCGCCGTACCAGCTGCGGCGATCGAACGCACGGGAGTCGATCGCGAAGCACATGTCGGCTTCGGTGATGTCGGCGTGCCCCTCGAGGTCCGCCTTGGTCCGCGCCACCTTCAGGATGCGGTCGTGCGCCCGCGCGGAGAAGTGGTGCTGCCTCACGGCCTCCACGAGGAGCTTTCGGGCGTTCGTCGTCAGCGTGCAGAACTGCCTCAGCTCTCTGGGCCCCATCTGCGCGTTGCTGTGGATCCCGGGCAGATCCTTGAACCGCGCCCGCTGCCGCTCCCGCGCCGCCTCCACCCGGCTGCGGTACCACGCGCTGGGCTTGCCCGACGGACGCATGTCCACCAACGCCGACTGCTCCACGGGCCGCGTCTGCACGGAGATGTCCACGCGATCCATCAGCGGTCCGCTCACCCGCTGGTAGTACTCGGACCGCTTCGACGGCGGGCAGCTGCACGTCCTCCCCTCGGTGTTGAACCAACCGCACGGACACGGGTTCATCGCCGCCACCAGCATCACCCGGCACGGGAACGCGATGTTGTGGTTCGCTCGCGCGAGGTGCACCACGCCCTCCTCCAGGGGCTGCCGCAACACCTCGAGCACGTTCTTCTTGAACTCGGGTAGCTCGTCCAGGAACAGCACGCCGTGGTGCGCCATGGAGAGCTCACCGGGCCGCCCCAGCGGACCGCCGCCGATCAACCCGGCATCCGAGATGGTGTGGTGCGGCGACCGGAAGGGTCGCTCGGTCATCAGCGCCTCGCCTTCCGGCACCAGCCCGAGCACGGAGTAGATCTTCGTGATCTCCAACGCCTCCTGAAACGTCAGCGACGGGAGAATCCCCGGGAGCCTCCGCGCCAACATGGTCTTGCCGGACCCGGGCGGGCCACACATCAGGAGGTTGTGGGACCCGGCCGCGGCCACCTCGAGGAACAGCTTGAGGTCCGGCTGCCCGCGCACGTCCGCCATGTCCAGCACCTGCGTGGGCCGCGCGGACGCCTGTCCTCCGGTGCGGCGAAAGGGTGTGATCGGATTGGCTCCGGTCAGGTGGTCGACGGCATCCCGGACGTGGTTCACCGGGAGCACGTCGATCTGATCCACCAGCGCCGCCTCGTGCGCGTTGGCCGCCGGGAGCATCACGCCTTTGAACCCGGCGTTCCGCGCCGCCACCGCCAGCGGCAACGCCCCGCGAATCGGCTTCACCACTCCGTCCAGGCTCAGCTCGCCTGCGAACAGCAACGTGGACAGCGGCTCTTCATCAAGGAGCCGCGACGCACACAACACGCCCAGCGCGATCGGCAGCTCGAACGCGGCGCCTTCCTTGCGTATGTCCGCCGGCGCGAGGTTCACGGTGATCCGCTTCTGCGGGAGCTCGAAGCCGGTGTTCTTCAGCGCGGAGATCACCCGGACCTTGCTCTCCTTCACCGCGCCTTCCGGCAAACCGACCACGTTGAAGTACGGCAGCCCCAACGACATGTCGATCTCCACGTCCACCACCACCGCATCGATCCCGGTGAGCGCACCGGACTTCACCCTCGCGAGCATCTCCCTCGTCCTTTCGACGGGCCCACTCCGAGCAAGCGCCGGGCCGGGCTGTGCCCCTCTGCGCACGCCATCCGCTCCGTCCACACCCGCGGCATACGTCCGCACACGCGGAGCGGCGCGGACGCTCCAGCGCCCTCTCGGCGCGCGAGAATC
>JADGHL010000016.1 GCA_019686135.1 Myxococcaceae bacterium | reverse complement strand
GGCGCAGCCACACCCCCGGGGTTCCTCCACCCCGTCCGGCGCCGGAGCAGCGCAGTTGATCGCCTGGCAGGCCTCGCCGTCTTCGCAGAGCGGATCGGCACACGGATCCGTGGGCGGGCCGGAGAAGGATGCTTCGATCGTCCCGTCCTCCAGGACCTTCAGCCCGTCGATCCTCCAGCCCGTGGGAGCGCCGCTGTACAGGTTCGTCGACTCCACCCGATGGTCCGGAGACAACGGCGTGCTGCCCGGGTCCGGCCTGAGCACATCGCCCTCGCCGAAGAGATCGTTCGCGTAGTCCGGCCGGCCACCCGCCTCGAGATCGAACCTTCCATCGGCCTGCACCACGCGGATGTAGGGATGCCAGGGATCGCATTCCACGCACTGCACCAACCGCTCGACGAAGCGGCCCTCCTCCCCTCCGAGTCGGACCGAACGATCGACGTGGTAGACGACGAGCCCGCGCGCGGTGAATTCACCGTCGAACCGTCCACCAGGACCCCGGTTCTCCACGAGGAAGTACTCGGTTCCGGTGCCGAGCCGGAACACCTGGCCGCTCGCCTCCACCGGGGGAATCGCCAAGCGCCCCTCGCCCTCCACCTGCACCACGTTCGCCCAGCGCAGGCGATAGCGCGTCTCCGCGTCCGGGAGCGGGATGTTCGGGTCGTAGTCCCAGGCGCCCATGAAGCTGAAGGGCAGCCCGTCGTACTGCCCGGACTCGTCGTACAGGTCGGTGAGCCCGAGCAGATGTCCGAACTCGTGCACGAGCACCCGCGCGTCGCCCTCGCCGGCGATCGCCACGTGCGGGATCTTCACACCGTCGACGATGAGCGGCCCGCCCATCCCGCCGGCGAGGTTGTCGTCGCGGTTGTAATAGGCGAACGGGAACGCGATCCCGCCGAACCGGATGTTGGTGAGGATCATCACCCCGTCCGCGTAGCCATCCGCGGTGCCCTTGCGGCCGTTCACGTCGAATTGGCTGAAGTCCACTCCGGCCAGATCGGCGCGGTGCACGACGTCGCGGATCAACGCCATCCCCGGCGTAAACGCGGCGATGTCCCCGCGTTCCACCGCGCACCCGGGGAACTGCGCCTCGGGCAGCGGGCAGGCGTCGTAGTGGACCACCGGCGCGATCGACACCACCGGCAGATATCGGCCCAACGACGCGGTCCGGTAGAAGTCGACGAAGCCGCCGGGCTCATCGGGGCCGAAGAAGCGCTCGAGCTTCGCCACGTCGATCCGCGGCGCGCCCGCGACCTCCACGGGGATCACCAGGAGCTTCGCGGGCCCCAGGTACGGCACCTTGTGCGGACCCACGTCCTCGCGGAACGCGAAGTGGTCCATGTAGTCCGCGCGCCCGACGCCGGAGAGGAGGATTCCGAAGAGAGCGAGTAGCCGGCAGGAGCGGATCACGCCCGGATGCTACCGGACGCGCGCCTCGTCAGCCCGCCAGGTGGCGGAGCGCCTCCCGCTTCGACAGGCCGCTCAGCCGGTCTTCGTGCTGCTTCACGAAGCGTTTCACCGCGGCGGGGGCGACCATCGAGTACTCACGCAGCGCCCAGCCGATCGCCTTGCGGAGGAAGAACTCCGGCGAGTCGATGGACGGGAGGATGCAGTCGAACAGAAGCGCCTCGTCCGTGTCCTCTCTGAACGAGCGCTGCGCGATGATCGCCGTGCGCCGGCGCCACAGGTCCGGGTCGGTGCTCCATTGGCGCAAGAGCCGCTTCATCGGCTCCGGGTGCGAAGCCAGGATCCCCGCCACTCGGTGTTCGGCCACCTCGTCGACCACGTCCCACCAGGCCGACTCGACGATGATGGGCCCGTAGACCCGCATGGCTTCGGGCGTCTGGAACGGGCGCGCCGCCCGCATCCCCGAGACCGCCACCGCGGCGTACCACTCCTCGCGGTACACCGCGCCGCGGAAGAGCCCCAGCACAGTGCGCTCCCATTGTGCGCGGGACACAAACGTGAGGTCCTGAAACAGCGTCCGGGTGATCGCGCGCACCTGGGCCATCGGCACGCCGGCGTACGGCAGCGGCGACTTCATGTACGCCTGCATCTTCCTGGCGCGATCCGGATCGCCCCGCGCGGTCAACCCGGCGCGCAGCGCCTTCGCCCGCTCCACCGGCTTCACCGCTCCGAGCACGAACCGTCCGGTGACCGCCACAGGGCGACGTCGTCGACGATCAACGTGTCCTGATCGGCCGGCTGCCGGAGCTCGAACCGAACGTGCACCGACGTCGTGTCGTTGCCTACGGTGATCTTCCGCAGGGCGACGCTGGGCGGCACCTCGACCCAGTCGTTCAACGTGATCGGCGAGGAGTACGACGTGTCGAACCCTCCGCCGGGCCGGGATTCCCGCACGACGATGTGGCCGTTGCGGCCCGTCCCGCGCATGAACGCGCGGTAGCAGATCGTCTCCCCGCCGGTGACGGGAATCTCCTTCCCGAACGCGGCGACGCGCGACTGTTTGGCCGCCGTCTCGGTGTACTGGATGCGCATGGCCTTCGAGCCGGACTTCGGGTTCGAGGTCTCCTCGCTGATCTTCACCACCGCGGGGCCCACGTACGGCTGCCAGTCCGCCACCCCGCACTCGAACCCCGGGTTGGAGATCAGGTTCGGCGCCTCGGGGCGGCTGGTGTCGTCACAGGACGGCCCGGTATCGGCGACGCAGATCCCCTCGGCCGAACACTGCTGCCCCTCCGGACACGGCGTGCTCGCCGAGCACTCCGCGCCCGAACAGCCCATCCAGCACAACGACATCGCCAATGCGCCGATCGCACCCACGAAGGTCTTCATGAGCGCAACGCTACCGCACCCCGGCCAGCGGGCGGCCACAGGAATCACAGCCCGGAGAGTTTGCCGATGATCTCCTTCATCACCTCCGACGTCCCACCGCCGATGGTGATGAGCCGGATGTCCCGCCAGGCGCGGGCGATGTGGGTCTCTTCGATGTACCCCATCCCGCCGTAGAACTGCTGGCAGTCGTAGGCGACCTTCTGCGCATAGTCGCCGGCGAAGAGCTTGGCCATGGAGATCTCCTTCACCGGGTTCTGCTTCCGGTCGAAGAGATCCACGGCGTGGTAGGTGAGCCGGCGCGCCGCCTCGATCGCGGCCAGGTGCTCGACGAACCTGTGGCGCCACACCTGGAACTTGATCAACGGGCGGCCGAAGGCCTCGCGTTCGGTGCCGTAGCGGATCGCCTCCTCCACCATCCGCTCCATCGCCGCGGTGGCCATGATCGCCGCGACCAGGCGCTCGCCCTGGAAGTTCGTCATGATGTGGTAGAAGCCTTCGTTCTCCTCGCCGATGAGGTAGCGCGCCGGGATCCGGCAGTCCTCGAAGTAGAGGATCGCTGTGTCCGAGGAGAGGTTCCCCACCTTGTCGAGCTTCTTCGAGACCTGAAAGCCCTTCACGTCCGTGGGGAAGGTCACGAGCGAGATCCCGCCGTACCCGGGCCCGCCCGTGCGCACCGCGAGCGTGATGAAGTCCGCCCGGGTGCCGTTGGTGATCCACATCTTCGACCCGTTGATGACGTAGTCGTCACCCACCCGCTTCGCGGTGGTCTTGATGTTGGCCACGTCCGATCCCGCGCCCGGTTCGGACACGCCCAGCGCGGCGATCTTCTCCCCCGCGAGCGCCGGAGCCAGAAACTCCCGCTTCTGTTCGTCGGTGCCCAGCTCGTTGATGATCGGCGTGGCCATCTGCGACTGGACCAGAAGCGCCATGTTCACGCCGGCGTTCTGCGACCGGGTCAGCTCCTCCGCGAACACCGTCACGTACCAGTAGTCCAGCCCCGAACCGCCGTACTTCGGGTCGTGGTTGATCCCGAGGAAACCCAGCTCCCCCGCCTGCTTGAAGATCTCCCTCGGGAAGATCCCCGCGCGGTCCCACTCGAGCGCGTGCGGCGTCAGCTCCTTCTCCACCCACTGGCGGACCGTCTTGCGAAACGCCTCATGCTCCTCGGTGAACGGATTCGCGATCGTCGGCATGGCTGGCTCCCTCGGCGGGCTTGATCATCGATATTGATTCACTTGTCAATCCGCACACCCGAAGGTGACTCGCCCAAAAGACGACGGCCGGCGCACGTGCGGGCGCGGGCCGTCGGCCCATCCATTCCTCGTCAACTCACCACGCACGCGCCCCAGCGGGCGGGCGTGGCCCCGCCCTTACGGCGTCTGAACCGGCTGGCAGTAGCCCACGCCCGGAGCCGCGTCCTTGATCGTGGTGCAGATATGGGGCGGCACCGTCGGGCACGACTGGTTGTTCGGAACCGTCGTGTCGCAGAAGGCGCGGCAGAAGCCGGTCGAGCCGGGCTGATCAAACGTGCCCAGGTTGGCGCAGAACAGACCCCGGGGCGACGGATCCGTGGTGAAGCAGGCGGTCGCGTTGTTGCAAGCCTGCCCCAGCGTCTGGGTGCCGCTGTTCACCGCACAGTACGCGGTCGGGTGCTTGGCGGTGGTGTCGAAGTAGCAGAACTGACCCGCCGGGCAGTTCTGGAAGCGCGGGTCGCAGGTCTGTCGGCAGGTCTGCGAGAAGATCGACTCCACGCAGGTCTCCTCGGGCCCGCCGTCCGCGCCGGAGTTGCAGACCTCGCCGCCGCGGCCGCCGCACTTGCACACGCCGTCCTCCGGATCGCACGAGGTGCCGAGCGGGCAGATCTTCATGCCGCCGTCCGGCAGCGTGCACTGCTCGCCACCCTGGCACTGGAAGGTGGTCAGCGAGCAGACCTGATCGCTCCGGCACACCGGCCCGCCCGGACCACCGCACTTGCACTGACCGTCGCTCGGATCGCACGTGGTGCCGCCGGTGCAGACCACGTTCGCGCAGGCGCTGCCGGGCTGGCAGATCCGCACCTCGGCCGCGCAGGTGCCGCCGTCCGAACCGGCGGGGCAGGCGCACACCGACCCGGGCGCGCAGACGGCGCCGTTGCACTTGCAGCGGCCGTCCGCCGGATCGCAGGTGGTGTTCCCCAAGCACTTCACCCCGAAGCAGTTGTCCGGCGCGCAGCTCTTGTTGTTGGCGTCGACGGTGCAGCTCTCACCGGGGCCGCAGGTCTCGGTGCCGCACACGCAGCTGCCGGTGCTCGGGTCACAGACCTCGTTCACCGGGCACGCCACCGTGCTGCAGTCGGTGTTCTTCACGCACTGCTTGAGCGCGGGATCGCAGGTTTCGTTCTCGCCGCAGATCTGCCCGCCGGTCCCGCCGCACTTGCACTGGCCGTCCAGCTGGTCGCAGGTCGTCCCCGGCTTGCTGCTGCAGTTCACGCCCGCGCACCGCGTGGACAGGCACGTGTTGCTGACCGCGTCGCAGACCTCGCCTTCGCGACACACCACGCCGCCGCGGCCGCCGCACTTACAGATGCCGTCGTCCGGATCGCAGGCGAGCGGGTCCTCGCACCGGATGTTCTTGTCCTTGCAGAGGTCGCCGGAGCCGCCACAGGCGACGGTGATCACCGCCGTCACCAGCGCTGCGAGTGCTGCCAAAAAAATGTTCTTCATGGGCATTCGTGTTCCTGGGGTGTGCGGTACGGGGGCCCGGCCTCGACCCGCTCCAGCGCCTGGCTGCGCTGGAGTTGACCTCGGCGGTTTTCCTCAATCGATCGTCACCTGTAAAGCACTTAGCAGGCGCGCCGCCGGCCACGCGCCATCCATCCCGCCACCGCCAGCAGCGCCAGGGCCACGGGGCCCACACCGGTTCCGGAGCAACCCGATTTCTCCGGCGGCAGCTCGCGGACCTTGATCGACAGGCTCCGCACGTCCGACCGGCCCTGGGGATCCTTCGCCTTGACGAGGAAGCTGTAGACCACGGACCGGGGCAGCGGCTGGCCGTTTTGGTCGACGCCCGGAGAGGTGACGCTGTCCGGAAGCCCGGTGGGCGCGCCGCTGATGGTGCCGTCTGCAGCCAGGGTCAGCCCGGGCGGCAGTTGCTGGAGCGGATCGGCGGACACGCACGAGAAGCTGAAGCCCTCGGCGGTGCTCTGGGCCTGCTCCACGCAGGCGGTGGAGAAGGTGACGCCATCGTCGGAATCGAAGTTGTGGGACAACCGCGCGGTGTACGTCTGGCCCACAAACGCGTCCGGCAACACGGTGGTGGTCACCTGCAGAGCATCCTCGTAGCGCACCCGCAAAGGCAGGGTCGTGATGTCCTCCGCGCCGGCGTTGTCCTGGACGAGGAAGGTGATGGTGAACAGCCCGGACAGGTTCGGCCGGCCGGTCAGCTGCGCGCCGTTGCCGGCGGAGATGACCTTGAGCCCGAAGCCATCCGGGATGGTCGACGCCTCCTGGCTCGGGGTCTCGGTGGCGTTGAGGGCCAGCTGCTGGAAGCGCACCGGGGTCCACTTGTACGGCGGCTCACCGCCCACCGCCTCGAGCTCGACCTTGTAGCCCCGGCCGAGCACCGCATCCGGCAACCGCGAGGTGGCGATGTGCATCGACTCCGGCAGCACCACGGCGATCTCCAGGTCGCGCGCGGAGACGGTGCCCTCCTGGTCCGTGGCGGTCACGCTGAAGGCCACCGCCTCGTCGTCCGCGCGGGCGGCGCGCCCTTCGATGAAGCCGTCGGCGGAGAGCCCCAGCCCCTCGGGGAGCTTCGTCCCCTCCTTCAGCGCCCACGTATACGGCGGCTTGCCGCCCACCGCCGTCAGCTGCACTTCGTAGCGCCGGCCGAACTCCGCCGGGGGCAGCGTCTGGTCGACGATGGCGAACGGGAGATTCTTCGGCTGAACGTTGAGCGTGAGCGCCTGCGTCGCCTCGCCGCCCGCCGAAGCCACCTTCACGGTAAAGCTGAAGTCCCCCGCCTCCGACGGCGTGCCGCGCAGTTCGCCGTCCGGGCCGAGCGCCACACCGGGGGGCAGCTCGCCCGAGGCGACGCTCCACACGTAGCTCCCGTCACCGCCGGTTGCCTCCAGCCTGAGGCCGAACGCGGCGTTCTGGGTCGCCATCGGCAGCGTCGTCGTGACCACCGCCAGGGCGCCGGTGTCGAGGATGAAGGAGTTGCCGGTCAAGCAGTTGTTGACCTCGCTGATCTCCGTGAGCGTGCTGTGCGGCGTCGCGGTGGGGTCGTAGTCCACGCACACGCCGACCCAGTACCTGCCCGCACTCAGGTTGCCCGGGAGCGTGATCTGCTTCGGCGTGTTGAACGACGTCCCACCGAACGCCAGCGGCGGCACCTGGTCCGTCCCGACCGCGAAGTCCGAGACGGTGACCACCGAGTTGTCGGAGACGAAATAGGTGACTGTCACCGGGTCGGTGGAGTCCGCATTGCCCGCGTTGCGGATTTCAGGGGTGATGGTCAGAGTGCCGCCGCCCTGCGCGCTGGAGGGCCCCTGAACGGCGAACGGCTGCAGGTCCGGAGTGGGCGTGCCCACGGTGAACAGGCGCGGCACCGCGAGGTTGTTGCCCTCCTTCAGGCCCTCGGCCACCGCGTTGGTCGGATCGACCTCGGCGAAGAGGAAGTAGGCGCCCGGCTCCACCGTGGACGGGAACTGAAGCTGCGCCGTCACGAGGGCCCGGCCGACGACGGGCACCGAGACCACGTTGGAGTCGCCCACCTGCAGGTCGGTCCCGGGGTCGAACACCACGTCCTCGGAGAGGTAGAAGCGCACGGAGGCGCCCTGGGCATTCAGCCCGCCCCGGTTGGAAATCCACGCGCTCGCCGGGAAGAGCACGCCCGAGTAGCCGATGTCATCCGCGGCCCAGGAATCGATCTGCAGGTCCGGAGGCAGCGCGAAGTCGAGCACCGCCCCGCTCGGGAAATCGGTGCTGTCGCAGTACCCGCCGGTGGACGAGGTGCACGGTAGCCCCGCGAGCCCCACGTTGGGGCCGCCCATGATCCCCACCGCCGCTTCGGATCCCGTCGGCGGCAGCTGGCTTCCGTAGGCGATACGGATCCGGTTCGATCCTTCGATCAGGTGAATCTGGAAGGAGAACTTCCCGCCGGTGCTGCACGTCCAGTAGACGCACTCCACGTCCTTCCACTCGATGACCAGCTCCCGGTTCGGCGCCGTGCCGATCACCTCCGACTTGACCGATCCGGTGGGCGAAAAGTCGAGCGCCGTCCACCACGCCGCCACGCCGACGTTGGGCAGATACGTATAATTATGCGGGATACCGTACTGGTAGGTCGCGTCCAGCGGTCCCTGGAAGGCGATGTACCCGTTCATCGACACGCCGACATCCGTGTAGACCGTTCCGTAGAACTCGAAGTCGAAGGGGATCGTCACCTGCACGCCGGTGTAGGGCGCGACGTTGAGCGTGGTCCCACCCGACAGCGGCACATACGGCGCCGTCGCCGGCCCCACGACGGTGTACGGCTGGGCCTGGGCGTGGGCCGCCCGCGGCGCCATCACCAGCGCCAGCGCAGCCACCGCCGCCACCGCCCCGGCGGTGCGGCGCCGCCGCATCAGCAGAAGCCCCAGCGGCGCCAGCAGCGTGAACATCCCGAAGGACGATCCGCCGGCGGCGCTGCACCCGACCTTTTCCGGCAGAGGCTTCACCTCGAGCGTGAACGCGCCCAGGCTGTCACCCGCGATCGCGCTGTGGGCCTCGACAACGAAGTTCCACGTTCCCACGGTGTTCTCCTGTCCGACCGTGCCGGTCACGGCCCCGGCTTCGTCGATGTTGAGGCCCGGAGGCAAGGCTCCGGAGAAGAGGCGGTAACGGCTGTCGGTGCTGCCGGTGGTGATCTGGAAGTTCACCTGGTCCCCCGGGTGCAGCTCGGCGGGGGGATTGACTGCGGAGAGCTTGAGCCGGCTGGGGTGCACCCGGAGCACGAAGTCGGCCACGTCGGAGCGGCCCTTCGCGTCCATCACCTGCAGGCTGAACGGGAACACGCCGGCCTCGTGCGGCTTGCCGGTGAGCAGCCCGAGCTCCTGCTGGACCACGGTGAAGGCCAGCCCCTCGGGGAGCCGCCCGGAGACGACCGTCCAGGTCAGCGGCGTGGCCAGGGCGCTCCCGTCGGCGCTCTGCGCGGCGAAGTCGGCGATGTAGTCCGATCCGACCGCCACCTCCGGCACAACGACCGAGGTAATGAGCAGCGCGCCCGGCTGGACCACCCGGAGCTTGACCTCGGCGCGAGCGCGGTTGCCCAGGCTGTCCGCCACCTCCACCAGCAGCGGGTACTCGCCCTCCATTCCATCCTGCATCACGTGGCCATGGAGGCTTCCGTCCGCCTCCAGGGTCAGGCCGTCGGGAATGGTCCCCGACAGGAGCTTCCAGGTGTACGGCCGGGTGCCGCCCGCGGCGGCGAAGTTGGCGGCGTACTCATGCGTCGGAGAGTTGATCACCGGCGGGAGCGCGGTGGTGGTCACGTTCAGCTCGCCGCTGGAAGGCAGGACCCGCATCACCAGCCGTGCTGCCGCCGCCTGCCGCTCATTGGTGGCGTATACCGTGAATGAGGAGATCGACGTGGCCGTCGGCGTGCCGGAGACGACGCCGGTGGCGGGGTTGAGCTGCAGCCCCGTGGGCAGCGTCCCCTCCACCTCCCAGGTGACCGGCACCTGCGCGCCGCTGACGCCCAGCTTGAACGCATAGGGCATGTCCACCGTCGCGTCAGGCAGCTGCTGGGTGCTGATGCTCATCGCCGAGGGGGCGATCTGCATGGCATCGGACGCGTAGCCGGCGTTGTTGGTCTCGCTGATCTCCGGTTCGGCGTTGGCCGCGTCCACCACGCAGCCGATGAACCAGGTCCCGGCCGGGAGCGCGGCGGGGATCCGCACGAGATCCGTCCCGCTGTCGGCCTGACCCGCCGCGAGCGTCACCTCGCCCGCCTCCTCCACCTCGCCCGTTGGTCCGATGATGGGCAGCGCCAGATCCTCAGTGCTGATGATCTCATTCGCGGATGCGAAGTACCGGTAGCTGACCGTTGCGCCGTCCGCGTTCCCGACGTTGCGAATCACCCGGTAGACCGGGACCACCTCGCCCACGGCCGCCACCGCGGGGACGTCCGTCCCGGTGACCGTGTAGTCGGGCGCGGGCATCCGCAGCTGCACCGGTTCAACCACGCCGTTCTTCCCCACTGCGCGGACGTTGTTGTTCTCGGACAGCTCGGTGACGGTCGAGTAGCTGTCGGCGATGACGAAGAGGAAGTAGCTGTCCGGGGTGAAGGGGTGGCCGTCCTTGTCCTCGGTGGGGAACTGGAAGTTGATGGTGACCGTCTGGGTCTGCCCCGCGGGGATGATCGTCACCGGTTGGTCGAGGATGATGGTGTCGTTGAGCAGCGAGAGGTTGCCGTCCCGCGAGATCACCACGGCCACGCTGAAGTTCTTGGCGTCCGCGCCGCCGCCGTTCTTGATCACCACGGTGGCGGTCGCGTTCTCACCGAAGAACCCCATGCGGACCGGCTGCAAGGTCACCGGGTCGATCAGGTCCGCGGAGATCGCCTCCAGGTCCGCCTGGAACACCTTGGTCTGGGTGGCGGCGAAGGCCACGTTGTTGGTCTTGGACTCGGTGACCTGCCCATTGGGGTCGATCACCAGGCCGAAGTAGTAGTCCCCGCCCGGCACGTTGCTGGGGATCTCTACGGTGTGCGTGCAGGTGCTTCCGCTGCAGGTGGTCCCGCCATTGACGGTCTCGGTCCACGTCTCGACCACGAAGTCCGTCGCCGGGTCGTAGTTCTTGTCGGTGGAAAGGATCGCCCGGAACTCCACCGGCGCGGGCGCGGGATCGGTGCCCTGGTTGAACCAGTCGAGGTGCAAGGTTTCGCTGTTCCCCGGGCCGGTCTGCGACGGGCCGGAAATCGAATTGGCCACCAGGTCGATGCCGAAGGTGAAGTAGGTGGCGGTGGCGCCGAGGTTGTTGGTCTCGGAGAACTCGGCGACCACGTTGGTGGTGTCGGCCTCCACGAGCACGTAGTAGTTGCCGTTGGCGACGTTGGTCACCGTGCCGCTGCCGGTCGCGGTGGCGGTGGGGTTGGTGGTGTTGTTGACGCCCAGCACCGTGACCGGAGCGTTGGCCACCGCCGAGTCGTAGAACAGCGGGTCGGTGGCGGGGTCGAGCAGCTTGTCCGCCGACAGATAGGCCTTCCAGTGGAAGTTGATGGCGTCGTTCTGGCCGATGTTCCGGAAGGTCGGGCTGACGGTGATGTCGAGGTCATTGCCGGTCTTCACCGTGCTCACCAAGTTGACCGCCTGCACCATCAGGTCCGGCTGCACGGGCTGACCGATCGTGACCAGGGTGTCCGTGGGCCAGTCGGCATTGGTGCACCAAGTGCACGGCAGAAACGCCACGCCTTGCGATCCCGTGGAGTCCTCGAGCCCGGTGACCCCGCTGAACGAGCCGCTCTTCGGACCGTAGTGGACCTGGATGAGACCGCTGGCGTTGAGACGGACCTGGAAGCTGAACGACGCCCCGAAGTTGAAGTAGTTGTTCCAGTCCCAGAACTCGATCACCATCTCCGACGGGCTCGGCTGGAAGTACCGGATGTCCCCGGTGGCGTTGCCCTCGTGATCGTCCCACCAGGGGGCGATCATGTTGTGCGGCGTGTGGGACTGAGAGGGAATGGGCGACGGCGAGTTGCAGTTCGTACTAGAGCCGTTGGAGTAGTTGCAGGCGGCGTTGGCAGTGGGCCCGAACAACAGCAAGCCGTTCGAGTTGATGCCGACGTTCGTGTACGTGTTCCCGAAGAACGGGAAGGTGAACCCGAGCGGCAGGTCGTAGTAGCCCTCGTCGCGGACCGGGAAGATGCCTCCGCCGGTCATCATCGGAGTGATGGTGACCACGCCGCTCCCGGTGAGGGGGACGTAGGGCTGCGGGGTCGAGGTGACGACGTAGTTCGTCTGTGCCCATGCATCGACTGCGACGACTGCTGCCAGCACTGCGAATGCTCGCACCAAGGACCGCATCGGGACCCCCGAACGTGGATTGTCAGGGCGAACCCCCCCGACCCTGACGGGTGGGGGGAGCGCCGGATCAAGCTGTAGCTCTGCGCGCGACCGGCAGACCCGTTACGGGTAGCAGGTGGTGTTGTACGTGATGGTCAGGGTCTGGCCCGGCTCCGGCACGTACATCGGCTCGAAGTTGATCGAGTTCTGCACCGGGTCGTACGTCCACACCGTCGCCCCGCGTGCATCCACGGGGTCCACCGGCACGTTGTCGATCTGCACCTCGATGGGCCCCTTGGTGAGGTCCGGCGTCGAGGTCATGAAGAAGTTGGTGCGGAATCCGAACGCCGTCTTGCCCAGGTTCTCCAGCGTCTTCGCCCAGTCGGCCGTGCAGATGTCCTCGGACACGCCGTTGGTCTGCGCCACGTAGAACGCCAGCTCACCCGAGTCACCGCCGCCCACCTGCGACTTGCACGCCGGCGAGAAGCCCGCAATCGCGTTGAACGTGAACATCGCCTTCCGGTTGAAGCCCTTGATGTTCCAGAACCCGTTCAAATAGTAGGTCGTCGTGTTCGGCGACTGGTCCGGCTCGTCGGTGAGCGCCACCACCGCGAGCGCCGCGTCGTTGCGCAAAAAGCCCGCGTTGTCGGAGTTGATGAGCGGCGGCGTGAGCGCCTGCAGCGCCGGCTCCGCCTCCATCTCCGTCGCCGACCCGTTGCACCCAGGCGCCACCTTGGCCTTGAACTTGTTCTCCACGTCCACCGTGGTCGGCGTCAACACCTTCTCCGGGTGCGACGCCCCGTAGATGAACCGCGCCTGCTCGCCCCCCGGATCCATGTCCGTGGTGGTGACCGCGATGTGGTAGTCCACCTGAGCCGACTGCGCGTACTTGATGAACGCCGCGAAGTTCGATGCCAGGTTCGCCTGGTCGTCACACATCGAACCCGACGTGTCGATGACCATCAGGATGTCCGCCTTCGGCTTGGCGTCCTGCGTGTAGACGTCGGTCTGGATGCCCACCGTGTCGCCCTTGCCGTGCAGCGAGACCACGTACGTCACGTTCGTCCCGCCCTGGGTAGCGCTGATGGCGATCGCGCCCGTGTCCGACCCGGTGTCGATCGGCTTGTACTTCGCCTGGAAGGTGACCGGAGCGCCGCCGATGTTGACCGGCAACCCGCTGCCGGGGATGTTCGGCGTCTGCGTGAGCAGGAACTCCGGGCAGGGCGACGTGCCCGGGCAGTTCGGGCCACCCGGCTGCTGACCCGCCGCCGCCTGCATCGAGAAGCTGTTGATGGTCACCGTCGACGAGCACGTGTTGTAGATCTGGAACGACCTCGTCTGCGACGAGCAGCCGATCTGCACGGTGCCGAAGTCGAGGTCATCCGGCGCGATGGTGAGGCACGAGGGCGCCAGCTGTGACGACAGCACCACGGACGCCGCCGGCTTGATCGGCGAGGACACGTAGAAGTCCACCGTACCGGTGATGGTGCTCACGCCGGACGGCGTCTGGCCCTGCGGCCACACCCGCACCATGATCTCCTTCGCCTCGCCCGGCTGTAGCTCGTAGCTGTCGATGGGACCGTTCGGCAGCGAGTAGAACGGGTCGGTGTTCGGCCCGAGATCCAGGCTCGAGAGGAGGCAGACATCGCCCGGGTTCGTCCCGTTGTTCTTGATGGTGAACGACAGGTCCCGGTAGTCGGGCGGCGAGATCAACCCGAAGTTCAGCGTGGACGGCGTGACCGTGTAGTCGCACGGCGGCAGCTGCACCGCGTCCGCAGACGCCACGATCGTCACCACCGGCTCGTCCGGGTCGTTCGTGTGGATCTTGATCTCCGCCTGCTTCATCCCCAGGGACACCGGCGTGATGGTCACCACCAGGTCCACCTGGTTCTTGCCGACCTTCGCCTCCAGGCCCTGCTCGTTGTCGTAGCCCGCCGGAATCTCCACCTTGAACTCATCCGGCGCGGTGTCCGCGTTCAGCGGGGTCACCTCGATGGCCAGCTCCGGGTTGGTGTACTCGCCCGTGGCGGGGTCCACGAGGTGCAGGTTGGCCTTCACGTCCGGCGCCGCCGGCGCGGTCCCCACGTTCATCACGCTCAGCTTCTTCTTCGCGTAGCTCGGCGGGTTCGCCGACGCGAAGTACGCCACCTTCCCGAAGCTCAGGTTCGGCGAAGGCTTCACGTCCACGTCAGGACCACCCCCAAAGGCCTTCACCGTAATCTGCCCCTGCGGCTGCTTGGCGAGGTTGGTCTCGAACTGCACGAGGCTCTGCCGCGGCCCGAGCACCGCCGGCTTGCAGGCCACGTGCATCACCGCCGTCCCGCCCTTGCCCGGCACCACCAGCGTCGTCGGGTCCGCACCCTCGTCCGCCACCACGTAGAACTCTCCCGTCGTGCTCGCCGCGCGAATCGACGACAGCGTCGCGTCCTTGTTGCCCGCGTTGGTGAAGGTCACGTCCTTCACCACCTCCACGCCCGGCGTGACATACCCGCAGTCCACCTGCGCCGGCGTCCACGACAGCACCGACTGCACCCCCGTCCCCGTCAGCGTGATGATCTGCTCCGGGCACTGCGCCGAAGCCCTCGCCTTCACGAACGCCAGGTAGGTCTTCTGCTCGGTCGGCCGGAAGTCAATGAGGACATCGATGGTGGTGTTCGGATCCAGCGTCACCGTGCCGGTGGCGGAATCCTCGGCGAAGGTGAACGCGTTGTGATCACCCGACGACGAGGTGATGTCCCCGATCGTGGCGTCGGCCGGCAGCTGGGTCGGGTTGCGGACGGTGAACCCGCTCTCGAAGGTGTCATCCACCGCCACATTCCCGAAGTCGATCGTCTTCGGCAGCTCGCACACGCCCGAGACCGCCTTGCCCACCAAAGTGATGTTGGCGGTCTCCTCACCCTCGCGCGCGTTCTCCGCACGCAAAAGGAGCTTCACGCTGTGCGGCACCTCCACCTCGTCCACCGTCTCCGGCGTGAAGACGACCTCCACCTTCACGAAGTCAGACGTCGACAGCACGGTGCCGGGAACGAACTTCACTTCCCACGGACCGTCGCCGGTGTCGCCGATCTTGACGTGATCCCCCTCGACGTACTCGAGCGAGGACAGCGTCAGCGATCCCGCACCGAGGTTCTTGATCACGATCTCCTTCGTGACCGACTGGCCCATGAACACCGAGCCGAAGTCGTAGGTCGCATCGCGGTCGGTGATCGTCGCGCCGCTTGCGTCCTCATAGACCACGCCGATCTCACCGTACTGATGCTGGGTCGAGGTTTCGCCACACCGACAACCACTCGCAATCATGGCGCCGAAGAGCGCGAACACCGCGACCTTCAAAGGGTTGGACATCATCGACAACCTCATCTGGGGGAAGGAGTCAGGGGCAATCCGCTGCGACACATTGCCGGATCCCGTGCGGCCTGCGGGGTCTGGCGGAAAATTTGGCGCGGATGGTGTCGGAATAACCCACTGAGGTCAAGCGGTCCTCCCCACCGCCTGGGTCCCCGGTGTCCAATGAGCTCGCACACGCGCGCACAAGCTCCGCGAATCTTCGCGCGGAGGTGCTCATTTTCTGGCGGCACCGTCAGAAGACCGGGCTTAGAGTGCGCGCGCCCCTCTGACGCGATGCAGGAGACATCTTGGAACCGCAGAGAGAGCAGATCTCCGCCGACGAACTCCGTGATGCGTGGCCGGTCCTGTCGGTCCAAGATCGCGTCGACGGGTTCAAGTCCGTCCCCCACACCATCGCGGACGACTTCTTCCTCTCGCTCAACGCGAAGGAGCAGTCGGACCTGATCCTCTCGCTGCAGCCCGGCGAGCGGCGGACCTGGGTGCGGCTGCTCGCGCCGGACGACGCGGTGGACGTGATCCAGGAGACCGCCGTGGAGCAGCGGGACGAGCTGCTCAAAGAGATGGACGACGCCACCCGCCGCGAGGTGCTGGCGCTTTTGGCGTACGCCGAGGACGACGCGGGCGGGCTGATGAACCCGCGCTTCGCTCGGGTGCGCCCGGACATGACGGTAGACGAGGCGATCTCCTATCTGCGCCGGCAGACGCGGGAGAAGGTGGAGACCGTCTACTACGCCTACGTGCTCGACAACGAGCAGCGGCTGCTCGGCGTCGTGTCGCTGCGCCAGTTGTTCCAGGCCGCGGGGAACCGCCGCATCCGCGAGGTGATGTCCACCGATCTGGTGACCGCGCCCGAGAACATGGACCAGGAGGCGCTCTCGCGGCTCTTTTCCGAGCACGGCCTGATGGCGATCCCGGTCGTCGATCCCCAAGGGAAGATGAAGGGTATCGTCACCGTCGACGACATCGTCGACGTCGTGCAGGAGGAGGCCACCGAGGACATCCAGAAGGTGGGCGGTATGGAGGCGCTGGAGGCGCCCTACTTCGAGATCTCCTTCCCGCGGATGGTAAAGAAGCGGGCGGGCTGGCTCACCGTCCTCTTCCTCGGCGAGATGCTCACCGCGTCCGCGATGGCGTACTTCGAGCACGAGATCGCCCGCGCGGTGGTTCTGACGCTGTTCATCCCGCTCATCATCTCCTCGGGCGGCAACTCCGGCTCGCAGGCCTCCACGCTGGTGATCCGCGCGCTGGCGCTCGGCGAGGTGCGGCTCAAGGACTGGTGGCGCGTGGTGCGCCGCGAGTTCGCCTCCGGCCTGGCGCTGGGCTGCATCCTGGGGGTGATCGGCCTGGTGCGGATCCTCATCTGGGAACGGGTGTTCCACACCTACGGCGAGCACGCCGTGAAGATCGGCGTCACCGTGGCGCTCAGCCTGGTCGGCGTGGTGCTGTGGGGGACGTTGTCTGGGTCGATGCTCCCCTTCCTGTTGCGAAAGCTCGGAGCCGATCCCGCCAGCGCCTCCGCGCCGTTCGTCGCCACGCTGGTCGACGTCTCGGGGCTGGTCATCTACTTCACGGTCGCGTCGGCGGTGCTCACCGGGACGCTGCTGTGAGCGAGGCCGCCGCCTTTTCGCCAATAAAAAAACGGCGCCTCCAATCCGAGGAGACGCCGCGCAAGAGCCCGGGTGCGAGTGCGGACCCCTGACTTCCAGACGAACCGGTCGCGGACGGTGTCTGAATCGAAGCGCCGCCCGCGACCGGCAGACCCGTTACGGGTAGCAGGTGGTGTTGTACGTGATGGTCAGGGTCTGGCCCGGCTCCGGCACGTACATCGGCTCGAAGTTGATCGAGTTCTGCACCGGGTCGTACGTCCACACCGTCGCCCCGCGTGCATCCACGGGGTCCACCGGCACGTTGTCGATCTGCACCTCGATGGGCCCCTTGGTGAGGTCCGGCGTCGAGGTCATGAAGAAGTTGGTGCGGAATCCGAACGCCGTCTTGCCCAGGTTCTCCAGCGTCTTCGCCCAGTCGGCCGTGCAGATGTCCTCGGACACGCCGTTGGTCTGCGCCACGTAGAACGCCAGCTCACCCGAGTCACCGCCGCCCACCTGCGACTTGCACGCCGGCGAGAAGCCCGCAATCGCGTTGAACGTGAACATCGCCTTCCGGTTGAAGCCCTTGATGTTCCAGAACCCGTTCAAATAGTAGGTCGTCGTGTTCGGCGACTGGTCCGGCTCGTCGGTGAGCGCCACCACCGCGAGCGCCGCGTCGTTGCGCAAAAAGCCCGCGTTGTCGGAGTTGATGAGCGGCGGCGTGAGCGCCTGCAGCGCCGGCTCCGCCTCCATCTCCGTCGCCGACCCGTTGCACCCAGGCGCCACCTTGGCCTTGAACTTGTTCTCCACGTCCACCGTGGTCGGCGTCAACACCTTCTCCGGGTGCGACGCCCCGTAGATGAACCGCGCCTGCTCGCCCCCCGGATCCATGTCCGTGGTGGTGACCGCGATGTGGTAGTCCACCTGAGCCGACTGCGCGTACTTGATGAACGCCGCGAAGTTCGATGCCAGGTTCGCCTGGTCGTCACACATCGAACCCGACGTGTCGATGACCATCAGGATGTCCGCCTTCGGCTTGGCGTCCTGCGTGTAGACGTCGGTCTGGATGCCCACCGTGTCGCCCTTGCCGTGCAGCGAGACCACGTACGTCACGTTCGTCCCGCCCTGGGTAGCGCTGATGGCGATCGCGCCCGTGTCCGACCCGGTGTCGATCGGCTTGTACTTCGCCTGGAAGGTGACCGGAGCGCCGCCGATGTTGACCGGCAACCCGCTGCCGGGGATGTTCGGCGTCTGCGTGAGCAGGAACTCCGGGCAGGGCGACGTGCCCGGGCAGTTCGGGCCACCCGGCTGCTGACCCGCCGCCGCCTGCATCGAGAAGCTGTTGATGGTCACCGTCGACGAGCACGTGTTGTAGATCTGGAACGACCTCGTCTGCGACGAGCAGCCGATCTGCACGGTGCCGAAGTCGAGGTCATCCGGCGCGATGGTGAGGCACGAGGGCGCCAGCTGTGACGACAGCACCACGGACGCCGCCGGCTTGATCGGCGAGGACACGTAGAAGTCCACCGTACCGGTGATGGTGCTCACGCCGGACGGCGTCTGGCCCTGCGGCCACACCCGCACCATGATCTCCTTCGCCTCGCCCGGCTGTAGCTCGTAGCTGTCGATGGGACCGTTCGGCAGCGAGTAGAACGGGTCGGTGTTCGGCCCGAGATCCAGGCTCGAGAGGAGGCAGACATCGCCCGGGTTCGTCCCGTTGTTCTTGATGGTGAACGACAGGTCCCGGTAGTCGGGCGGCGAGATCAACCCGAAGTTCAGCGTGGACGGCGTGACCGTGTAGTCGCACGGCGGCAGCTGCACCGCGTCCGCAGACGCCACGATCGTCACCACCGGCTCGTCCGGGTCGTTCGTGTGGATCTTGATCTCCGCCTGCTTCATCCCCAGGGACACCGGCGTGATGGTCACCACCAGGTCCACCTGGTTCTTGCCGACCTTCGCCTCCAGGCCCTGCTCGTTGTCGTAGCCCGCCGGAATCTCCACCTTGAACTCATCCGGCGCGGTGTCCGCGTTCAGCGGGGTCACCTCGATGGCCAGCTCCGGGTTGGTGTACTCGCCCGTGGCGGGGTCCACGAGGTGCAGGTTGGCCTTCACGTCCGGCGCCGCCGGCGCGGTCCCCACGTTCATCACGCTCAGCTTCTTCTTCGCGTAGCTCGGCGGGTTCGCCGACGCGAAGTACGCCACCTTCCCGAAGCTCAGGTTCGGCGAAGGCTTCACGTCCACGTCAGGACCACCCCCAAAGGCCTTCACCGTAATCTGCCCCTGCGGCTGCTTGGCGAGGTTGGTCTCGAACTGCACGAGGCTCTGCCGCGGCCCGAGCACCGCCGGCTTGCAGGCCACGTGCATCACCGCCGTCCCGCCCTTGCCCGGCACCACCAGCGTCGTCGGGTCCGCACCCTCGTCCGCCACCACGTAGAACTCTCCCGTCGTGCTCGCCGCGCGAATCGACGACAGCGTCGCGTCCTTGTTGCCCGCGTTGGTGAAGGTCACGTCCTTCACCACCTCCACGCCCGGCGTGACATACCCGCAGTCCACCTGCGCCGGCGTCCACGACAGCACCGACTGCACCCCCGTCCCCGTCAGCGTGATGATCTGCTCCGGGCACTGCGCCGAAGCCCTCGCCTTCACGAACGCCAGGTAGGTCTTCTGCTCGGTCGGCCGGAAGTCGATCCGCACCTCACCGGAGGTCTCCGGATCCAGCCGGGTTTCGCCGTTGAGCGAATCGGACGTGAAGGAGAAGGCGTTGTGATCGCCCGACGACGAGGTGATATCCCCGATGAAGACGTCGGCCGGCAGCTGGGTCAAATTGGCGACCGTGAAGCCCTCGACGTCGGTGTCCTCCAGCGCCACGTTCCCGAAGTCGATCGTCTTCGGCAGCTCGCACGCGCCGGGGATACCGCGGCCGGTGAGAGTGATCGTGGCCGTCTCCTCGCCCGGGCGGGTGTTCTCCGCGCGGAGGGTGTAGACGACCTGGTAGTCCACCGGTTCCGCCGTCTCCGGCGGAGAGAAGGTCGCGCTGAGCTCCACCGCACCGGAGGCGCTGATGGTGGTAGGCTCGAACTCCACCTTGAACACCTCCGAGTTCCCGGAGGTGACCTCGAGCGCGGTGAGCGTCAGCGTTCCGCGCGCCACGTTCTTCACCACGATCGGGAGGGTGACCGACTGGGAGTCGAACACCGATCCGAAGTCGATGTGGGCATCACGATCGGTGACCGTGGCGCCGTCCCGCTGGGAGACAATGCCGATCTCGCCCGGGACCTTTTCCACGGTGTCCCGCCCGCAGCCCAGAAGGCCGACGAGCGACAACACCAACGCCGATATTGGTAGGGACTTCGAAAGCATCAGGACGCTCCTGGGGTGAAACTGCGCTCAGGGATCCCCACGTCCCCGCCCTGCCGAACTTTCCTGCCTCGATTTCGAAGGCCGGCCAGGTCGCGGGCGGGTGGCGACGGGTAGCAGGTGGTGTGATAGGAGATGCTGAGCGTCTGGCCGGGCTCCGGGACGTACATCGGCTCGAAGTCGATGGCGTTCTGGACGGGGCCCCAGGTCCAGATCCTCGCGCCCCGCTCATCGATGGTGTCAACGAGGGCGTCGTCTCCCGGAGATTGCAGACGCCCGGCACGCCACGGCCGGTGAGCGTGATGGTCGCCGTCTTCTCGCCCGGCTCCGTGTTCTCCGCCCGGAGCGTAAACACCGCTGAGTAGTCCACCGGTTCGTCACCGTCGGGCGGAGAGAAGGTCGCTTGGAGCTCCACGGAGCCGGATGCCCTCAAGGGG
Source organism: Myxococcaceae bacterium (assembly GCA_019686135.1). Lineage (GTDB taxonomy): Bacteria > Myxococcota > Myxococcia > Myxococcales > Myxococcaceae > JADGHL01. The sequence continues at coordinate 37,690 of JADGHL010000016.1, read as the reverse complement.
ATGGGCTCGAAGTCGGTGGAGAAGACCTCCGCGTCGCCCGAGGTGACCTCGAGCGAATCCAGACGCAGAGGCCGCGTGCGACGTTCCGGATCACGATCGGGATCGTCTTCGTCTGGGCGGCGAACACCGGGCCGAAGTCGATGCGCGCGTCCCGACTGGTGATCGTCCTACCGTCCTGTTGGGAGACGATGGCGATCTCCTCGGGCGGCCAGTCCGAGCGCAGTGAGCAACAACGCAGACAACGGCAGACACTTCGCGTGCGTCGCGGAGCTCCAGCGTGGCGAGATGGTCGACGTGATCCACCCGGGCGCTCCGTCGAACTTTCCTGTGCGAACGCTACGCGCGGCGCCGTTCGCGGCGACGCGCGCGGGCAAGCACGAGCGCTGCCAGCGCGAGCGGAACGAGCCCGGCGTCACCGTGCGCGCGGCAGCCGCAGCCGGTCGCACGTGGCGGCGCGGACGGATCGACGACCTCGAGCGCCGCCGGCAGCAGCCCTTCGATCCCGTTGGCCGCGCGCGCGTGCACGGTGAAGGTGAAGCGCGTGCGTGGCGCATCCGCGGACACGCGACCGGTGATGCGGCCTTCGGAAAGAAGCGTGAGCCCCGGCGGGAGCGTGCCGGACTCGATCGTGAAGTTGGCCGGCGTGCCGTCCACGAAGCGGAGCTCCGCGTCGACCGTGCTCCCGGGCTGCACCTGTGGCGGGAGGGTGCTGACGAGCCGCGCGCTGGAGGGATGCACCACCACGATCATCGGCGCGTCCTCTTCCCTGCCCTTCGCGTCGGTGATCGTGACCGTGATGGGGAACACGCCCGCCTCGGTAGGCGTCCCGGCCAGGAGCGCCACGGGATCCCCGCCGGCCTCGAAGCGCAGCCCTGCCGGGAGCCGGCCATCCACGAGCTCCCAGCTCAGCGGGAGGGCGAGTGGATTGCCGCTCGCGTCGTGCGCGGTCAGATCGCGCGACACCGGCACACCCACCTGCGCCTCGAGGAACGCGTCGGTTTCGATGAACAGCACGTTCTGGGCGATCACCTCCAGGCCGAAGCGTGCCACGGCCCAGTCGCCGACCGCGTCGAACACCTGGAATTCGACGTCGCGCGTCTCTCCGGCTGGCGCGTCGATGATACCCGTGAGCGTTCCGTCCCCGGAGAGAACGAGGCCTTCGGGCAGCGCGCCCGCGCTCACCTTCCACCGGTAGGGCGTCACCCCGCCCTGCGCCGCCAGATTTGCACGGTACGGCGCGCCGGCGAGGAGCATGGGCAGTCGTGTGGAGGTGATGGTGACTGCGCCGCCCGGGGCCACCACTCGAAGCACGCAGGTGGCTTTCGCGGACCGGCCGATCGCGTCTTTGGCCTCGACCTCGAAGGGGTACACGCCGACCGTGGAGGGCGTCCCCCGCAGCTCGCCCGCACCGTCCAGACTGACCCCGTCCGGGAGCGAAGCCGGACCCGAGACGAGCGACCAGGTCACCCCGCCCTGTGCGCCCTCGGCGACGAGCGTACCCGTGTAGGGCGCACCGGCCACCGCGTCGACCAGCGGCGCGTCGGAGATCCGGAGGCTCGATGCGATCACCGTCACCGGCTGCGCGACGGCGCCGTTGTTCTGTTCGTCCAGCTCCGCGATCTGGTCGCCCGGATCCACCCACACGCCGAGGAACCAGTCGCCGGGGACGATCGACGGGGGCAGCCGGATCCAGTCCGTCTGCGTCTGCGAGGCGCCGGCGCCGAGCGCCGGAATCGTCCCATCCGGCCCGAAGCCACCGCCGGGCTGCGCCAGCTCCAGCACCAGGTCCTGACCGCTGAGCTCCGGGTTCGCGGAGAGCACATAGTGGTACGAGGCGGCCGGGGCGCCCGCGTTGCCCACGTTCCGGATCGTCCGGCTCACCCCGAAGGCCTCGCCCGCGGCGACGACGGGCGCGACGATGACGTCTTCGGGAACGAGATCCGGCGCAGGAGCGATGACGCGTTCTGGCGCCGTGCTCAGCGCGTTGTCCGACGGGTCGGGATCCGAAGCGTCTTCGGCCAGCGCGAAGAACCAGTAGAGGCCGGGTGCCAGCGCTGCCCCCGACGGGTCCGTCGCCGGCACCACGCCCTGGACGGCCACCATCGTCGCGCTCCCCGCGGCCAGGGTGACCGGCGCGGACTGCGCCACGATCGGATCCGCCGAGAGGCCGAGCGTGGCGTTCGCGGAGAGGGCCACGGAGACGACGAAGTCCCGGGCGGGCGCGTCGCCTTCGTTGACTACGCTCGCCTCCAGCCGGAACGGCTGCCCGAAGTACGCCGTCTCCGTGGGCGGCCACGGCGGCGAAACGTCGGTGAGCCGCGCGTAGACCACGCTCAAATCCGGCGCCTGCGCCATCGCGACCGACGCCTCGAGCGCGACGCAGAGCAGAGCGAGGCGGCCGGCACGCATGCGCCACTATCCGCACACGAAGGGGTGACATTCAATCGCGGGCGTGTGTAGAGCCACGGGCGTCATGAACCGAACCGCCCTGCCCGCCCGCTCTCCCTACAGGCACGTTCACCGCGGCATGCACAACGCCCCGAGGCTGGTGGTGGCGGCGGGACTGGTGACCGCGACCGTTGCCGCCTCCGGAGCGGAGATCGCTCCCATCGCACAGGCGGAGGCGACGCTTCGGACAGAGTGCCTGCTCACTGCGGCGGACCCGAAGAACCCGTGGGCGCTGGCGCACGGGATCGTCGCGCTCGGGCCGGCCTTCGCCGCCGCGGATGGCCGCCGCGCCCAGGATGTGATCGTCCGGGACTTCGTGCACCGGGTCGACGCCCAAAGGACCGACGGCGGCGTGGACCGGACGGTCTTCACCTTCGACCGCTACGCCCCCGATCACACGCCGATCGAGCCGCACGCCAACCTGCTCATCAAGTCGCTGGTGCTCGCGGGGCTGAAGGACACTCAGGCGTGGGAGACACCCTCGGGGAAGGTCACGCTCGGGGATCTCGTGAAGGGCGTGGAGCTGGGCTTCACGCACGTGCCGCAGAACGAGCTGTACTGGGAGGACGTCGGCTGGACGCTGGACCTCCTCGCCGAGCGCCACACGCCTGCGCGCTCGCGGTTCGTCAACACGCGCGGCGAGACCGTCGACCTCATCGACGTGATGAACGACGCGCTCGCCTACCTCGAGCTGGCGCAGAAGGACCTCGCGGAGGGCATGGACCAGCACCGGCCCGAGGTGCCCAAGCGCAAGCAGGGTATCTACGCGCACGCGTGCGGCGGGCTCCACCTCATCCAGGCCATCAACCATTGGGCGCGCTTCCCGCAGGTCCGCAAGGCGTGGGGCAAGCGGTGGGAGCGGCAGATCGACGTGCTCTTCTACCGGCTCGGATCCGAACAGCGGCAGTACGACGCCGCGTGGGCGCAGGCGCAGAAGATGCCGCAGTTCAAGCTCCCCATCGCCGTCCAGCGGGTGAAGTTCTACGGGCACTTCCTCGAGACCGTCGGCCGGCTGAAAAAGGAGAACGGCTACCGGTTCGACGCGAAGCAGAAGGCGGCGATCGACCACGCCCGCGCGCTGTTGGCGCAGGCAGTGGTCGATCTGGAGGCGCTCGACGCATACGCGAAGCTGCCGGCGCTCAAAACGTCTCAGCCGCAGCTGTACCTGGACCTGATCGGCGACTCCTGTCACGCGGCGCACGGGCTTGCGCTGGTGCGGTGAGCCCGGCTTTTGGCTAGTTCGTGAGCATCAGCCAACCGTTCAGGTAGGTGTTGGTGACGTTGTTGTTGAGCGGCAGGGTGCCCAAGTTCCGGACGCAGAAGCCGACGTTCCAGGTGCCGATCTGGCCGACGATCGTTGTGGCGTTGGCCGTGATGTAGCGACGTGTCCCGTCGATCTCTGCCCGCTTGTGGTTCGCTGTCCCGCCGAAGGGGACCATCGGGTAAAACCCGGAAGAGTGTTGAATGCAGAGGTCGACGTCCACCTCCTGCGTGGTCGCACTTCCCGGTAGAAGCGCAATGGGGGCCGTGATGGATCCGGTGATTCGCTGCTGGAACGGCGTCGTGGTGATCGCCTTCGGCACCCCAGCGAACTCCCACTGGGACTGCGCTCCGAAACTGGACTTCACGGCGCCGTAGACCGGGTAGATGGCCACGGTTCCAGTCGGCCCCACCGGTCCGGTGGCGCCGGTTGGACCGGTCGGTCCCTGCGGGCCGATGGGGCCCGTCGCACCGATCGGGCCCACAGGACCCACGTCACCGCTGCACACATAGGTCGTCTGGCCGCCGACGGTGAGGCCGCTCCCGCCGGTTGGGCAGTGGGTGTCGCCCGGCGGGAGGGAGACGCTGACCACACTCTGACCCGGAGGTCCCATCGGGCCGGGATCCCCCTCCGGACCGGGCGGACCCATTTCGCCGGGCGAGCCCATCGGGCCTTGCGGGCCAGGCGGCCCCGCAGGTCCCACCGGCCCCTCTTTGCCTTCTGGGCCAGTGGGCCCAGGTGTGCCACACGCCAGCACGACCGCAGTGAACGACACGATCAGCACCCGAAGCATGGCTTCAGCTCTCTCTTTTGTCGCCGCTAGTTCGTCACCATCAACCAACCGTTCATGTGGTCGTTGGTGCTGTTGGTGAACGGCAAGGTGCCCAGGTTCCGGACGCAGAAGCCGACGTTCCAGTTGCCCACGCCGGGGGCCACGGTGGCGCTGGCCGTGATGTGGCGACGTGTCGCGTCGATCTCCCCCCGCGTTTGGCTCGCTGACCCGGCGAAGGGGATCAGCGGACCGATCCCGGAAGACCCGGAATAGACTTGATAGCAGAGGTCGATGTCCGCCTCCTGGGTGCCCGTGCTTCCCGGAGGAAGCGCGATGGGGGCTGTGATGGATCCGGTGATCCGCTGGGTCGCCGTAGTCGTCGAGATCTGCTGAGGCGCCCCGGCGAACTCCCACTGAAACTGCGCTCCGAAACTGGGCGTTACGGGGGTGAACACCCCGTAGATGGTCTTGACTCCAGACGGCCCTGGAGCCCCCACCAGGCCGGTGGCGCCGGTTGGTCCGATCGGGCCCTGCGGGCCCGCGGGTCCCGTCGGACCGGTCGGGCCCACGGGCCCCACGTCACCGTTGCACACATAGGTGGTCTGGCCGCCGACGGTGAAGCTGCTCCCGCCGTTCGGGCAGTGGGTGTCGCCCGGCGGGAGGGAGGCGCCAGTCACGCTCTCACCCGGAGGTGCCGGGAACCCCCTGCGGACCGGGCGGACCCATTTCGCCCGTCGGGCCCGTCGGGCCTTGCACGCCAGCCGGCCCCGCAGGTCCCACCGGCCCCTCTTTGCCTTCCGGACCGGTTGGCCCCTGTGTGCCGCACGCCAGCACGACCGCGGTGAACGAAACGATCAGCACCCGAAGCATTGCGTCAGCTCTCCCTCCGTTTCCGCCACAATATTACAAGCACCACGCCATTCGAAGCCCGGCGATCGCTGTGCGTGTCCTGTCACGCTGCGAACGAGCTCGCGCTGGTGAAGTGAGCCCGGCTTTTCGCTAGTTCGTCACCATCAGCCAGCCGTTCATGAAGTCGTTGTTGCTGAACAGCGTGGTGCCCAGGTTCCGGACGCAGAAGCCAACGTTCCAGGTACCCGCGCCCGGCACCACGGTGTTGCTGGCGGTGATGAAGCGACGCGTCTCGTCGATCTGTCCCCGCTTGAAGCCCAATGGCCCCGAGAAGAGGAGCAGCGAGCCGCTCCCGCTTTGGAGGCAGAGGTCGATGTCCGCCAAGGTGGCCGAGCTCCCCGGCGGGAGCCCGATGGCGGCCGTGATGGATCCGGTGATTCGCTGACCCGCCGTCGTGGTGATCTGCTTCGTCGGCCCGGCGAACTCCCACTGGAACTGCGCTCCCAAATTGGTCTTGACCGGGGCCACCACCTGGTAGATGGCCACGACTCCAGACGGCCCCTGCGGCCCCACCGCTCCGGTGTCGCCCGTCGCACCGGTGGCCCCCGTCGGACCCGCAGGCCCCTGCGGTCCGATGGGGCCCATCGGACCGGTCGGGCCTACGGGCCCCGCGTCACCGTTGCACACGTAAGTGGTCTGGCCGCCGACGGTGAAGCTGCTTCCGCCATTGGGGCAGTGCGTGTCGCCCGGCGGGAGGGAGGCGCCGACGACGCTCTCACCCGGAGGTCCCATCGGACCGAGCGCCCCCTGTGGACCGGGCGGACCCATTTCGCCGGTCGGGCCCGTGGCGCCGGGGGCGCCCATCTCACCCGGAGCGCCGGTGGGGCCCGTCGGGCCCACAGGGCCTTCCGCGCCCGGCGGCCCCGCAGGTCCCACCAGCCCCTGTTTGCCTTCCGGACCGGCCGGCCCCTGTGTGCCGCACGCCAGGACGACCACGGTGAAAGAAGCGATCAGCACCCGATGCGTCATGTCGGCTCCCTCCTCGATGACCCGCGTCTACAAGCGCCAACCCAACCGGAGCCCGGCGATCACCGTGCGCCGATCCGTTCCCACCACCGGACGGGTGGCCGCCAGCTCCAGCCCGCCGCCCTCCGCGATCCGGAAGCGGAGCGCCGCCGCGGGCGCGACGTACCAGGCGAAGCCGCCGACGCGCGCGTTGGCGTCCAGCACGACGGCGAATCGCGACAAAGCGTTCCACTGCACGCCCGCGTTCAAAAACCCGCCGAACCGCGGCTGGGGCGCGGCGAAGAGCGCGGCGCTCCCGTCCACGCCCGCATAGCCGTGCACCTCCAGCCAGCCGGTGGGACGGTACGTGAGCGCCTGACCCAGCTCGGCGCCCACCACGCGGACGTCCATCAACATCGAAGTCGGGAGCATCAGGCGAGCGGACGTGGCGGTGGCCCAACGGTCTCCAGAGGCGACGATCTGCGACGCGCCCGCGGTGAGCTGCCCGAAGCCCACGTCCGTGCTCTCGATTACCGCGTTCACGGTCCAGCCGTAGTGGAAGCCCTCCACGGTGAAGAAGAGCTCACGGCGGGGCGTCTGCGCCCAGCTCGCCGACACCAGCGAGGTCGCGCCGATCGATCCGTAGAAGTCCTCGGTGGCGATGGTGGCGTCGGCGCGTTCGCCGATCGACACCTCCGTCCGGGGGCACACCCGGCGCCCGGTGGCCACGTCCGCCTCGTTGAACCCGAGCGCGATCGGCCCCTCCGGCATCCCCGGTGCGATCCACTCTCCGCACGCTGCCGGCTGGGCGGCGACCGGCGTCTGTTCGATCGAGGTCGAGACCACCGGAGCGCTCGCGGTGGCCCCGCCACTCATGTCCGCCCCGGCAGCCGAAACGGCCGCGACGGTGGGAGAGGACGCCGCCGCTCGTGTCGGCTCGTCGGCCACCGGCCGCCAGGCCGAGTCGCCTCCTCGGATGACAACGGCCGCGGTTCCCACGGAATCATGCGCCGCCTCGCGGGAAGCCCCCGCCGCGGCGGCGAACGAGGACGCCAGCATCACCGCCGCGAACGTCACGTTGCGCAGGCTCACTTCGCACCTCCCTGCTTCGGCGCGTCGAAGCGGCCGTTGCCGTCGAGGTCCATGACGAACGGGTTGATGAACGCGAACGGCCGTCCGTTGGGCACCACCCGGGCGAAGTGGAAGTTCGGATCGGACTCGTCCGCGGGCGCCTGGGGCATGTTGAGCGGACCGATGTCCTCGCCCGCGGCCACGTCGGCGCAGTCCACCCTTCCGTCGCCGTTGTTGTCGCCGGTGTCGGGGATCCCGTCGGGGATCTGCGCCTCGCAGCCGGTGCCGGATCCGAGCGCGCCGCCGAGATCCGCGAACGGCGGCAGCGGATCCCCGGCTTCGATCACCAGCCACGCATCGCCGCTGACGCCCGACAGAAGCTCCGAGAGCGGAATGTCGCCCTCGAAGCGCAGCAGCCCGTCCGTGCCGAACGGATCGGCCGGCGCGGCCAAAGCGTCCCCGGAGAGGGTCTTCACCACCTTGCCGTTCACGATGAAGCGGACCTCCTGCACGGGCACCCACGGCGCCGCGGAGATCTTCACGTGCAGTTGGGCGTCCTTCGGCGGCGCGAACGGCTTGGTGCCGTAGTCAATCGCCGGCCCGGTGGCGCCGCGCACCTGCGCTTCGATCACCGGCCCGTTGGTCCCGAACAGGCGGCCGGCGCGGATCGCCAGGTTGAACTTGTTCACGTCGAAGGAGGGGCCCGCCTGGGTGTCCGCGTAGATCACGTTCCGCGGCACGCCCACGGTGTTGTCGGTGAGCGAGTGCGAGTCGCTGTTCGCGGTGCCCGCTTTGAGCTGGCCCTGGTTGAGCATGTACCACCACACCGCGCGGTACTGCAGGAGCGACGAGTTGTCGGTCCCGTTCATCACCTCCTGCGCGTGGTGGTCGTTATTGAGGTGCTTTCCGCCCGGCGCGCGCATCATCATCCCCATGTTGGTGCCGTCATCGGTGGCGGGGAGGTCTTTCGTCGCGTCGAGGTGGATGGCGCGCGAAAATCCGATGTCGCGGCCGAAGTACGCACCGCCCCACGGGTGCGGCAGCATCACCAGCGGCACCTGGTTCGTGTAGAGCGGCTCCATCCGGTCCATCAGCTCGCCGGGTTCGATCAGGTCGTCGTACGGCGCGCCGTTGCGCGGCTGGGTCGGGTCGAACTTGATGGGGAAGAAGATGTAGTGGCCGATCACCCTCGGGAACGGATCACCGGGCACTGCGAGGAACGGGATCTGCGCGGTGGTCTCCACGCCGTCGATCGAGCTCATCTTCGAGCTCAGCCCGAGCGCCTCGATGGTGTCCTGGAAGCTCCACGCCACGTCGTGCTCGCTGGCAACGATCACCTGAAGGTCGGAGGCCTCGAACCCGAGCACGCGGTCCTTCTGCGGCAGCGAGCTGTCGAAGCTGATCCCAGAGTGGACGTGCAGATCCGCGTTCACCGTCTGCGCCGGCTGCAGGGAGAGCCGCTGGACCGAGAGCACCACCGTCTCGTCGCCGTCGTTGAGCTCGGCCAGCTTGCGGTCGATCGTGTAGAACGGCCCCTTGAACGCGTAGAGCCAGTACCGGCCGATCGGGATCTCCAGCGTGGTCAGCCCGTTCTCGACGATCACCCGGTTACACGCCGGCGACCCGGCGAACTCGGGCCCCAGCCACGGCGCGCACTTCACCGGGTTGGAGACCCACTCGTGCCCGGCGTACGTGCCCTCGACCTCCGCGCGCGCCTCGGCGTCCACCGGGATCACGTAGACCTCCGCGGTCACCGGGTTCATCCCCGGCCCATCGTTCACGGTGATCGTCACTCGCGACGTGGAGGGCAGCACAAAGGTGCCCACGTCGGTGTCGCCGTCGATGGCGCCGAGGTCCTTCTCCACCCGCACGCGGCCGAAGGAGTAGACCTGCGCGAGGTACGTCCGGCCGTTTGGCACCTTCGCCGACCAGTGTCCGGTGGCGTCGGGGATCACCTGCGTCCAGGGGATCCGCTTGTCCTCGGGCGTGGCCAGATCGCCTTCGAAGAGGACGATCATCGTCTCGCGCGCGGAGTCCAGCTTGAGCGCGCCGGCGCGTTCCACCTTGCCGCTCAACGTGACGAACTGTTCGCCCCACAGCTGGGTGCGGACGTCCATCGCCGTGTTCGCGGCGCTGGCGACGTCCTTGCCCTCCTCGGCGATCAGCAACCGCTCGAATACCTGGTACTCGCGGGGGTTGATCTGCGCGCGCGGCATTCCGGCGAGGCTGATGAAGTCGTTGTTCAGCCCCTCCATCGTCTTCACGTTGCAGGCGACGTGGGCGTAGCTCGTGTACGGCTCGACCAGCGTCGCCCCGGCCATGAACGGGAACGAGCGGTACGCCTGGTTGGCGGTGGTCAGCGCCAGCGGCGGGTGCGTGTAGCCGAGCCCCGGCCCCGCGCTGAAGGAGATCGGCTCGCGGTCCTGCCAGTAGAAGACGTCGGAGAGCGCCCAGGTCTGCGGCTGGTTCCAGCCGTTGACGACCTCGGTCCGGATCCGCAGGCCACGATCGCAGGGGCGCAGCTCGTACAGCGTGTACACGCGGGTGTTCTGGTACTCCGGTCCATCCAGCGTGCCCGAGACCTGCACCGCCACCCGGTTCGGCGACTCGTCGATCACCTCCAGCTTCGTGAAGTGGAGCGCGTCCCGCGGCAACAGGCCTGTCGTCTGGGCGATCGAGTTGATCCCGTCCCCATCCTTCCCCTTCACCGTCACGTCGAGGATGGTGCCGCCGTTCGGATCGACCCCGTTCTGGTTGCCGAGCTGGGCGATCACCACCTGGAGGTGATCGTTCTCGAGGAGCACGTCGCCCTCCCCGCCGAGCGCGTCCATCCCGCCCGGGGCGACGTTTTGCGCGGTGAGCGTCTTCACCGACACCGAGCCGTTCTCGCAGGTGAACGACACGTTCTGACACGGCGACGCCACCCGGCAGCCTTCTTCGCCGCCGAGGCACCCCGGTTCTTCGCAGCCGGTGAAGGCGGTGGCGGCCACCGCGGCGATCGCGGCGGCCCACATCGCGCCGCGGAGCCGCAGCGCATCGACCCGACGTTGACGATGACGCGCGAAAAGCATCAGCGCCTTATATCGCTCCTTCGGCCGTTCGCACGCTCCTCGACAAAGCGGGCGCCTGGCCTGAGCCGCGTCCGCCCGGCGGCCGAATCGACCGTCCGAGTGTCGGTCTTACTGGAAGGTCCGGGGGCTTTGTGGTCGAGATCCGGTCCTCTCCGCATTTCGATGAAACGGTTCGTGCTCATAGCCATGGCCGCGGCGCCCCTGGCCGCGCTCGCCCAGCCGCTCACCCTGGAGCGCGCGGTGGAGCTGGCGCTTTCGCGCAACGAGCGTCCGCTCATCGCCCGCGAGGAGGTGGCGGCAGCCGAAGCCCGGCTGGCCCGCGCCCGGTCGTACTTCTTCCCCTCCGTCGCGCTGACCGGCACGTACACGCGCCAGCCGCCGGTCCAGCGCAGCGGCCTGAGCGTCCGCCCGTCGAACAGCCTGGTGGCCACCGGCGCCATCAACGTGACGATCTTCGACGGAAGCGCCATCCCCGTCTGGCGCGCGGCGGTGCAGGAGGCGGCGGCCAGCGCCGACGACGCGCGGAATGAAGCGCGGCTGGTCGCGTTCGAGGCGGCGGACGCGTTTCTGCAGACACTGGGGGCCGAACAGGTCGCCAACGCGGCGGAGCGCAGGCTGGCGCTGGCGCGCCGTTCGCTGGAGGAGGCCCGGGTGCGGTTCAAGGCGCAGCTCGTCTCGTCGAACGACGTGACGCGCGCGGAGGTGGAGCTGGCGAACGCCGAACAGGCGGCGACCCGCGCGCGCGGAGACGCGACCACCGCGCGGCTCAACCTCTCGCTCCTTCTGGCCGAGGACGTGACCCGGGTGCCGCTGGAGGAGGCCCCGCTCGCCGCCGAGCCCATCTCGGAGGAAGCGGTGAAGGCCCTCGTCGACCGCGGCACCGAACAGCGGCCGGACGTGGCGGCCGCGCGCAAGCGGCAGGCGGCGGCGGACGTGCTCGCCTCCGAGCCGTTGTGGCGCTTCATCCCCAGCCTCTCGGTGGGCGCCGAGTACAACCTCAACAACGTGGAGACCGCCTTCGCGCCGGCCGCCGACTGGCGCGCCACCGCCACTTTGCGCTGGGAGCTGTTCGATCCGTCGCGGCTGGCGGACTGGCAGGAGGGCCAGGCGCGAGCGAAAGTGGCGCGGCTGCAGGCCCAGGCCACCGAGCGCGCCGCGAAGGACGAGGTGGCGCGTGCCCGGGTGGCGCTCACCGTGGCGGAGGCCGCGGTGAAACAGGCGGCGGTAGCGGCCGAGGCCGCCCGTCGGAACGCGGACGAGACGAACGCCCTGTACCGGGAAGGGCTGGCCCGGGCGATCGAGGTCGCCGACGCCAGCGTGGGACTCTACGAGGCCGAGGTCGCGCTCGCCCGCGAACGCTACGCGCGCAGCACCGCCTGGCTCACCCTTCGTGCCGCCGTGGGGCTCGATCCCCTCGGCCGGGAGCTCTAATCCATGCCCTTGACCCTGCGCAGGCTCCTCGTCGCGGTCGCCGCCCTGTGCGCCTTGGGCGCCCTGAGCGCATGCTCCCAATCGTCCGCGGGCGGCACGGGCGGCCGGCGCGGCCCTATGAAGTTTCCGGTGGAGGTGATCCCGGTCACGGCGCGCGAAGTGCAGTACGCGGTCGACGCCACCGGGACAGTGGAGGCCTTCGAGCAGGTCCAGGTCACCGCGCGCGTGCAGGGGGTGGTGGAGAAGGTGGCCTTCGCCGAGGGCGCGGAGGTGAAGAAGGGACAGGTGCTGGCGGAGGTGGAGCCCGAACGCTACCGGCTGGCGGTGGCCGCCGCGCAGGCCGCGTTCGAGAAGGCGCAGGCGGAGCGCGAGGAGGCCGAGGCCGCGGCCGCCCGGCGCGAGGCGGTGCAGAAGCAGAACCCCGGCCTCATCCCCGGCGAGGAGCTGGAGTCCTTCCGCACCCGCGCCCGCACCGCGCAGTCCGCCGCTGACGCCGCGAAGGTGGCGGTGGATCAGGCGAAGCTCAACCTGCGCGACGCGTACGTGCGCGCTCCGGCCGATGGAATCATCGAGACCCGCACGGTGCAGACCGGCCAGTACGTCCAGCCGGGCACGGTGCTGGCCACCCTCGTGCGGCGCGACCCGCTGCTGTTGCGCTTCAAGGTGCCCGAGCTGGACGCGCCCAACCTGAAGGTGGGGATGACCGCGACGTTCACCACGCGCGATCACCAGGAGCCGTATCAGGCGACCATCACCCACGTCGCGCAGGCCGCCGACCCGAAGACGCGGATGGTGGCGGTGACGGCGGAGGTGGTCGACCCGCGGCGCGCGAGCCTCCGGCCCGGGGCCTTCGCCGAGGTCGTGGTGCCGGTCCGCACCTCGCGCGCGCCGGTCGTCCCGCAGAACGCGGCGCGCCCCAGCGAGAAGGGCTTCATCGCCTACGTCGTCGACGACCGGGACGTGGCGCACGAACGGATCGTCCAGCTGGGCCTGCGCACCGCGGACGGACAGGTGGAGGTGAAGAGCGGCATCGCCGAAGGTGAACGGCTGGTGGTCCGCGGCAACGAGGCTTTGCGGGACGGCGCCCAGGTGACGGTGGCCCGCGTCGACGCGCCGCCGCCGGAAGCGTCCGCCGGGGCGGGCGGCGCTACCGATTCTGCGGGCGCGCGGGGTGCCCCGTGAAGCTGACCGACGTCTGCATCAACCGGCCGGTGTTCGCGTGGATGCTGATGCTGGCCACGGTGCTGTTCGGCGTCGTGGCCGGCACGCGGATCGGCATCAGCCAGTTCCCGGACGTGGACTTCCCCAACATCAACGTCCGGGTCACCTGGGAGGGCGCATCGCCCGAAGTGATGGAAGGCGACGTGGTCGAACCGCTCGAAGAGGCGCTCTCGCAGGTGGAGGGGGTGCGGACGATCGAGTCGCGGTCGGAGCAGGGCTCGGCGAACATCACCATCGAGCTGGACCTGGACCGCGACGTGGACGCGGCGCTGCAGGACGTGCAGTCGCGCGTCTCGCAGGCCCAGCGACGGCTGCCCACCGACATCGACGCGCCGGTCATCTCCAAGACCAACCCCGAGGACAGCCCGATCATGTGGATCGGCCTGTCCGGGCCGTTCTCGCGGCAGCTGCTGGCGGACGTCGCGCGCTACCGGGTGAAGGAGAAGCTGCAGACCGTCCCGGGCGTGGGCGAGGTGGCGGTCGGCGGATCGATCGAACGCAACGTGCGGATCTGGATCGACGCCGACAAGCTGGACGCGCGCGCGCTCACGGTGAGCGACGTGATCACCGCGCTGCAGCGCCAGCACGTGGAGCTGCCCGCCGGACGTCTGGAGAGCGACGGGCGCGAGGTGACGGTACGCGTTCTGGGCGAGGCGCTCGATCTCGAGACCTTGCGGCAGATCGTCATCCGCCAGGACGAGAACGCGCCGGTGCGCCTGTCCGACGTGGCGCTGGTGGAGGACGGCTTCGAGGACCTGCGGCGGCTGACCCGGGTGGACGGCAACCCGGCGCAGGGGCTGGGCATCCGCAAGCAGCGCGGCTCCAACGCGGTGGCGGTCTCCCGCGGGGTGCGCGCGGTGCTGGCGGAGCTGCAGAAGACGCTCCCCGAGGGGATGCGGCTGGACGTCAACTTCGACTCCACCCAGTTCATCGAGGAGTCGGTGGCGGAGATCGAGCTGGAGCTGCTTCTGGCCGTCGTGCTCACCGCGCTGGTGTGCTGGATGTTCCTCGGCAGCTTCTCGGCGACGCTGAACGTGATCCTCGCCATCCCCATGTCGCTTCTGGGGACGGTGGCGTGCATCTACTTCTTCGGGTTCACGCTCAACACCTTCACCCTGCTCGCGCTCTCGCTCGCCGTGGGCCTGGTGGTGGACGACGCCATCATGGTGCTGGAGAACATCTTCCGGCACGCCGAGATGGGGAAGGACCGGGTCCGCGCCGCGCGCGAGGGGACGACGGAGATCTCCTTCGCCGCGCTGGCGGCCACCCTCGCGGTGATCGCGATCTTTTTGCCGGTGGTCTTCATGCAGGGGGTGATCGGCCGGTTCTTCCTCCAGTTCGGGGTCACCCTCGCGGTGGCGGTGGGCCTCTCCTACCTCGAGGCGATGACCCTGGCGCCGGCGCGGTCCGCACAGATCCTCAAGGTCGGCAAGGAGCACCGGGGCTGGCTGGGATCGAAGGTGGACGCCGCGTTCGACGGGCTGGCGCGCGCGTACCGGCGGCTGCTCGGGGGCGCGCTCCGGCACCCGTGGAAGGTTCTGGGGGCGATGGCGGCGGTGCTGGTGGTCGCCGGGTTCGTGTTCACCCGCATCCCCGCCGAGATGGTGCCCTCGCAGGATCAGAGTCGGCTGATGGTGCGGCTGCAGTTCGCGGTCAGCTCGGACATCAACGAGACGGACCGGCTCACGCGGCAGGCGGAGGCGGTGATCGCGAAAGTCCCCGAGGTGGAGCAGACCTTCACCGTGGTGGGCGGGTTCGGCGGATCGAACGTGAACCAGACTGTGTTCTTCCTCACCCTGACCGAACCCGACCAGCGCACCCGCAGCCAGGCGGAGGTGGGCGCGGCGCTGCGCAAGTCGCTCAACGCGCTGCCCGGCGTGCGCGCGGTGGTGGTGGACCTCTCGCAGCGCGGCTTCACCGCCTCGCGCGGGTTCCCGATCGAGTTCTCCGTGCGCGGGTCGGACTTCCAGCAGCTCGTGGAGGTGAGCGAACAGCTCCGGCAGAAGCTCTCCGCCAGCGGGCTGGTGACGGACCTGGACAGCGACTACAAGCTCGGCGCCCCCGAGCTGGTGGTCGTCCCGGATCGCGATCGCGCGTCCGATCTCGGCGTGTCGTCCGAGGACATCGCCACCACGCTGCAGGCGCTGGTGGGCGGCATTCGCGTGGGCAAGTACTCCACCGGAGGCCGGCGGGTGGACGTGCGCGCGCGGCTGTTGGCGTCGCAAAGGACGCGGCCGGAGGACATCAGCCGGCTGAAGGTGCGCACCGCGAGCGGAGAGCTCGTCCCGCTCTCCTCGCTGGTCAAGCAGGAGGAGCGCCCCGCGCTGATGGCGATCCAGCGCAAGGATCGCGAGCGCGCGGTCAGCCTGTACGGCAACGTGGCGCCCGGTCACGCGCAGGCAGAGGTGCTCCAGGCGGTGGAGGCGCTGCAGAGCACGCTGCCGAACGGCGTGCACCTCAAGCTCGAGGGCCAGTCGGTCGCCTTCCGCGAGTCGATGGGCGGGCTGGTGTTCGCGCTGCTGTTGGGGATCGCCGTCGCGTACATGGTGCTGGCGTCGCAGTTCAACTCGTTCCTGCACCCGGTGACGGTGCTCACCATCCTCGTGCCGTCCGTGGCGGGCGCGGCGTTCGCGCTCTACTTCACCGGGCAGACGCTCAACATCTTCTCGATGATCGGGCTGCTGCTCCTGCTCGGGATCGTGAAGAAGAACTCGATCATCCTGGTCGACTACGCGACGCAGATGCGCGAACAGGGCCATGACGCCGTGAGCGCGATGCTGCAGGCCGGCCCGGTGCGGCTGAGGCCCATCCTGATGACCTCCATCGCCACCATGATGGCGGCGATCCCCTCCGCGCTGGGGCTGGGCGCGGGCAGCGAGACGCGCGTCCCCATGGCGATCGCCGTGATCGGCGGCCTCGTCGTCTCCACGGCGCTGAGCCTCCTCGTCGTGCCGGCGTTCTACGTCGTCGCCGATCGCATCGCCTCGAAACTCAAGCGGCGCAAAGGCGGCCTCGAACAACCGGCGCCGGCGCACGAACACAAAGCCGCGTGAACAGTTCGTAGTGACTGGTGAGATGTGAGTCGCGAGGTGGCTGCGCCGACGCGCCTGCGGCTGGCCTGCAGGGCGCCCGCGGAGCGGGCAGGATCACGGGCCGGCGGCTTCGCAGGCGGGCTGCGCGGTCCCGCCGGCGCATCCATAGAGGAGCGTGTCTGCCGCGCAGAGCGCCTCGCCGGTGATGTTCTGCGAATAGAGGTCGGCGATCACCGGGAGCGCCAACTCGGCGGGCGACTGCGACTCGCCCGGGGCGACCTTCGTCGAAAAGAGCGTGCGGCAGACGCTGGCGGCCGAGTCGACCGCGGCCTCGTCCGAGCGGACCGCCTGCGCGAGCGTGCCGACCAGGTGCAGGAGCGTCCCGCGCGAATCGGTCTCGCGCAGCCCGGAGACGACGCCGGTGATGTTGGCGAGGTTGAACTCCGGAAGGTCCGCCTCGAAGCCGAGCCGGTAGACCATTCGGATGAGGTCGCTGTTCTCGTCTGCGGTCCGGAGGCAGGAGATCACCTTCTTCATCGGCCCAAGGATGTTCGGCTCTCGCGTCGGGTCGAGCATCTTCTTGAGGTCGCCCACCATCGCCTGCAGCTTCGGCTTCATCTCCTTCGGCAGCGAGTCGATGGGCAGCGCGTCCAACTCGCTCGGATCGTTCATCGCCTGGACGGTGCTCATGACCAGGTTGGCGAGCGCGACGATCCCGTTCTCACCGCCATACATCTGCCCGTCGTCCTGGAGGAACGGCTCCAGCGCCGGATCGGTGGCGATCCCGGCGAAGCGGTCCATCATCGCGCGGCCGTCATCGGTCTCGGCGAAGGCGACCATCGCGATCACCAGATCCAGCGTGTCGTTGAGCTGGCAGGTGGCGGTCTGCTGGCACATGTCGCTGACGACCTGGGCGACCTCGAAGTGGCGCGTGTTGGGCGACGCCGGCGGCCGGCCGAGGATGTAGAGCATCACCGAACGCAGGAGCGGATCGATCGTCCGCACCGCGTCCAGGCCCTTCGCCTGGTGGACGAGGACGTCCATCGACCTGCGCATCTCGCAGATCGGATGGGCCAGCGCGACCGGCGGCGGGTTCTGTGCGCAGACCTCGCCGGGGGCGGCACCGGTCTCCGGTGGCAGCGCCGCGAAGCGCGCCAGCGTCTGGAAGATGGCGCGCAGCACATCGTTCATCGGCGGCGCCTGATCCTCCCTCCCCGAAGAGGAGACCAGCAGGTGCTTCTCGACCACCACGCGGAGCCCCTCGGTGCGGCCGGACTTGAGGGCCGCGGTGAAGCGGGGCATGAGCTGCTCGAAGGACGCGCACTCGTCGGTCGGGCGGGGCTTCGGGGCCGGAGCGTCGACGCCGTTGGCGCCGCAGGCCAGGCCAAAGGCCGCAACGGCGATCAGCGCGATGCCGAGGCCGGCGGAGAAGAACGCCTTCAGGTTCACGGCGGCTGAGCCTAGCCGTGGCGGCCGCATCACCCAAGCAGCGCGGAGATCTCCGCGTCGCTGAAGCCCGCCTCCGAAAGGATCTCCCGGCCGTGCTGCCCGAGCGCCGGCGGCGGCGCGGTGGGGAGCTCGCCGAAGTGCAGCGGCGTGCGCAGGTGGGTGACCTCCCTATCCCGCTGCGGGTCGACGGCGCGCACGAACATCCCGCGGGCCTCAAGCTGCGGATCGCGCAGCACCTCGTCTCCTTCGAGCACCGGCTCCACGCACAGATCCACGTCGCGGAACACCGACAGCCAGTGCTCCAGCGTCTGCGCGCCGATGATCGCCTCGATCTCCGCGCGCGCGCGGAGCCCCTTCTCCCCCGGGTCGTAGCCGTCGACGACCAGGTCCGGCCGGCCGATCGCCTCGCAGAAGCCCTGGAAGAACTTCGGCTCGAGCGAAGCCACCGAGAGGTACCGGCCATCCCGGGTGCGGTAGACGCCGTAGCAGGGCAGCCCGCCGTTGAGCGTCTCCGCTCCGCGCCGCAGCGGGGAACCATCGGAGCCCAGGGCCAGCCGCGCGCCGAGGTGGAGGTGGAGGAACGCCAGAGCGCCCTCCGTCATGCTGATGTCGACGAGGCGCCCCTTCCCCGTGCGCTGCCGTTCATGGAGGGCCGCGAGGATCCCCACCAGGGCGAAGAGGCTGCCGCCGCCGATGTCGGCGATCTGCACGCCCGGCATGGCCGGCGGACCGTCCGCTGGGCCGCCGTAGCCGAGCACGCCCGCCCGGGCGATGTAGTTGAGGTCGTGTCCCGCGCGGAGCCGGTCCGGCCCCGTCTGCCCGTAGCCGGAGATGGCGCAGTAGATGAGTCGCGGGTGTTCCTTCGAGAGCGCCTCCCAGCCGATCCCAAGCTTGTCCATCACGCCCGGGCGGAAGCTCTCGATGAGGACGTCGTAGGAGCGGACCAGCCGCCGCAGCGCCGCCTGCGCTTCCGGCCGCCTGAGGTCGAGCGAAAGCGATCGCTTGTTGCGATTGAGCGCATAGAACAGCGCGCTCTCGTCTCCCAGATGGGGAGGCATCTGGCGGAGGTAGTCCCCGCCCTGCGGATCCTCGACCTTGTCGACGGTGGCCCCGAGGTCCGCCAGCACCAGGGAGGCATAAGGCCCGGGCAGAAGGCGCGACAGATCCAGCACCCGCAACCCAACCAGAGGCAATTCCCGGACGCTCAAAGCACCCCCACAAAGCAAGGAGGCGCGCCCAAAGGCGCGCCCACCCTACTCACCTCTCACCGCCCACGACCTACTCAAGAAAGGAGTTTGCCCAGCTTCATGGCGAGCACCATGTCCATGGGTTTGAACTTCAGCTTGCCCTGCATGGCCGCCATCTGGGCGTTGAGTTGCTTCTGGCGGATCTTCACGAAGTCGGAGTCGGACACCGTGATGGTCATCTTCGGCGTACCGTTGGCGCCTGCCGAGACCCAGTTGTCCGGCTTCGTGAGATCGAGCGTCCAGGTGCCGCCCTGATCGCCGGTGATGTTGAAGTGGATCACCGCGTTGATGTCCTTCGCGAGCTCCGGCTTGCTCTTCAGCAGGGCCGGGATCTCCTCTTCCAGGATGCTCTTCGCCGTCTGGTCCGCCATGGGATCGCCTTTCGCTGAGTGACTGATTGCCGAGTCAAAAAGCGGGCGGACCGTAACGACGCAGCGCGGCGCGGTCAAGCCGGTTGGGAGGCGGACTCCAGCGTCTGCTTCACCATTCCCAGCAGGTCGCCGAGCTCGAAGGGCTTGGCCAGAAACCCCGCGGCGCCGATGTCCTTCGCCTTGGCGCTGACGTTGCGGTCGGCGCTGAGGACGAGGATCGGGATGCGGGAGCTGGGGTTCTGCAAGCTCTTCATCCGGCGGGCGAACTCGTAGCCATCCATCACCGGCATCATCAGGTCGAGCAGGATGAGGTCCGGGCGGGGCTGCAACCGCTCGAGCGCCTCCTGCCCGTTGCGCGCACGCGTGACCGAGAACCCCTCCGCCTCGAGGATTTCGGAGAGCGCGTCGAGGATGTCGGGATCGTCGTCCACGACGAGAACGTTCGTCGGTTTCTCTGCCACGTAGAGTCCTGCTCCTCCCTGACCGACCGCATATGGCAAAAGCCCACGTTGTTGTCGCGGAAAGCGCGGCGCCACTGCGATCCGCGGTCACATCGGGCAGTCGCCTGGTCAGCACAGGCTCGATGGTGGGGCATCCTGCCCTTCGCGGAAGGCGTTCGGCCGAGCGGGCTTGCGCTTTAACGCCGTTGCTGGCACCAGAGGATCCGCGCCGTTATGCTCGGCGGCAATCGCAGTCGAGGAGCCCTCACATGTTCGGCCTGAAGACCACGGAACTGCTGCTCATCTTCGTCGTGATCCTGCTCCTGTTCGGAGCGACGCGACTGCCGCAGCTGGGCTCCTCGCTTGGCGCGGCGATCCGCAATTTCAAGAAGGGCTTCGGCGGCGAAGACGAACCGGAGCCGAAGAAGTCGTCCGCGGGGACGCTCGCGAGCGCCAGCGGAACCGACCTCGGCACCGAGCCGGCGAAGTCCACCGCCCCACGCAACGACTAGCGGTAGCTAGTCCAGTTCTCTGGCGATCGCTTCGGCGACCGATTTCGCGCGGGCCTTCACGCGGCGGGCCTCGGGCGGATCGTAGGACTCCGCACCGGCGAGCACCTTGTCGATGGAGGCCTTCGCCGCCTTCGCGTCGCCGTCCTTGAGTTGGGTCTCGGCCAGGTACAGCCAGGCGCGCAGCGCCGCCGGCTGCGTCTGGATGGCCTTCTTCAGCGTCTCTTTCGACTTCTCCAGATCGCGCTTGGGCCAGGGCAGCTCGTACCAGTAACGGCCCTTGGCGATCAGCGGCCCGGCGTTGTCGTACGCGGGGTTCATCTTCACCGCCGCGTCCACGTGGGCGTTGAACTTGCCCTCGAGCCCTTCGCTCAGCGCGGTGAGGACGCCCACGCCCTGTGAGTACGCGCCCAGGCCGATCCCCGCGTAGTAGTGGCCTTCCACACCCTTCGAGTTGACCTTCACGGCGCGCTCGCCGAGCTCCCAGGACTCCCTGCCCAGCTTCGCCTTGATTTTCTCGTGGGTCGCGCCGTCCGCCTCCCAATACTTCAACCGGCTGGCGCGCCAGAGGATCCCGTAGTCGTTCGGAAACGCCGCCAGCGCGGCCTCGGTCGCCTTCTCCAGCTCCTTGAGCTGCGCCGGATCGTTGCGTTGCGCATAGAGCGCGTCGAGCTTCTTCGCGGTCTCGGCGGCGTCCTCCGCAAAGGCCACCGGCGAAAGGGTGAGCAGTGCCAGAACCAGGGTGCGCGTCATGTCCCCGGCTCTAGCACGCGCACGGAAAGCGCCTCAACGGGCGCTCCGGCGACAAGGGTTCGCCGCACCTCAGCCGATCGTCTCGTGGTCGCATTGGTGGGCCCCATTCGCATGCGCACCGTCGGGTCCCCTGCTCCCGAGGTTGCCATGAGAAAACTCGTTCTAGCCGCAGCGATGGTCGTTGCGGCCCTGTTGTCCGGCTGCAACGGCTCACCCGAGCCAATCACCAACGCGCCCCCGCCCGCAGTGCGAGCGCAGGCGGCACAAGCCCTCGGCGGAACCCTCGCGGTCCGGTCCGACGGCGCATACGCGCTCGCCTCGGATCCGGACGTGGACCGCCTGTGGATCGCCGATCTGCGCAACCACACCATCTCCGGGGAGGTGCGCTTTGACCAGCTGGACGATCCGGGCCGCCCGGTGTTCGGCACCAACGGCCGCGGCCACGTCATCCTTCGTGGTTCCGGCGAAGTGGCCACCTTCAACGTGGCGGATCCGCAACGCGTCCACCGCCTCGGGGTCTGCGCGGAACCGCGGGGACTGGCGTTCGACAATCTCCGGAACGAGCTTCTGGTCGCCTGCGCCGGCGGCGAGCTGGTCTTCGTCTCCGAAGACGGCGAACGGTTCCTGCGCATGACGAAGGTCGCGCCGGATCTGCGCGACGTCTTCGTCCGCGAGGGCGACATCTACGTGAGCCGGCTGCGCTCGGGCGAGCTGGTGCACCTGTCCACCAGCGCCACCACGCCGCGCGAAGTGCAGCGGTTGGGAGAGAAGGTGCAGTTCAAGCTCGACGACGGGCGGGTGCGCCACTACGAGCCGTCCGTGCTGTGGCGGGTGAAGCCGCTCCGCGACGGCAGCATCGCCTTCCTCCAGCAGCGCTCTTCGCCGGATCCGGTGACCATCTCGCAGACCCCGACCGACATCCCCGATCCGGAGGAGCTGGCGCAATCGACCAGCAGCTGCACCGCCTACGGCGGCTGCGCTTCGGGAGGCCCGGCCCGGCGCGCGCTGGATGAGTGCGAGACGATCTCCCAGAGCGTGTTCATGGTGCAGCGGCCGGACGGCACGCTCACCGAACGGCGTGTCCGCGGCGCGGCCCCGGTGGACTTCGCGGTGGACGAGACCAGCGGGGTCGCTTGGGTGGTCAAGGGCGACGGGAGCTCGGCGGACATCATCCACCTCTCGGCGATGCTCCCCACCGGCAAGGCCACCTCCTGCGCCACCTCGGGCGTCCGCGTCACCGGCCAGCAGCCGCCGGTCGCGGTGGCGCTCTTGCCGGATGGCCAGCCGCTCTTCCAGTCGAAGGTCTCCCTCTACACGCTGCACGGCGTGAGCATCTCGCTGCCCGCCGTCCCCCGCCCCGACACCTCCGGCCGGGACCTCTTCGTCCAGCCGGCGGAAGGCAGCGGCCTGGCCTGCGCGTCCTGCCACCCGGATGGGCTGGATGACGGGCGCGTGTGGAACTTCGACTCCATCGGCCCGAGGCGGACCCCGCCGCTCGTGGGCGGGCTGGTGGACACCGCGCCCTTCCACTGGGACGGCGACATGAAGGACTTCGACCACCTGATGCTGGAGGTCTTCGTCGGCCGGATGGGCGCCCGCCCGTCGCTGCTCAAACGCGCGCCGCAGATGCTGGCCTGGCTGGATAGCCTGCCCGGCCCGCGCCACACCGACGCGGAGCTGGACGATGCGGCCCGGCGCGGCGAGGCGCTCTTCCACGACGCCACCGTGGGCTGCGCGAGCTGCCACAGCGGCAGCCGGTTCACCAACAACGCGACGATGGACGTGGGCACCGGCGGGAAGTTCCAGGTGCCGCGGCTCGTGGGGCTCGCCGGACGCGCCCCCTACATGCACGACGGCTGCGCCCAGACGCTCGAGCAGCGGTTCGATCCGGCGTGCGGCGGCGCCAACCACGGCAACGTCTCCGGCCTCAGCCCGGAGCAGCTGCACGACCTCGTCGAGTACCTGAAGACCCTCTAGGGCAAACCGGGCGCGAGCAGGCGGGCCCGGTCGATCCGGAGGCGTCCGACGGGCGCGTGCCCACCCGGCCTGTGCGGCGGGTGGGCAGCGCCGTTTCGGGAACAAAAAGCGCGGCGGCCGGAGAACGGGCTCCGACCGCCGCGCCGTGCTGCTGGGGGAGATCGTTTCAGGCCGCGTCGGCGTCCGGCGGGTTGCGCTCCTCGTCCTCGTTGAAGGCCGCGAGGTACCGCGCGAGGAACGCCTTGGTGCGCAGCTCCACCTGCCGCACCCGCTCGCGCGAGACGCCCCAGCGCCGGCCGAGCTCCTCGAGCGTCTTCGGATCGTCCCGGGTCAGCCGATCCTGGAGGATGTCCCAGCCCAGATCGCCCAGGCGCTTGCGGACGCGCTCGAGCGCGGCGTGAACCTCCTCCGCCTGCTCGCCGCGCAGGTAGGTGTCCTGCGGCCCGGGCCCGGTGTCCTCGAGGCGCTCCAGCCAGGTCGTCTCGCCCTCATCGTCGAGCGTCACGTCCAGGGAGAAGTCGGTCATGGAGGCCCGCTCGGACTCCCCGCCGCGGACCTGCGAGCGGTTGTCCTTGAGGTAGCGGGTGATGTACGCGCGGATCCACCACACCGCGTAGGTGGCAAATCGGACGTTCTTGCGGGCGTCGAAGTGCTCGATCGCCTTCATCAGCCCGACGTTCCCCTCCTGGATCAGGTCGTCCAGGCGGGCCCCGCGGTTCGCGTACTTCTTCGCAATCGCGACGACGAAGGGCAGGTTGCTGGTGGCGAGCAGCTCGCGGGCCTTCTCGTCTCCCTTGCGGGCCCGGCGGGAGAGCTCGTACTCCTCTTCACGCGTGAGTTGGCGATGGGGTCCCATCTGCCGAATGTAGGTGGCGATGCTGTCTCCGCCTTCGAATCTCCTCGCGGTTGCCATGACGCGACCTCCTTTCCCTCAGATTCGGGTGCTTGCGGCCTCTTTGGTCGTTAAGACGGTCGAAGGCGCTTTGCGTTTCGCCGCCCCGCGCGCTTCGTGAGCGCTTCTGCATCGGATGCGCTTATCGGCGGTATTCCCGAAACAGTTCTTCACATCCCGCGGCGCACGGGCCGCGTAAGCGAAGAACACCGCTAGCCAGGGAAGATCTTCCCGGGATTCAGAAGGTGCTTCGGGTCGAACAGCGCCTTGAGCTGCTGCTGGAGCGCGACGACCTTCGGGCCCTGCTCCCAGGTGATGAACGCGCGCTTCGCGTAGCCCACGCCGTGCTCGCCGGTGATCGTCCCGCCCGCGGCGAGCGTGAGCTTCACCATCCGCTCGAGCGCCGTGTCGACCTTCGCCCGCTCGTGCGGCCCGTCGTAGAGGATGTTGGCGTGGAGGTTGCCGTCGCCCGCGTGGCCATAGGTCGCCACCGTCAGGCCCAGCTCGGCGCCCATCGCCTTCAGCTGCGCGATCACCTCGGGGATCCGCGCACGCGGCACCGCAATGTCCTCGGAGATCTTGTGGCGCTTGAGCGCGCGGAGCGATGTGGACAGCGACCGCCGCGCCGCCCAGAGCCGTTCGCGCTGCGGGCCATCCGCCGCGAGCAGCGTCTCGGTGGCGCCGTGCTGCGTGGCGATCTCCCCCAGTCGCGCCAGCTCCGCGAAGAGCGGCTCCTCGTCGTTGCCGTCCACCTCCGCCAGAACGGCGGCGCCGGTGCCGGGAGGGAACGAAAAGCCCCGGCCGTCCACCGCCGCCACCGACACGTCGTCCAGAAGCTCGAGCGTGCGCGGCAGGATGCCGGAGTGAAGAATCGCCGTCACCGCCTTTGCCGCCGCGTTCACGTCGGCAAAGAGCAGAAGCGCGGTCTTCACGAACCGCGGGAGGGGAATCAGCTGCACGGTGATCTCGGTGGCGATCCCCAGCGTCCCCTCGCTGCCCACGAACAGGCCGACCAGGTCGTAGCCGGCCACGCCCTTGATGGTCTGGCGGCCCACCCGGATCGTCTCGCCGGAGGGCAGCACCCACTCCAGGCCGATCACGTAGTCGCGCGTGACGCCGTACTTGAGCGCGCGCGGCCCGCCGGCGTTCTCCGCCACGTTGCCGCCGAGCGTGCAGAACTCCCAGCTGTTCGGATCCGGCGGATAGAAGAGCCCCTTCTCCTCGACCGCCCGCATCAGCTCGCCGGTGATCACCCCCGGCTGACACACCGCGGTCAGGTTCTCGGTGGAGATGGAGAGGATCCGGTTCATCCGCTCGAGGCTGAGCGAGGCGCCGCCGTACAAAGGAAGCGATCCGCCGCTCTTGCCGCTGCGCGCACCCACCGGCGTGACGGGCACGCCGTGCGCCTGGCAGGTGCGCAGCACGAAGGCCACGTCCTCCGTCCGCTCGGCGAAGACGATGAGCTGCGGCGGGAAGTCGCCCGTATCCGACTCGTCGTGGCCATAGGCGGCGAGCTTCTCCGGATCGCGCGAGAGCTGATCGGCCCGAAGCCCGCGGGACAGCTCGTCCATGAGCGCGTCGATCGCCGCGTCGGACGGACGGTTCATCGCCCCCGCCTCCCCTTCGCGTCGATCCGCGCCCACAGCTCGCGGCGCAAGGGCCCCGGTCGACGGAGCCGGCCGGCGTAGGCCTCCGCGTGCGTGCGCGCGTGGGACTGCTCCTCGCCGCGCAGCCTCAGGCACGTCATGTCCGCCTCCAGCACGCACGCGGCGGTCGCCGTTCCCAGCACGCGCACCAGCGCAGCCACGACTTCGCGGGCGAGGTCCTCCTGGAGGATCAGCCGGTGCGCGAAGCAGTCGAGGAGCGCGGAGAGCCGCCCGAAGCCCACCACCGAATCGCAAGGCGCATAGGCGAGGTGCGCGCGGCCTTCATAGGGCAGCAGGTGATGCGGGCAGACGCTGCGGTAGCGAAGGCCGGTGATCACCACGAGCCCGCCGCGGGCGCCCTTCGGCGCCGGATAGCGTTCGCCCAGAGCCTCTTCGGGCGAGGTCCGATAGCCGTCGAGGAACTCGTCCAGCCAGGCGGCGGTGACGCGCTCGGGGGTCTGCGCGAGGTTCGGATCGGACAGGTCCGCCCCCGAGGCTTGGAGGAAGGCGCGCACCGCCCGCTCCATCTTCCGGCGCGCGGCGGCGGTCGGCGGCCGCGTCGTGTGGGTCCGCTTCCTCACGTGCGGCGCAGTCATCCCCGAGGCGGCCGCCGGGCGCAACGAGGATCCGCCACTACTTCACCGCCTGGGAGATCGCCTTGAACTCCGGCGTCCCCGCCCGCCCCAGAAGATCGAACAACGCGCCCTCGACCGTGGTCACCAGCGCGCCGAAGTCCCGCGCCAGGTCGATCCCCGCCAACCGATCCTCCTCCGTCCGCGAGAGCACCGCGTCCCGGCACAGGACCGCGAGGAAGCCCTTCTGCTGCAGGTCGCGGATCGTCTGGAACACGCAGATGTGCGACTCCATGCCGGCGACGAGGATCTGCTTGCGGTGCTGGAAGGCGGCCAGCACCTCCGGCGACACGCTGGAGAAGGCGACCTTCTCGAACCGCGGCGCGTCCGGGCCCATCGCCTCGCGGAGCACGTCCAGCGTGGGGCCGAGCCCCTTCGGGTACTGCTCGGTGTAGACGACCGGGATGCCGAGCGTCCGGGCGCCCCGGATGAGCGCGAGGGTGCGGTTCACGGCGCGCTCGAGCTTCTGCGAATCCATCGCTCCGGCCAGCCGTTCCTGGATGTCGACGATCAACACGGCTGCGTCCTGACGGTCGAGTCTGAACGAATTCATCTTTGGCCCTTTCGCTCTCGCGGTCGGCTGGGAAGACTGCCGCAACGCTCCCCCTGGTTGAAAGGGCAGTCGCGCGGGGTTCACATGGATCGCAACAGCCAGGGAACGTTCGAACGTGTCGTCTGGTTCGCGTTCGCCGCCTCGGCCGCCATGCTGGTGGCCGTCACCACGCTCGGCGCGGTGATGCTCCTTCGGACCCTCTCCAGCAAGGACGAGGTGATCTTCAAGCTCGGCAACGACCTCTACGCGATGGAGCGGCTGCGCATCGACGCGGAGCGCGAGGCGCGCGAGGTCCGCACGTGGATGCTGACGCGCGATCCCAGCGAGCGGGAGGCGATCCGGGGCGTGCAGCGCGAGCTGGACCGCAGCCTGCGCACGCTGCAGCGCCAGGTGACGGACGAGGAGACCCGAAGACTGCTGCAGCAGGTGATCGCCGCCGAGCACACCTACCGGAGCGCGCTCGCCTCCCAGCTCGACACCAACGGGCCGCGGACCAGCGCGGAGATGGTGGACGCGTTCGAGGCGAACGTGGGGCCCGAGCGCGCGGCGCTGGACGGGGCGATCGAAGCGCTGGTGGGGCGCCAGCGGCAGGCGGTGAGCGACGCCATCCGGGCTTCGGAGGACGACGCCCGCGAGGCGCTCACCGTGCTGATCTCCGCCGCCGCCCTGAGCGCGCTGGCGGCGCTCGCGCTCGGCATCCTGTTGACCCGGGCAATGCGGACCCAGGCCCGCCAGCGCCGGGAGCTGGAGGAAAACGTGGAGCGGGTGGCGCAGGCGAACCAGGACTTGGAGGCGTTCGCCGGGCGGCTCAGCCACGACCTCAAGAACATGCTCGCGCCAGCGGTGCTGGCGACCTCGCGGCTCAAGCGCGCGGGCGAGCGACTGGGCAGCGAGGCGGCGGCAGTGGCCCGGCTGGAGAGCTCGTTGCAGCGGACGCTGCGGGCCATGGAGGGACTTTTGGCGTTCTCGCGCGCGGGGCAGCCGGCGGACCCGCTCGCCCGGAGCAACGCGCATAGGGTGCTGGAGGGCGTGCTCGAGGAGATCCAGCCCTTGCGGATGGAGGTGGGCGCGGAGGTGGAGGTGTCCGTGCACGGGCCGGTCGAAGTGCGCTGCGCCCCGGCGCTGTTGCACGTGGTGCTCGCCAATCTGCTCAACAACGCGCTCAAGTACCTGGCCGGGCACCCGGTGCGGCGGGTGAAGGTGCGGATCGACGGCGGCCCCGAATGGGTCACGATGACGATCCATGACACCGGGCCGGGGATCGCCCCCGAGCACCGCGAGCGCGTCTTCGAAGCGTTCTACCGGCCGCCGGGACAGACCATCGCCGGCACCGGGATCGGGCTCGCCACGGTGAAGCGGATCGTCGACGCGCACGGCGGCCGCATCGAGCTGCGCAGCGGGCCGGGGCGCGGGTCCACCTTCACGGTGATCCTCCACAGCGCCGCGGATGGCTACGCCGCGATGCCTTCGGAGACCGGCGCGCCGCGGCCGCACTGAGCCTCGTGTGCGCGCTTGTCGCCCGGCGTGCGCTGGCTATGGTCCGCGCCGGGAGGAACCCGCACATGGCGCGCAAGAGTGGCGGAGCAGTCATCGGGGACGTTCTTCGGGAGCGGGGGGTCCGCTTCCTCTTCACCCTCTGCGGCGGCCACATCTCGCCGATCCTGGTGGAGGCGAAGGCGCGCGGGATCCGCGTGGTGGGCATGCGCGACGAGAAGAACGCCGTCTTCGCCGCGGACGCGGTGGCGCGCATGACCGGCGTTCCGGGCGTGGCCGCGGTCACCGCCGGGCCGGGCGTCACCAACACCGTGACCGCGGTGAAGAACGCGCAGATGGCGCAGAGCCCGCTCGTCCTGTTCGGTGGCGCCACCGCCACCATCCTCAGGGGCCGGGGTTCGTTGCAGGACATCGATCAGCTCTCGCTCATGAAGCCGCTCACCAAGTGGGCCACGCGGGTGACGACCCACGCGAGTCTGCGCCCCACGGTGGAGCGCGCCTTCGAGGTGGCGAAGTCCGGCGTCCCTGGACCGGTCTTCGTGGAGGTGCCGATCGACCTGCTCTACGACGAGAAGACGGTCCGCGACTGGTACCTGCGGGATGCGGGCGTGAAGGACGCGGACAACCTCGGCGCGCGGCTGTTGAAGCTGTACCTGGAGGGCCACCTCTACCGCCAGTTCAACGCGCCGCACCTCCCGGTCGAGCTGCCCCGCCGCGAGCTCAAGGTACCGTCGCTCGCCGAGGTGGCGGCGCGCTTTCCGCCGCCCGTGAAGAGCGCCTCCGCGCAGGTGAAGGCGGTCGGCCGGCTGGTGGCGAACGCGAAGCGCCCGGTGCTCGTGCTGGGCAGCCAGGCGCTGGTGAACTGCACCGACCCCGAGAAGGTGGCGGACGCCGTGCGGAAGCTGGGCATCCCCACCTTCCTGGGCGGGACCGCGCGCGGGTTGCTCGGGCGGCGAAACCCGCTGCAGTTCCGCCACCACCGGAGCAAGGCGCTCAAGGAGGCGGACCTGGTGATCATCGCCGGGTTCCCGTTCGACTTCCGGCTTGGTTACGGGCGCACCATCGGCCGCAAGGCGACGCTGGTGTCGGTGAACCTGAGCACGCTGGATCTGCGCAAGAACCGCCGGCCGGACGTGGCGGTGAAGGCGCACCCGGGCGAGTTCCTCGTCCAGCTGGCCAGCGTGGCGTCCAGCCCACGCAACGAGGAGTGGTTCGACAAGCTCACCGCGCGCGAAAAGGAGCGGGACGAGGAGATCGCGAAGCAGGCGGCCGGGTCGACGTCGGATCTGATCGACCCCATCCACTTCTTCCTCCGGCTCGAGGAGAAGATGGCCGACGACGCGGTGCTGGTGGTGGACGGGGGCGACTTCGTGGCCACCGGGTCCTACGTGGTCCGCCCGCGCGCGCCGCTCTCCTGGCTGGACCCCGGCGTGTTCGGCACGCTCGGAGTGGGCGGCGGCTTCGCCACCGGCGCGGCGCTGGTGTACCCGGGGCGCGAGGTGTGGCTCCTGTACGGAGACGGGTCGTCCGCCTACTCGCTGGCGGAGTTCGACACCTGGGCGCGCCATCAGCTGGCGCCGATCGCCGTCGTGGGCAACGACGGCTCCTGGGCGCAGATCGCCCGCGATCAGGTGGAGATCCTCGGGGACGACGTGGGCACGGTGCTGGCGCGCACTGCCTACGAGCGCGTCGCCGAGGGCTACGGCGGCAAGGGCCTGCGGATCGACAAGCCGTCGGAGATCGATGCGGTCCTCGACGAGGCGAAGGCGATCGCGAAGTCCGGCAAGCCGGTGTGCGTGAACGTGATGATCTCGAAGAGCGACTTCCGCAAGGGCTCCATCTCGATGTGACCCTCCCACCGGGCTACCGCCTGTCGATTCACTTTCGCGCGGCACCCCTGCCGCCTAAAGAAGGGCCCGTGCACCCTCTGCTCGACATCCTCCGGCTCGACGCGCCGCGCTTCGGGCCCAAACTCGCAGACGCCGCGCTCTCCCGCGGGCTGGCGGTCACCCAGAAGGACGGCAGCACCCGCGCCATCCCGGTCACCGCCACGCCGGTGATCCTCCCCAAGGCCGAGATCGCCCGGCGCGCGCAGGCCGCCACCCTGCTCTCCCGCGCCGCGTTCAAGATGGCCCGGGCGATCCTCAGGAGCCCGGACCGCGAGCTGCTGCTGGGCGCGATGAGCCCCGTCGAGCGCAGGCTGGCCGAGGCCACGGTCGATCGGCTGAACGCGCTGGCCACGACCCGGGTGGACTACTTCGTCGCCGGCGGCGTCCCGTACGCGCTGGAGGTCAACGCCACCATCCCGGCGATGCAGGGCTACTCCGACATCGCGGCGCAGACCTTCATCGAGGCCGTGGGCCGCCACGCCGGGCTGAAGGACGCGGCCATCGCCTCGATCGCGGGCCGGAACGGCTCCAACGCGCTGGCGCTGTACCGCGCGCTTCTCGAGGGCTACGCGCAGCAGCGCGGCGGCGCGACGCCCAACCGGATCCTCCTGTTGTGCCGGCGCAACGACGCGCAGATCACCGAACAGCGCTACCTCGCCGCACGCTTCTGCGACTTCGGCACGGAGGCGGAGGTCGTCCATCCGGACGAGCTGTCGGGCGACGAGGTGATCGAAGCGCGCGGGAAGAAGTGGGACCTGGTCTACCGCCACCTGTTCGCGCGCCGGCTGGAGGAGACCCCGGCGCCCTTCGTGGAGCACTTCTTCGCGACGTGGTGGAAGTGGAAGACGGTGCTGCTGAACCCGCCGTCCGCGCAGGTGGAGGTGAAGACGACCTTTGCCCGCCTGTCGCTCGCCACGCAGCAACCGGAGCTGGCGAAGCTCGCGCAGCTGAGCGACGAGGAGTTGGCCACGGTCCGGGAGCTGGTGCCCTGGACGCGCCTCTTCCGCGCCGGCCCCACCCTCGGCCCCCGCGGCGAACGCATCGACGATCTCGTCCAATGGGTGGCGAGCGATCCCGCGCGCTTCGTCCTCAAGCGTGCGTGGGACTACGGCGGCAAGGCGGTGTTCGTCGGCCGCGCGGTGGGCACGCCGCAATTCGAAGAGCGCGTCCGCGCGGCGTATGGGGCTCCGCTCGACTGGCGCGACGTGTGCGCTCGCGCGGCGAACGACCCGGTGGGCGGCGGCCTCGTGGTCCAGGAGTTCGTCGACAACGTCCCCGAAGAGCACCTGTTGTGCACGCCGGACGGTGTCCACCCCGCGGCGCTGTACGTGGACTTCTCCGCGTACGGTTCGGTCCAGGGCGGCCGGGCCCCGGACTGGGGCGGCGTGTGCCGGGGATCGGTGTCGCAGATAGTCAACATCGTCGGCGGCGGTGGCGTGCTGCCGCTGCTCACCACCGAAGTCGCAGACGCGCTCCACACCGCGTTCCGCGCGCAGATCGGGCGGACGATTCGGAGCTGACCGCCGCACGCGCGTGGCGGCCCGTGTTCCCGAAGACGATCTGGCCCCTTCGCGCGCCGGCCATACGTCCGACGAGCCCGATCCGGCGGCCAATCCCACGAGGAACACGCGAGGAGAGTACGTAGCCGCGGCGCGAGGCGTTCCTCGCTCGCGGCGCTCCGGCTACCGACCGCCACTCGCGCGCCGATCGCTTCGAGCAGCTCGCTGAGGCATTCGGGCCGCGGAGCTGTGCCGGCACGCCTTCATGCAGCCCGGAACCCTGCCCCAAGGCGCGCCTCGATGGCGTTCCCGTGCGTCGGCCGCCGCGCGGCGGCCCCGCGGGGGGGGGGTGCGGGGTGGGGCGGTGTTGGTTGTCTGGGGGGAAAGGATGAGCTCGTGGACGGGCTGTTGCGCGGGCTCGCCGAGGCGGACGCGCTCGCGTCGAGCAGGAACCGCGACGTGGTGTTGCTCGACGATGCGGAGGCTCGCGCAGCGGTGGAGGCGTTGTTCGAGGATGCTGCCACGCGGGCGGTGCTGGACGCGCGAGGGTGGCGCGACTCGGCTATCGGGCGCCGATTCGCGCACGGATCTCGTCGAGCAACTCGTCGGGGGATCCGGTGGCCTCCCAGACGACCCTCCCGGCCGGATCGATCAACCTCACATGCGGGATCTGCTCCACGCCCGGGAGCTCCTGCTTTGCGATCGCCGAGTCGAAGTCGACGATGTTCACCCGGCGGATCGCCACGTCCGGACGAGACGCTGCCAGCTCCCCAAGCTCGCGGTCGAGGACACGGCACGGTTCGCACCACTCCGCCCAGAAGTCGATCACCGTCCACTTGCCCAAAGCCGCCGGCAGCGGCGCGGCCTCGCCGTGGGTGACCAGGTCGGCGACGTCGCCGTGGATCGGCGTCGCAACCTCGCCGACGTCTCGCCCGTGCCCTTCCGCGCCACCGCCCTCGAGGTGGAGCAACCGGCCGATGCTCAGCTCCACGACGACCGGGAGATCGAGCTGAGCGTTGACGGTGTGGCCGTACGCGCGCAGGCGCAGGTCGATCGCCGCGCTCCAATCCCGGGCGAACGGGATGGTGATCCCCGGTCCGACGTACAGACCCGTCCGGCCCTGGTTGCCGTCGTCGGTCGGAACGACGCCGTGCCAGCGCTCCGCCAGCTCGTGCAGCCCGGACGCCGAGAACCGGGCGACCATCCCTTGCGGAAGCCAGCCGCCGAGGCTCGCGGAGAGTCCGCCGTAGAAGCGCCCACCGGCCTGATACCCGCGCGGCCCTTGGTAGAGCGGCACGTGCCCCTGCGCGAACGCGGCCAGCGTGAACGGCCCGAGCTGCCTCGACGCATCGACGCCGAGGATCGGATCGAACGTCCCGGTCCCGAACTGCAAGTGCTGGTGCGGCTTCCCCTCGTGACCGAGCTCATACGGATCCTCGTGCACGATCCCCGTCGGCAGGTTCACTCCGAGCCGCGCCGAGAGCTGGAACCCGGCCAGGCGGGTGGCGCCGTGCGCGAACAGCTGGACGTCGCCGAAGCGCACCAGCGTCTCGTCGCGGTGGTGGATGCTCTCGTAGTCGAGCGCCAGGGGCGCGCCGTCGAGATCGGTGAACCGTGTCCGCGTGTCGACGAGGCGCAGCGGGATCTGGCCCTGGACCGCCCAGCCATGCCCCAGGCCGTATTCGGCCAAAAGCCGCAGCTCGGTCATCCAGAGGGTGGTGTGGTGGTACTGCGGCGGCTCGTCGCGGACCTCGCAGATGGGGCCGATGTCCGGGCACTCGGACAAGTGCGACGCGACCGCTCGCGACCCGCTGAGCGCCAGATCCAGCCGCAGGTGCTCCGCCTCCACGATGTCTGCCTGAGCGCCCCCGACCGGGAGCGTGGGGTTGCTTCAACCCGCTCAGGCGCCGGCGCGAAGGACCGAGGGCGCGAGGAGCGCGACCGCGAAGGCGGCGAAGATCAGAGACCGCATGGGCCGCTGATATCCGTTCGGCGGCGTCACTTCCATTCTGGAAGTGCGGGCGCCGACACGAGCGGCAGCGCGCCGGGCGCGAACCGCTCCACCTCATTTCGAACCGAAGGGCCCACCCGAAGTTGAAGCCGACGAAGTCGTACGCACCCTCCGCTTCGCCCTCCACCCGGTGCGCCGCGGTGGACACGCCCCGCAGAAACCCCGGCGGAAAGCGCAGCGCCCTCGGTCCCTCGCTCATGCGGGCGACTTGAGCCACGCGGGCTCAACTCTTCTCGCCGGGGAACTTCATGCGCAGGCGCTCGACCGGTTCGCCGCCCACCAGGTGGCGGTCGACGATCTCCTCGACGTCCTGTTCGGTGACGTGGCCGTACCAGACGCCCTCCGGGTACACGACCACCGAGCAGCCATGGGCGCACATGTCCAGGCACCCCGCCGCGTTTGCGCGGATCTGCTTACCCAGCCCCCGCTTCTTGAGCGCGACCTTGAAGGCCTCGCGCACCGCCTCGGACCCCTTCGCCCCGCAGGACCCCCGCGGATCGCTGTCCGGCCGGCGGTTGGTGCAGATGAAAACGTGCCGTTTGTACGGGGGCATACCCGTCTCCTATGGGCTTTCCGCACAGGCCGCAAAAGCGAATTCGCCCGCACAATCAGCAAAGTTTCAGGTTTTGGCCACTGCAGCCCCTTCTGACGTGACGCGTGATGTAGGGTCGCGCGACGGACCCGGCACCGCACCCGGGGTGTGGGTTTGACACGGACAAGCGGGCTCCGGAGGCGGAAAATCGGCCTGCCGGGCGGTTTTCAGAGGCCTGCAAAATCCCGCCGAGAACCCCTAAATATGGGGGAGGACTGGAAATTTGACACAAGGGATTGTGTCCGTACCCTCTTGACAGGCCCATGGCACTGTCGTTACAAGTCGCGCCCGTTCGCGGGGGAGTTCATGGCTATCCGGGCGACCGCAGCACCTCTTTCGACCCACATCTGCACCGCGGCTGCGCAGTCCGACTAGCCCCCGATCGTCAAGCGAATAACGCCATTTCTGCCCCGCGCCCCCGCGAGGCCACCCACCATTTTCACGCCTTTGACGCACAAAGAGTGAAGCTGTTCCCGTGACCGGGAGGGGAGAGGACCCATGGAGAAAGAGCTGGCTCAGAAGTCCAACGGAACCGCAGCCAGGGGGAAGGCGGCCGCCACCACGAGGAAGTCGAAGCCAGCGGGCATGTCCATCCCCCGCTACTTCACCACCCCGGGCGTGGATCCGGCCGACGAGCTGGCGTGGGAGCTGCGCACCGCCACCATCAAGGGTGAGGACGGCTCCCCGGTCTTCGAACAGAGCAACATCGAGGTCCCCAAGTCGTGGTCGATGCTGGCCACCAACGTGGTGGCCTCGAAGTACTTCCGCGGCACGCCGGGCACGCATGAACGCGAGAGCTCGGTGCGCAAGCTGGTGGCCCGCGTCGTGGACACCATCACCTCGTGGGGTGAACAGGGCGGCTACTTCGCCACCGAGGCCGACAAGGTCACCTTCCACGCCGAGCTCACCCACCTCTTGCTCCGCCAGAAGGCGGCCTTCAACTCGCCGGTGTGGTTCAACGTCGGCGTGGAGGAGCACCCGCAGTGCTCGGCGTGCTTCATCAACTCGGTGGAGGATTCGATGGAGTCCATCCTCGGGCTGGCCCGCACCGAGGGGATGCTCTTCAAGTACGGCAGCGGCACCGGGTCCAACCTCTCCACCATCCGGTCCTCGAAGGAGCTGCTCGCCGGCGGCGGCACCGCGTCCGGCCCGGTCTCCTTCATGAAGGGCTTCGACGCGTTCGCCGGGGTCATCAAGAGCGGCGGCAAGACCCGGCGCGCGGCGAAGATGGTGATCCTCAACGTCGATCACCCCGACATCCTCGAGTTCATCCGTTGCAAGGCCTCCGAGGAGAAGAAGGCCTGGGCGCTGATCGAGGCCGGCTACGACGGGTCGTTCAACGGCGAGGCCTATTCGTCCGTGTTCTTCCAGAACTCCAACAACTCGGTCCGCGTCACCGACGCGTTCATGCAGGCGGTGGTGGAGGACAAGCCGTGGCAGACCCGCGCGGTCCGCGACGGCCGCGTGATGGAGACGATGCCCGCGCGGCAGATCTTCCGCGAGATCGCCGAGGCCGCGCACCTGTGCGGCGACCCGGGCCTGCAGTTCGACACCACCATCAACAGCTGGCACACCTGCCCAGAGACCGCGCGGATCAACGCGTCCAATCCGTGCTCCGAGTACATGTTCCTCGATGACTCGGCCTGCAACCTCGCCTCGCTCAACCTGATGCACTTCCGCACCATCGACGGCGAGTTCGACGTCCCCGCGTTCAAGCACGCGGTGAACGTGGTGCTGCTGGCGCAGGAGATCATCGTCGACTTCTCGAAGTACCCCACCCAGAAGATCGCCGAGAACAGCTACGCGTACCGGCCGCTGGGGCTGGGCTACGCCAACCTGGGCGCGCTCCTCATGGCTTCGGGCCTTGCGTACGACTCGGACGCCGGCCGCAACTACGCCGCAGCGATCACCGCGCTCATGCACGGGCAGGCCAACCTCCAGTCCAGCCGTATCGCGGAGAAGATGGGCCCGTTCGCCGGCTATGCGAAGAACGCCGAGGCGATGCTCGGGGTGATGCGCCGGCACCGCAAGGCCGCGTACCACATCGAGCACGACGGGGTGTCCGAGGAGCTGCTCCAGGCGGCCCGTCAGGTGTGGGACGAGGTCCTCGCCTCCGGGGAGACGCACGGTTTCCGCAACGCCCAGGTCACCGTGCTCGCGCCCACCGGCACCATCGGCTTCATGATGGACTGCGACACCACCGGGATCGAACCGGACATCGCGCTCATCAAGTACAAGAAGCTCGTCGGCGGCGGGATGCTGAAGATCGTCAACCAGACGGTGCCGCAGGCGCTGCAGAAGCTCGGCTACACCGCGCAGCAGGTCACCGAGATCGTCGCGTACCTCGACAAGAACGACACCATCGAGGGCGCGCCGCACCTCAAGGACGAACACCTGCCGGTGTTCGACTGCGCCTTCAAGCCGGCGAAGGGCACCCGCTCCATCCATTGGATGGGCCACATCAAGATGATGGGCGCGGTGCAGCCCTTCCTCTCCGGGGCGATCTCCAAGACCGTGAACATGCCGAACGACGCCACGGTGGAGGACATCGAAAAGGCGTACCTCGAGGCCTGGAAGCACGGCCTCAAGGCGATCGCCGTCTACCGCGACGGGTGCAAGCGCTCGCAGCCGCTCAACACCTCGAAGAGCTCGAACGCGGAGAAGGCGAAGGTGGCGGAGCTCTCCGGCGGCGTGCAGTACCGCACCGAACGGCGCCGGCTCCCGGACGAGCGCAAGTCCATCACCCACAAGTTCTCGATCGGCGGGCACGAGGGGTACCTCACCGTGGGGATGTACGAGGACGGCACCCCGGGCGAGCTGTTCTGCGTGATGGCCAAGGAGGGCTCGGTGGTCTCGGGCCTGATGGATAGCTTCGCCACCTCGGTGTCGCTGGCGCTGCAGTACGGCGTCCCGCTCAAGGTGCTGGTGGACAAGTTCAGCCACACCCGCTTCGAGCCGTCGGGCTTCACCGGCAACCCGCAGATCCCGATCGCCAAGTCGATCACCGACTACATCTTCCGGTGGCTGGCGCTGAAGTTCCTCCCCAATGAGACGGCGCAGGCCGACTCCGCCGAGGGTTCGGCCTCCGGCGCCGCGTTGACGGAGGAGCCTTTGGAGACGAAGGCGGTGGCCCAGGCGAAGCCGGCGGTCAAGGCGTCCTCCCCGAGGGACACGTACCTGAACCAGGCGGACGCGCCGCCGTGCCACACCTGCGGCGCGATCATGGTGCGCTCGGGCGCCTGCTACAAGTGCTCGAACTGCGGCGCCACCAGCGGCTGCAGCTGAGACCTTCGTCGAAGCAGCAGCGGGAGAGGGAGCGGCTCCGGGGCGACCCGGAGCCGTTTTTTCTTGCGCCTTCCGTCCGCGGTCCCGCTCGCGCGTGCCCGCCGGCCTGCACAACTGTGCTGCCGTCGTGCCCGATGGAGCGGTCTGGTCGGACGGTGGAGGCGGTATGGCGGCGGGGACGGGTCGAGGCAGTTGCGGGTGTGCGGCGTGGCTGCAGGCGCCGTGCGTGTCCAACCGTTGCGTGACGGAAGTGCCGTCACCTCCCCCACGGGTGGCCCCCCGAAGCACCC
>JADGHL010000231.1 GCA_019686135.1 Myxococcaceae bacterium | reverse complement strand
CTTGGCAGACGACCCCACCTTGCACGACGATCAGGACAACACCGAGCGGCTCAGATTTTCCGGAACGAACGGCTCAGATTTTCCGGAACCTACAGCGGTGGAGGCAAAGATTCCTCCTGGCGTCGTGCTCGGCGACAGCGCATATGGGACGTCCAGCGACTTTCGCCTCGAGCTTCGTCGCCTCGGGCTGCACTACTCGCTCGGGGTTGACCCTCAGACCACCGTGTTCGAGGTAGGGGAGGCGGTGACTCGCGGCGGACACGCCATCAGCGTCCGGGACCTCGCCCACAGGTTGAAGGCGAAGGGGCGGTTCCGGCGATGCACCTGGCGCGCGGGGACGAAGGGCGAGCTCTCCGCCAGCTTCGCGATGCGGCGGGTTTTCCCCTGCCGCGAGCAGTCCCGCGAGCAGAGTGAACGCGAACCGGTCTGGCTCCTCATCGAGTGGAGGGACGGAGAGGACGAACCCGCGAACTACTTCTTCTCGTCTCTGCCGGAGAGGACCAGGAGGAACGACCTGGTGCGCATCACCATGCAGCGCTGGCGGACCGAACGCGTCTACGAGGACCTCGAGGGAGAGCTTGGACTCGACCATTACGAGGGGCGTCGCTTCCGCGGCTGGCATCACCACATATCCGTGGCCCTGTGCTGCTACGCCTTCGTGGTGGCCGAGCGCCATCGCATTTTCCCCCTCAGCACCCGCAGTAGCACCGGCCCAGGTCATTCGGACGGAAGCGCGGCCCGAGCGTCACTTCGCCAACTCCTTCATCACCGCCCGCCTCGCCATCGCCCGCGGAACCGCAAGGTGGCTGCCGAGGTGCCCGTTCTGCCACCGACACGACCGCCCCAGGCGCCGCAACCAGCCCACCTCATTCAAACCCCGCCCCGATATTTGACGCAGTAGTGTTAGGTGGATTTTCCGTCACTCTACCGCGCGGATCAGTTGAGCTTCCCCCGCCGCACGGTTTCTTGAGACACCTCTCTGAGGTCGGAGACTCCGTCCTCGTTGGAGGTGCTGATGTCGAAGCGAAAGAAGGAGGAACGAGGTCGCTTCACGGCGAAGCGGAAGGCAGAGGCGGTCATCCGCCTGCTGAAGGGCGAGGACCTGGATACGGTCTCACGAGAGCTGGGCGTCACCGCAGCCAGGCTCTCGGAGTGGCGCGAGGCGTTCCTCGCAGGGGCAGAGGCCAACCTCAAGTCGAGGGAGCCCACTCCTGCTGACGAAGAGAACCTGCGCCTGAAGGCCAAGATCGGCGAGCTCACCATGGAGAACGAGCTGCTCCGCGCGAAGGCGGAGAAGCTGGAGGTGAACGCGCCCCATTTTCCGTGGAGGAAGTCGAGAAGATGAGCCGGGCCACCTCGCCTTCCGCGAACAAGCCCTACGGCCTGGCTCGCGTCTGTCGGGTGTGGGGTGTGAGCCGTGCGACGGTGTACCGCCGAGCGAGCGCAGCGAGCGAGGCGTCCCCTGTGCGCGGCAGGCGTGGGCCGAAGACCCGCTGGTCGGATGAGGAATTGCTCGCACGCATCCGCGAGGACCTCTCGACCAGCGAATGGGTCAGCGAGGGGCATCGCAAGGTCTGGGCGCGGCTGCGCGCCAGAGGCGTGAGGACCTCGATGCGCAGGGTGCTCCGGCTCATGCGTGAGGCCGACCTCCTCGCCCCCAACCGCCCGCGCCGGGAACTCGGGCCCCGCGTTCACGACGGCACCCTCATCACCGAGCGGCCGAATCAGATGTGGGGCACCGATGCGACGACGACGCTCACCCTCGAGGAGGGTCAGGCCACCGTGTTCATCGCCGTAGACCACTGTACGGCCGAATGCGTCGGCATCCACGCGGCGAAAGTAGGCACCCGGTTCG
This sequence comes from Myxococcaceae bacterium, assembly GCA_019686135.1. GTDB lineage: Bacteria > Myxococcota > Myxococcia > Myxococcales > Myxococcaceae > JADGHL01. The sequence continues at coordinate 2,138 of JADGHL010000231.1, read as the reverse complement.
AAGCACTGGAGCCGATCCGGCAGGCCGTCAAAGCCCGCTACGGAGCTTATGCAGAGGCGATCGCCACCGGACTGGTGCTCCGGCACGACAACGGCCCCCAGTACGTCAGCGACGCCTTCCAGCGCGAGCTGGATTTCCTGGGCATTGAGTCGAGCCCATCCTTCGTTCGGTCGCCGGAGGGGAACGGGTGCTCCGAGCGCCTCATCCGCACCCTCAAGGAGCAGTTGCTGTGGCTCCGTCCCTTCAAGACCGTCGAGGAGCTCCGGCTCGCACTTCACGATTGGAAGGACCGTTACAACCGCTCGTGGCTCATCGAGCGGCACGGATTCCTGACGCCGGATCAGGCGCGACGTCGACACGAGGAGCAGAAGCTGGTAGCCTGATTACACCCAACCCGGTGTCTCAAAAACCGGCTGCGGTGCAAGCTGACCGAAGGATAGGACATGCCGGAACCAGCCGTCGATTCTTCGGAGAGGGGTAGTGCTTCGGATTCGGCGAACCGCGCGCTTGAGGTTCTCTGTTCCACGCGCGCCGACCTTTCGCAGTTCTCGCTTCACGTCCGCCCACCAGAGTTCGATTGGGTTCATGTCCGGGCTGTAGGGCGGGAGATAGATGACCACCGCGCCCGCTGCCTCGATGGCTTCGCGAACCCCAGCGGCCTTGTGCGCGCGCAGGTTGTCCATCAGGACGACGTCCCCAGGCCGAAGCCAGGGCGCGAGGCGCTCCCGAACGAACTTCAGAAACACCTTCGCGTTCACCGCCCCGCGATGAGTCATCAACTTCGGCTTCGAACCGAGCCGAATCGCGCCGATGAGTGTCAGCGTGCTCCACATGCCGCCCGGTCGCTTGCCGATGACTCGCTTCCCCTTCAGCGACCATCCGTGCTCCCGAGCCATTGCTGTTGTGCAGAAGGATTCGTCGAGAAAGACGAGCCGATGGGCGGACGCGAAGGTCAGCAGCGCAGCCATGATTCGCCGCCGGAACCGGACATCCGGCCGGTCCCGCTCCTCCGCGACGAAGGACTTTTTTTTCGAGTGAAGCCAAGCCGATGCAAGGCACGGCCTACGGACGAACGGCTGGTCCTTACGCCCGTCCGCTTCACGAACTCCTCCGTCAACTCCGACAGAGTCATGTCGGGCCGCTCCTCCACCAATGCGCTGAGTTGGGCGGCGGCGGTCCCGCTGATCGGCGAGAAGTTGCCGCCACCCCTGGGGCGCGGCTCAACGCTTCCGGTTTCTCGATACCGCCGCAGGACGCGGCTCACGGTTGCCTCGCCGATGCCGAGAAGCTCAGCGATCTCTTTGTACGACATGCCCTGTTCGTGGAACGCACGGACGATTGCGATTCGCAACTTCTCGGGCGTGGGATGGCCGACACTCATCCCCATGACAGATCAAGATCCGGCGATCACGTCAACCGGGTACCGCGGTAGGAGGTTCGATGTGCGACTTCTTTTCTCTTTTTCTTTCGCCCTTCTCCTGGTCCTGAGTTCCCGGACGGCGGCTGCTCAATGTTCATTTCCTGAGCCCCACTCGAGCTGCAAACCCGTCGAAGTTGAAGTGGCGTCGCTCGATCGCAACGGTAGCGACCTCTTCTACAAGCACATCGAGTTCGAGCGAAGAACCGTCACCGCTCCGGAGATCATCGAAATCATTCGCCCCACCCGGCAGCAGTTGCCGTTGCTGGCCATCCAGCTGACGTATGGCGACCAAGAGACCAATGTAGTTTGCGGCTATCGCGATGAGGAGAACCTTGGCATCGCTCGGCTGGTGTCATGCACGGAGATGGATGGCAGCCAGCCTAAGCCGCATGAGGCAACCTTTGTCGAACTCGCGGTGAGCGGAGCGCAGGACGCGAAGAACACCCTCTTCCGGGCACGATTGGAGGTGGCGACCCCCTGTCCGGGTCTTCCTGCGCTTACCTCGAAGTTTATCCAGTACCCGGACTCAGTGCCCGGTGCCTATGCCGTGATCCTGGATCCCGCACACGTGGAATGCACTTCGGTCAGCCAGGTCGCGCAACAACTTGCGACGGCAGCGGGCGGCAGGGTGCGGCATGTTTACGAGCACACGCACCTTGGATTTTCGATGCGGGACGCGACCACTGCTGGCGCGCAGGCGATCTCGAAGGATCCACGG
>JADGHL010000094.1 GCA_019686135.1 Myxococcaceae bacterium | reverse complement strand
CCTCCGGCCGAGCGAGGGGCGGGTGATCGTCGACGGGACATTGGGTGGGGGTGGGCATGCCGAGGCGCTCTTGCGCCGGGGCGCCACGGTGATCGGCATCGACCGCGATCCGCGTGCGCTCGAGGCGGCGCGCGCGCGCCTGGGCGCCAGCTGGGGCGACCGCTTCCAGCCCGTCGAGGGGAACTTCGGCGATCTCGAGGCCCTGCTCGGAGGCGAAGCGGTGGACGGCGTGCTGCTGGATCTCGGCGTCTCCTCCCCTCAGCTCGACGAGGCGTCGCGCGGCTTCTCCTTCATGAAGGACGGGCCGCTGGACATGCGGATGGGCCCCGGCGGCCCCACCGCGGCCGAGCTCATCGCCCAGACCGACGAGCGGGAGCTGGCGCGGCTTCTGCGCGAATTCGGCGAGGAGCCGTTCGCGAACAGCATCGCCCGCGAGCTGAAGAAGACGCTTCCGCGCACGACGCTGGAGGCGGTGGAGGCCGTCAAGCGCGCGGTGCCGCGGAAGGCGTGGCCGTCGAAGATCCACGTCGCCACCCGCACCTTCCAGGCGCTGCGGATGGCAGTGAACCGGGAGATGGAGGCGCTGGATGCGGCGCTCACGGCGATCCCCCGGGTCCTCAAACCGGGCGGGGTCGCCGCGGTCATCACCTTCCACTCGCTGGAGGACCGCAAGGTGAAGCAGGCCTTCCGCGATCTTTCGGGCCGGTGCCGCTGCCCGCCCGGGTTGCCGGTGTGCGCCTGCGGCGCGCAGGGGAGCTTCCGGTCGCTGACGAAGAAGGCGATCGCCGCCTCCGACGAAGAGATCTCGCAGAACCCGCGGGCGCGCAGCGCGCACCTGCGGGCCGTGGAGAAGGTGCGTTGAGCATGAACAAGCCCCGGGTGTCGATCCTCTCGGTCCTCCTCCATCTGCTTCCCGCGTTCCTGCTCTGCGGCCTGTTCGCGGCGGTGGGGATCATCCACGTCAGCTCGCGGGTGCTGGTGGTGCGCGTGGGGTACCAGCTCTCCGCGCTGCAGCTGGAGAGCCGCACGCTCGCGCGGGAGAACGACCGGCTCAAGCTGGAGCTGGCCACACTGAAGTCGCCCGCCCGGCTGGAGCGCGTGGCGCGCGAGGAGCTGGGGATGGCCCCGCCCACCGCCGCCCAGGTGATCCCGCTGCGCGCCTCTCCCGAGCGGCAGGCCCGGGCGGAGGGGAAGGTGCAGCGGCTGGGCCGCCGGGGCGCGCCGTGAAGGACCTGAAGGGCCTCTCTGCACCGGAGCCGTCCCAGAGGTGGATGCGTCTTCGCGTCCGCCTGCTCGGGGCGATCTTCTTCGCGCTTCTGTGTGCCGTGTTCGCCCGGGCGGTGGAGCTGCAGATCTTCGATCGCGAACGGCTCGAGTCGATGGCGCGCGACCAGTACGTGCGCGAGATCGAGATGCCCGCACGGCGCGGGGACATCTTCGACCGCCGCGGCGTGCCGCTGGCGCAGAGCGTGGAGGTCGACTCCATCTGGGTGGACCCGTCGCTCCTAGACGACCCCGCGCAGATGGCGCGGATACTGGCGAAGAAGCTGAACCTGGACGCGAAGGAGCTCGCCGAACGGATGGAGCGCGGCCGGAGGTTCGCGTGGGTGAAGCGCCAGGCCCGGCCGGAGGACGTGGCCTTCGTCCGCTCGCTCAAGTCGCGCGCGTTCGGGTTCGCGAAAGAACCGCGGCGCTTCTACCCGCAGCGCGAGCTCGCCGCGCACGTTCTGGGGCTGGCCGGCATGGACGGCCATGGGCTCGAGGGGCTGGAGCTGGCGTTCGACGACGAGCTCACCGGTGAGGTCTCGCGGATCGACGGTTTCCGCGACGCGCGCGGCCGCAAGCTCCTCACGCAGGGCGCAATCAATCCGATCGACCGGCAGGGCGCGTCCGTCACGCTCACGATCGACCGCGGGCTGCAGTACGTCACCGAGAAGGCGCTCTCCAGAGCCGTGGTCGAAGCGAAGGGCGTGGCCGGGATGGCGGTGGTGCTGGACCCGAAGACCGGCGAGCTTCTGGCGCTCGCCAACTACCCGGGCTTCAACCCCAACACCCCGAAGGACACAGACCACCACCAGCTCCGCAACCGCGCGGCGCTCGACACGTTCGAGCCGGGCTCCACCTTCAAGTCCTTCGTGGTGGCGGCGGCGCTGGAGGAGGGGGTGATCCGGCCCGACGACATCTTCTACTGTGAGCAGGGCGCCTGGACGGTGGGCCGCCACACCATCCACGACTCGCACCCGCACGAGTGGCTCACGCCGAAGAAGGTGCTCCAGGTCTCCTCCAACATCTGCGCGGCGAAGATCGCCCTCAAGCTCGGCGCGGCGAACCTTGCGAAGTACTACGCCGCCTTCGGGTTCGGGCAGCGCGCCGGGCTGGCGCTCCCCGGAGAGGGGAAGGGGACCGTCCCGTACCCGCGGGCGGACATCTATGTGGCCACCCAGGCCTTCGGACAGGGGCTCACCGCCACCGCGGTGCAGCTGGCCGCGGCCTACGGCGCGCTCGCCAATGGTGGCGTGCTGATGCGGCCGTACCTGGTGTCGAAGGTGACCGACCCCGACGGCGTGGTGCTCCTCGAGAACCGGCCCACGCCGGTGCGGCGGGTGATCTCGGCGCGGACCGCGAAGACCGTGGTCTCGATGCTGGAGAGCGTGGTGGAGAACGGCGGCACCGCGCCGCGCGCGCGGATGGACGCTTACCGGGTGGCGGGCAAGACGGGCACCGCGCAGAAGGCGGATCCGGTGGCCGGCGGCTACAGCGACAAGCGCATCGCCTCCTTCATCGGCATGGTGCCCGCGGAGGATCCGCGCGCGGTGATCCTCGTCGTGGTGGACGAACCGAAGACGGACGTGTACGGCGGGCTGGTCGCGGCCCCGGCGTTCAAGGAGATCGCCGAGGCGGCGATGCCCTATCTGGGCGTGACCCCGTCGCGGCCGGTCGCGGCGGGACCCGAGGCCACCGCCGTGTCCGTCAACCCGAAAAGCGCCGCTGCCCGCCGGGCGTCCTCCAGCGGCCCATCTGTCGCAGTTCCTGCTGTCGCAGTGGCCGCGCTCACGGAGAATGCGCCCGCCGGAGACGTCCGGGTGCCGGACCTTTCCGGAAAGGCAGGCAGGGAGGCAATCGCGCGGCTGCTGGCCGCGTCATTGGAGCCGCGCGTCGAAGGGTCAGGACGCGTAGTCTCGCAGTCGCCGCCGGCGGGGACATGGGTGGCCCGCGGCGCAAAGGTGCGCCTCGACATGGAACCGCGGCCCTAGGGCCACACCCGCGCCGGGACTGGCGCTTGCAGAAGACATCGAGGGACGGATGGAGCTGAAGGCGATACTGGACGGCGTCGGGGCGGAGCCCGCTTCGGGCGAAGCGAAGAAGCCGGTGGAGATCTCGTCGATCACGGCGGACTCCCGGAAGGTGGAGCAGGGGGCGCTGTTCATCGCGGTGCCGGGCACGCAGAAGGACGGCGCCGCGTTCGCGGCGGATGCGGTGAAGGCCGGGGCCGCGGCGGTGGTTGCGGAGAAGAAGCTCCAGCTGGGCGTGCCCTGCTACGTGGTGCCGGATGCGCGCCGTGCGACCGCGCTGATTGCCGCCAACTTCTACCGGAAGCCGGCGGACGAGCTGACGCTGCTCGGTGTCACCGGCACCAACGGGAAGACCACGACGGCGTTTCTGCTCGCGTCGATGTGCGAGGCGGGGCGTGCGAACGTGGGCCTGTTGGGCACGGTGAAATACCGTTACGCCGGAAGGGAGCTTCAGCCCAGCCACACCACGCCGGACCCCATCGAGCTGCACCGGATCTTCCGCGAGATGGTGGACCTGGGGATCGACACCGTGGTGATGGAGGTCTCCAGCCACGCGCTCGTGCAGCAGCGGGTCCACGGGCTCACCTTCCGCGCCGCGGCGTTCACCAACCTCACGCGCGATCACCTCGACTTCCACAAAGACCAGGAGGCCTACTTCCAGGCGAAGCGGCGCCTGTTCACCGATTACCTCTCCCGCGGCGGCGTGGCCGTGGTCAACGGCGACGACACGTTCGCCTCGCGCATCTACAACGAGCTGCGCGGCGAGAAGCGGATGGCCTGGAAGTTCTCCGGCCGCGGCGAAGGCGAGATCAGCGCCGCCGGCGTGGAGTTCACGCTGCAGGGGATCCAGGGCACGCTGAAGACCCCGGCCGGCGACATCCCCTTCAAGACGCCGCTGGTGGGCTCCCACAACCTGGAGAACATCCTCGCCGCGGCGGGCGTGGCGCTCGGCGCCGGGCTCTCCCGGCGCGACGTGCAGGACGGCATCGCGCGGATGATGCGGGTGCCGGGGCGGATGGAGCAGGTGGAGGTCCGCGGCGTGACGGGCCTCGTCGACTACGCCCACACCGACGACGCGCTCCGCCGGGCGCTGGAGGCGCTCAGGCCGCTGACGCGCGGGCGGTTGATCGTCGTCTTCGGCTGTGGCGGCGACCGGGACGCCGGCAAGCGGCCGCTGATGGGCGAGGCCGCCGCGGAGGGCGCGGACCTGGTGGTGGTCACGAGCGACAACCCGCGCACCGAGGATCCGGACGACATCATCCAGGAAATCACCCCGGGCCTGGAGAAGCACGGCGTGCGGCGGATGTCGCCGGCCAAGGCGCGCGCCGGCGAGAAGGGCTACCTGGTCGAGGTGGACCGCCGCGCGGCGATCGAGCTCGCGTGCTCGCTGGCGCGGCCGGGCGACACCGTGCTGGTCGCGGGCAAGGGCCACGAGATGTACCAGGTCGTCGGCACGGAGAAGAAACCCTTCGACGATCGCGAGGAGCTTGAGCGGGCGCTGCACCTGCGCAAGGAGGCGTAGGTCCCCGATATGGCGGTCCGATTCAGCGAAGACCAGGTGTTGAAGGCGACCGGCGGCAGAAAGCGCCGCGCCGCCGCGCGCAGCTCCTTCGAGGCGGTCTGCACGGACTCGCGGAAGCTGGAGCCGGGCTGCCTGTTCGTGGCGCTCGAGGGCGAACGCTTCGACGCCCACGACTTCGTGGCCCAGGCGGCGCGGGACGGGGCCGGAGCGGCGGTGGTGCGCGAGGGGTTTTCGGCGCCCGACGGGCTGCCGGACGGGTTCGGGTTGTACGAGGTCCCCGACACGCGGGCGGCGCTGGGCGCGCTGGCCCGGTTCCACCGCTTCCGGTTCCAGATCCCGGTGGGTGCGGTGGGCGGGTCGAACGGGAAGACCACCACCAAGGAGATGGTGGCGGCGATCCTCGCGGTGCGGGGTCCCCGGCTGCGCACCGAGGGCAACCTCAACAACGAGATCGGCGTGCCGCTGACCCTGTTCAACCTGGATCCGTCACACGTCGCGGCGGTCGTCGAGCTGGGGATGAACCACCCCGGGGAGATGACCCGGCTGGCGGAGATCGTCCACCCCGACGCGGCGGTGCTGACGGTGATCCAGCCCGAGCACCTGGAGGGGCTGGGGTCCATCGAAGGCGTGGCCCGCGCGGAGGCCGAGCTGTTCCGGGCGCTGGCTCCGGAGGCGACGGCGGTGGTGAACCTGGACGATCCGCACATCGTGCGCGAATCACAGGGGCTCTCCTGCCGGACACTCACCTTCGGGCGCGCCGCGTCGGCGCAGGTGCGCCTGACCGGGGTGGAGAAGCGGGGCCGCGACGGCCTGTGCGCGCACATCACCGAGGCGGGCGTGACGCGCACGGTGAAGCTGGCGTTCGTCGGCGAGCACAACGCGCAGAACGCCACCGCCGCCTTCGCCCTGGCGCGGGCGCTGGGGTTCTCGGCCGAGGAGTGCGTCCGGGGACTGGAACAGGCCCGGCCCTATGCGCGCCGGCTCAACCTGGTGGACGCGCCCGGCGGGTTCACCGTGCTGGACGACTGCTACAACGCCAACACGCTCTCGGTCCTCGCCGCGTTGGACACGGTGCGCGACCTTGCGGCCGCGCAGGGCGGCCGGGCGGTGGCGGTGCTGGGAGACATGCTCGAGCTGGGCCCGGGCGAACGGGAAGAGCACGAGCGCGTGGGGACGCACGCGCGCGGCACGGTGGAGGAGGCCGCGTTCTTCGGGCCGCGGAGCGTGGCGGCGCACGCAGCGGCCGGCCTCGGCGCGCACTTCACCGATGTGCCGGAGCTTGTGGCGTGGCTTCTGCCTCGGCTCCGCCGAAACGACGTGGTGCTGGTGAAAGGCAGCCGCGGGATGCACCTGGAGCGCGTCGTCGAAGCGCTCACCGGTCAGAACGCCGGAGGAGGCCACTGACGTGCTCTTCCTGCTCTACGAGCGGCTGAAGGACAACCCCGAGTGGGCCCGCTGGCTGAACTTCCTGCGCTACCCGACCTTCCGCATCGTCGCCGCCGGGGTGTTCGCGCTGTTCGTGGGGATGGTGATCGGCCCCTGGGTGATCCGCCGGTTGCGGATCCAGCAGCACGGGCAGAGCAACGTCCGCGAGGACACGCCGGACACGCACCAGAAGAAGAAGGGCACCCCGACGATGGGCGGGGTGCTGATCCTCATCTGCATCGGCGTGGGGACGTTCCTGTTCGCGGACCTGCGCAGCGCGCCGGTGTGGGCGGCGCTCACGCTCACCTTCGGCTACGCGTTCATCGGCTTTCTCGACGACTGGCTCAAGCTGTCGAAGCGGAACTCGAAGGGGCTGGCCGGGCGCTACAAGATCGTCCTGCAGACAATGTTCTTCCTGGTCGCCGTCTTCGGCTTTCTGTGCGACTGGTCGCAGGGCAGGCCGCACCTTCTATTGGACACGCGGGTGACCCTGCCGTTCATCCCGCTCCATTGGTTCCACCCGGACTTCGGCTGGTTCTACGTCGTGTTCGCCTGGGTGGTCGTGGTGGGGACGTCGAACGCGGTGAACCTCACGGACGGGCTGGACGGGCTCGCCATCGGGCCGGTGATCATGAGCGCCTTGACCTGGGCGGTGCTCTGCTACGTCGCCGGGACCGGCATCAGCATCGTGGTCAGCGAGGCCCCCACGCTGGTGGCCGAGCCGGCGTGGCGGTACCTCGGCATCCCGGAGGTGCCCGGCGGCGCGGAGCTGGCGGTGTTCTGCGCGTCGCTGGTGGGCGCGGGGATCGCCTTTCTGTGGTTCAACGCCAACCCCGCGCAGGTCTTCATGGGGGACGTGGGCTCGCTCGCGCTCGGCGGCGCGCTGGGCGGGCTGGCAGTCCTCAGCAAGAACGAGTTCGTCTCCGCGATCATCCACGGCGTCTTCTTCGCGGAGATCCTCTCGGTGATGATCCAGGTGGCCAGCTACAAGACGCGGAAGAAGCGCGTGTTCAAGATGGCGCCTCTGCACCACCACTTCGAACTCTCCGGCATGGCCGAGCCGAAGATCATCGTCCGCTTCTGGATCGTCTCGATCCTCTGCAGCGGCATCGCGCTGCTCTCTCTGAAGCTCAGGTAAGGGTCGCCTCGCGTCATGAAGCCGTCGCTCGCAGGGAAGAAGATCGCCGTCTACGGGCTGGCCCGGAGCGGGCTGTCCGCGATCCGGTTGTTACTCCGCGAGCGCGCGAACGTGACGGCGGTGGACCGGGCCACGCCCGAGGCGCTCGGCGCGACCGTGACGGAGCTCGTGGACCGGGGCGTGCGGCTTCATCTGGGCGGCGGGGATCCGGGACGGGTGCTGCTCGCGTCCGATCTGATCGTGCTCTCGCCGGGCGTGCCCCAGACGTTGCCCGAGGTGGTGGCGGCACAAGAGGCGGGGGTGGAGGTCATCGGCGAGGTGGAGCTGGCCTGGCGGTTCATCGCCGGGCAGGGGCCGATGCTCGGCATCACCGGCACCAATGGCAAGAGCACCACCACCGCGCTGACGGGCAAGCTCCTGGAGTGCGCGGGCAGGCGCGTGTTCGTCGGCGGCAACCTCGGGCGGCCTTTGAGCGAGGCGGCGCTGGAGGAGCGCCCATACCAGGCCTTCGTCGTGGAGCTCTCCTCCTTCCAGCTGGAGGGCGCGACCACGCTTCGCTGTCACGGCGCGGCGATCCTCAACCTGACGCCGGACCACATCGATCGCTACGCGTCGATGGCCGAATACGGCGGGGCGAAGGCGCGGATCCTCCGGAACCAGCGCGCGGACGACTTCTTCGTCCTCAACGCGGACGACGCGGCGGTGGTGGCGCTGGCGGACGCGGCGCAGGCAGACGGAGCGGGGGCAGCCCGGCTCGGGTTCACGCTCGAAGAGGACGCCCGGAAGTGGGGCCAAAGTGTCGCCGCCGCCCGGTGCGGGGACGGCTTCACCTTCCGCGGGCACACCTTCGCCGTGCGGAACCGGGCGCTGCGCGGCGCGCACAATCTGCAGAACGCGATGGCCGCGGCGCTGCTCGCTGGCCGGAGCGGGCTCGGCGTCTCCGACGAGCACCTCCAGCGCGGGCTCGACGAGTATCCGGGGCTCCCGCATCGGATCGAATCGGTGGCCACCATCCGCGGGGTGGAGTGGGTCAACGACTCCAAGGCCACGAACGTCGACTCCACCCTGGTGGGGCTGGCGGCGTTCCCGAAGAACGTCTGGCTCATCCTGGGCGGCAAGGGGAAGGGCGCGCCGTACGAGCCGCTCGTGCAGGCCTCGTTGAACAAGGTGAAGGGAGTTTTGACGATCGGTCAGGACGCCCCGACGATTGAGGCCGCGTACGCCGGCAGGGTGCCGGTGCACGCGTGTCAGACGATCGAGGGCGCCGTGCAGAAGGCGAAGGAGCTGTCCAGAGAAGGCGACGTGGTGCTGCTGTCGCCGGCGTGCGCGTCCTACGACCAGTTCAGGAACTTCGAGCACCGGGGCGAGGTGTTCAAGGCGCTGGTGAGGTCACTGTCATGAGGAGCGACAAAGGCGCGGCACGGATCACCTTCGATCCGATCCTCCTGGCCGCGGTGATGGCGCTCATCACCATCGGGCTGGTGATGGTCTACAGCGCCAGCGCGATCCTCGCGCACGACAAGCAGAGCGACAGCTTCTTCTTCCTCAAGCGGCAGGTGGTGGCGTTCGCCTTCGGCCTGTGCGCCATGGCCACCGTTATGGCGTTGGGCTACCGGCGGCTGGCGCGCCTCGCGTATCCGATCGTCGTCGGCGCGATTCTGCTGATGATCCTCGTGCTGGTCCCGGGCATCGGCGGCGACGCCAACGGCGCCTCGCGGTGGATCCGGCTCCCCGGCTTCTCCCTGCAGCCGTCGGAGTGCCTGAAGGTCGCCTGGATCATCTACCTCTCGTATTCGCTGGCGAAGAAGCGCGAGAAGGTCGTCACCTTCTCGGTGGGCTTTCTGCCGCACGTCATCTTCGCCGGGATCCTCGCGGGCCTGTGCCTTCTGCAGAAGGACTTCGGGAGCGCGGTGTGCCTCCTGGTGCTGCTGTTCTCGCTGCTGTTCACTGCGGGCGCGAAGATCTCCTACCTCGTGGCGTCGGTGCTGGCGGCGCTGCCGGTGGCGTACCACTTCATCGCCTCCGAGCCGTACCGCCTGCGGCGGATCACCGCGTTTCTCGACCCGTGGGGCACCCGCCACGGCGACGGGTACCAGGTGGCCGAGTCGCTGATGTCGATCGGCTCCGGCGGCCTGACCGGCCTCGGCCTGGGCGACGGGCGCCAGAAGCTGTTCTTCCTGCCCGAGGCGCACACCGACTTCATCTTTTCGATCGTGGGCGAGGAGCTGGGCTTGATCGGCGTCACCGTGGTGGTGGTGCTCTATGTGATCGTCGTCTGGCGTGGGCTGCGCGCGGCGCTGGGCGCGAGCGAGCCGTTCGGCACCTACCTGGGGATGGGCATCACCACGCTGTTCGCCTTCCAGGCGGTGGTGAACATGTCCGTGGCGATGGGCCTGTTGCCCACCAAGGGGCTGACGCTCCCGTTCATCTCCTACGGCGGCACGTCGCTGGTGATGATGATGACCGCCGCGGGCGTACTCCTCAGCGTCAGCGCTTCGGCGCAGCGCGCCTCCTTCGGCCACCGCGTGCGGGGCCAGCTCTCCGAGGCGGTCGCATGAGGGTGCTGATCGCCGGCGGCGGAACGGGAGGGCACCTCTTCCCGGGCATCGCGCTCGCGGAGGAGCTGGTCACCCGTCACCACAAGAACGACGTGGTGTTCGTCGGCACCGAACGGGGCCTCGAGGCGCGGGTGGTGCCCGCCGCCGGTTTCAAGCTGGAGACGATCTCCGCGCAGGGCCTCAAAGGGGTGGGGCCCCTGCGGTTCCTCAAGGCGCTGTTCGTGCTGCCGCGCGCCTTCTTCCAGTCGTGGGCGATCCTCAAGCGCTACAAGCCGGACGTGGTGGTGGGCGTGGGCGGCTACTCCTCCGGGCCGGTGGTGATGGCCGCCTGGCTGCAGGGCATTCCCACCGCGCTGCAGGAGCAGAACGCGCTGCCGGGCATCACCAACAAGATCCTCGGGCGCTTCGTGCGTACGGCGTTCATCTCCTTCGAAGAGGCGCGCCGGTACTTCCCCGCGCGCAAGGTGCAGCTGGTCGGCAACCCGATCCGCCGGGCGCTGATGGAGAACTACCTGCGCTCGTCCGTGGCGCACGACAAGTTCACGGTGCTGTGCTTCGGCGGCTCCCAGGGCGCGCGGACGATCAATGAGAAGGTGACCGAGGCGCTGGACCACCTCGGCGATCTCCGGTCGCAGCTGCACTTCGTCCATCAGACGGGGAAGAACTCGCCCGAGGAGATCCGCCGGCGCTACGAGGAGAAGGGCTTCAGTGCCGAGGTGCTGGAGTTCATCGACGACATGTCGAAGGCGTACGCGCGCGCGGCGCTGGTGGTCTGCCGGGCGGGGGCGACGACGCTCGCCGAGCTGACCGTGTGCAAGAAGGCGTCGATCCTGATCCCCTTCCCGTATGCGGCGGACGATCACCAGGCGAAGAACGCGCAGGCGCTGGTGGACGCCGGGGCGGCGGTGATGATCCGGGAGAGCGAGCTGACGGCCGAGCGGCTGGCGAACGAAATCCGCGCGCTGGTGACCGACCCCGAGCGGCGCCGGAAGATGGAGAAGAAGGCGGGGCTCCTCGGGCGTCCGGAGGCGGCCAAGGAGGTCGCCGACGTGATGGTCCAGATGATGATCGACAAGTGGGGGCCCTCGGGCCGCCCGCGCACCGACAAGGAGCGCGACTCCATCCCGCCCCGGGCGAGCGCCTCACGATGAGCCCCCTGTCACCATGACCACCCGAAGCCTCTTCAAGACGCGCCACTCCTCGCACGTGCACTTCGTGGGCATCGGGGGGATCGGCATGAGCGGAATCGCCGAGGTGCTGCTGAACCTCGGCTACCGGGTCAGCGGTTCGGACCTCAAGGAGTCGGACATCACCCGGCGGCTGGAGCGGCTGGGGGCCACGCTCTCTTACGGGCACCGCGCCGAGAACCTGGTCCACGCGGACGTCGTCGTCATCTCGTCTGCGGTGCGCAAGGACAACCCGGAGGTCGTCGCCGCGCGGCAGCGGAAGATCCCGGTCATCCCGCGCGCCGAGATGCTCGCGGAGCTGATGCGGCTCAAGTACGCGGTTGCGGTCGCGGGCTCGCACGGCAAAACCACGACCACCTCGATTGTGGCCACCGTGCTCAGCGCCGCCGGGCTGGATCCGACCGCGGTGGTGGGCGGCAAGGTCAACGTGCTCGACTCCAACGCCAAGCTCGGCAAGAGCGAGCTGATGGTGGTGGAGGCCGACGAGAGCGACGGGTCCTTCCTCAAGCTGCACCCGTCGATCGCCGTGGTGACCAACATCGATCCCGAGCACATGGATCACTACGGCACGCTCGACCGGCTGCAGCACGCCTTCATCGAGTTCTGCAACCGGGTGCCGTTCTACGGGCTCAACGTGCTGTGCCTGGATCACCCCAACGTGCAGGCGCTGCTCCCGTCGATCGAAAAGCGCTTCGTCACCTACGGGTCCTCGCACATGGCCGACTACCGGGTGGAGGGCATCCGCCTGGAGGGCTTCGCCACGAGGTTCCGCGCGTATCGCCGGGGAGACGACCTGGGCGAGTTCACCGTGCGGATGGTGGGCGCCCACAACGCGATGAACGCGCTCGCGGTGATCGCCATTGCCGAGGAGATGGAGATCCCGCTCGACGTGGTGCGCGGGGCGCTCGCGGAGTTCGGCGGTGTGCAGCGGCGCTTCACCGTCAAGGGCGACGTGGGGGGCGTGACCGTGGTGGACGACTACGGCCACCACCCGACCGAGGTGAAGGCAACCCTTTCCGGCGCGCGCCGCGCGTTCGGGCGGCGGATCGTCGTTGCGTTCCAGCCGCACCGGTACTCGCGGACGCGCGATCTCTTCCAAGACTTCACCAGCGCCTTCAACGACGCGGACGTGCTTCTGGTGACCTCCATCTACAGCGCCGGCGAGGACCCCATCCCCGGGGTCACCGGAGCGAAGCTGGCCGAGGCGATCGCCGCGCACGGGCACCGCGACGTGACCTTCGTGGAGAAGCGCGCGGACCTCGCCGACGCGCTGGCCCGGCGTGTGGAACCCGGGGACATCGTCATCACCCTCGGCGCCGGGGACATCACCCACACCGGCCCGGAGCTTCTGGCGAAGCTCGGCGCGGCGCAGAAGGCATCCTGACATGGCGTCGCCGCCGCTCTTCGACCGGATCGGCCGCTTCCTCGAAGGTGAGGTGAGGGCGGACGCGCCGCTGGCGCCCTGGACGAGCATCCGGGTGGGCGGGCCGGCCGAGCTTTGGGTGAAGCCGGCGTCCATCGACGCGCTGGTGACGACGCTCTCCCTGGCGCGGAGCGAAGGCGTCCCGGTGCACGTGCTCGGCGGCGGGGCGAACTCGCTCATCGGCGACGGCGGCATCCCCGGCGTGACGGTGAAGTTGCCCGGCGACCTCTTCGCGGAGGAGCGCCAGATCCGCGCGGACGACGGGCTCATCACCCTCTGCGCCGGGGCGGCGATCGCGAAGATCACCAACGCGATGAAGGCCCTGGGCCTGGTGGGCGCGGAGTTCCTCGCCGGGATCCCCGGCACCGTCGGCGGCGCGGTGACGATGAACGCCGGGACCCGCAGCGGCGAGTGCATGACGGTGGTGGACGCCGTGGAGCTGGCCACTCCGGACGGCGTGGGCTGGGTGGACGCGCGCGAGCTGCGCTACGGGTACCGCCACACGGTGCTTCCGCCCGGCGCGGTGGTGACGCGCGCGCGCTTTCGCCTCCCGAAGGGGGACGTTGCCGAATCGCAGCGGAAGATGGACGAGGACCTCGGCTACCGGAAGCGAACTCAGCCGTTGTCCCAGCCGAACTGCGGCAGCGTGTTCGTCAACCCGCGGCCGCACCACGCCGGCGCGTTGATCGAACAGGTGGGGCTGAAGGGCCACCGGATCGGCCGGGCGCAGATCTCCACGCTGCACGCGAACTGGATCGTCAACCTGGGCGGCGCGACCGCGCTGGACGTGACCTCGCTGATGGCGCTGGCGCAGCGGCGCGTGTTCGAACGCTTCGGCGTGGAGCTGAAGGCGGAAGTGAAGAAGGTCGGCGTGTTCACGCCGATCCCGGAGGAGTGAGTGGGATTCACGAGAGAAGAGCTGAAGGCAAAGCGCATCGGCGTGCTGATGGGCGGGCTGTCGGTGGAGCGCGAGGTGTCGCTGCGCACCGGCGCCGCGGTGATGAAGGCGCTGGGGGGCGCCGGCTACGACGTCGTGGCCATCGACGCCCAGAAGGATCTCCCCGAACGGCTGCGCGCCGAGCGGGTGGAGGTCGCCTTCATCGCGCTGCATGGCCGCTATGGCGAGGACGGCTGCGTGCAAGGGCTGCTGGAGTCGATGTTCATCCCCTACACCGGGTCGGGCGTGCTGGCCTCCGCGGCGGGGATGGAGAAGGTCTTCTCCAAGCAGGTCTTCATCGCGCACGGGATCCCCACGCCGCCGCACCGGGCGTTTGTTGATCCACAGAGCGCGCTGGCGGAGACCGACACCTTGCCGTTCCCGTTCCCCGTGGTGGTCAAGCCCTCCCGGGAGGGCTCTTCGGTCGGCGTGCACATCTGCAGGACGCGGGACGCCTACCGCGCGGCGGTGGAGGACGCGGCGAAGTATGCCGGGCGCATCCTCGTCGAACAGTTCATCAAGGGCCGCGAGGTCCAGGGCGCGGTGTTGGACGACGAGGCGCTGGGGGTGATCGAGGTCGTCCCTGGGCGCGAATTCTACGACTACGAGGCCAAGTACCAGTCGGGCAGTGGCACCCGGTACCTGTTCCCCGCGCCGCTGCCGAAGGAGCACTACGACCGCGTCAACGAGATCTGCCTGGCCGCTCACCGGGCGCTCGGCTGCGCCGGCGCGACCCGGTCGGACGTGATCATCACCGCGTCGGGCGACGTCTACATCCTGGAGGTCAACACGCTGCCGGGGATGACCGAGACGAGCCTGTTGCCGAAGATCGCCGCGGGGCGGGGGATCGGCTTCACCGAGCTGTGCGAACGGCTCTTGATGGGCGCGGCCCTGAAGGCGTAACGCCCACGGCCGCCATCAGGTGGGCTCCGGTTCGACGCCCACCTTCTGCTTGAGGCCCGGGAGGATGAGCAGGATGCGCTTCTTCTCCTCCTCGCGCAGCCCGAGGTGCGCCAGCGCGCCGTCGAGATCGTCCGGGGGGAAGGTCCGGATCGCCGCGTTGCGCAGATGGAGCGCGCCGACCGTGGCCTGCACCGGGGCAGACGTAGTGAGCACCGCGGTGGGCGCGACGCTGTCTCCCACCACCTCGGACATCCGCGTCCGCTGTTTGCTGCTGGGAGCGCCGCCCGCGGTCAGGACCAGGCTCCGCCGGTCCTTCCACTGCGTCACGTGCGCGAGCAGCGCCTGAAGGTAGGCGTCCCACTCGGCGTCGGTCGGATAATTCGCGTTGTGAACGATCACCAGCGTCCGACCGACTGCTTCGAACGCCATGTTGCACACCGCCGCACCGGTCATTGGAGTCACTCCGCTCGGGTCGAACTCCCTTTCGGGAGAGCGGCAGCATCCCCCCTCGTCCGACGGTGTCAACCGGTTGACGCGCGTGCGAAACCGCCCATCGATGATCCGGCCGTATCCGTCTGTGCAGTTGATCGCCGTCCGGGCCCAGGCGTAGAAGGGCCGCGCAATCGCAGTCCACAGCACGCTCGGGTCGCCGCCCGGTCCTCTCCCCGGCGCTGCGGTCCGCTGACTACAGCCACAGAGCTGTAGCCAGAAATTTGCGGGGTGATCGGAGCCGGATCAGCATTCGGCGAAGCGCCACCGCCGGAAGTCTGATGAGCCTGGGGAGAGGAAAAAACCGCAGACGGGCAGATACCGCCGAGCGCGCGCGCGCGATGACCTCGCTCGCCGTGTCGGTGGGTCGCGTGCTGGCGCGCGTCGGCGCGGGGCTCTCGGTGTGTGCGGTGCTCTTCTTCGGCGGCCGGTACGCCTGGCGATGGGCGACCACCTCGCCCTCCTTCGCGCTCTCGAAGATCACCATCACCGGCACCCACCGCGCGGAGGACGCCGAGCTCTGCCGGCTGGCCGGGCTGACCCGCGGGCAGAACCTTTTTCTGATCGATCCCGATCAGGTTGAGGCGGCGCTGGAACAGCACCCTTGGGTCCGCCGCGCGAAGGTGGTGCGCCACTTCCCGGCCGCGCTGGAGATCGCCATCGAAGAACACGAGGCGGCGGCGCTGGTGTCCCTGGGCGAGCTCTACCTGCTCGACGACCGGGGCGAACCGTTCAAGAAGCTGACTGCGGGCGACGCCATCGATCTGCCGCTGGTGACCGGCGTCGGCCGCGAGGAATACATCGAACAGCCCGGGGTTTCGGCGAAGCGCTTCCAGGAGGCGCTGCGCACGATGGCCGCCTTCGAAGCCGCGCTCCCGGATGGGACGAAGGAGCGCGTCTCCGAGGTGCGGCTCGAGCGCTCGGGGGACGTGACCGTGATCACCACGTCGAGTACCGAGGTCCGGTTCGGCGAGGAGGCCTCGCCCGAGAAGCTTTCTCGGCTTGCGCGCGTGCGCTCGGAGCTCAAGCGGCGCGGGCTCACCGCGCAGGTCATCCACCTCGACAACCGGGTTCGGCCCGGGTGGGTGACCGTGACGCTTTCGTCCCCGGACTCCGACCGGAGCCCGGCGGCGAATTGAGGGAGGCGCGAGAGCGCCTCCGAAGAGGGGAGCCCGGTCTCGAGAGAGGCGGGCGGGAGGAACAACATGGCGAAGCAGAAGTCAGGTGAGATCGTCGTCGGCCTGGACATCGGGACGACGAAGATCTGCGCCATCGTCGGCGAGCTGACCGACAGTGGCATCGACATCATCGGGATCGGCTCGCACCCGTCGAAGGGCCTGCGCAAGGGCGTGGTGGTGAACATCGAGGCCACCGTGGCCAGCATCCGCCGGGCGATCGAGGAGGCGGAGCTGATGGCGGGTTGCGAGATCAGCCACGTCTACACCGGGATCGCCGGCGGCCACATCAAGGGCTTCAACAGCCAGGGCATCGTGGCGGTGAAGGACAAGGAGATCCGCGAGGCGGACATCCAGCGGGTCATCGACGCCGCCAAGGCCGTGGCCATCCCGCTCGACCGCGAGGTGATCCATGTCCTCCCGCAGGAGTTCATCATCGACGACCAGGGCGGCATCAAGGAGCCGCTCGGGATGGCGGGCGTCCGGCTCGAGGCCAAGGTCCACATCGTCACCGGGGCGGTGTCGTCGGCGCAGAACATCGTCAAGTGCGCCAACCGCACCGGGCTGAATGTGGCGGACATCGTGCTGCAGCCGCTGGCCTCCGCGGAGGCGGTGCTCTCCGAGGACGAGCGCGAGCTGGGCGTGTGCCTGGTCGACATCGGCGGTGGCACCACCGACATCGCGATCTTCTCCGGCGGCGCCATCGTGCACACCGCGGTGATTGCCCTGGGCGGCAACAACCTCACCAGCGACATCGCCATCGGGCTGCGCACGCCGACGCATGAGGCCGAGCGGATCAAGCAGAAGTACGGCTGCTGCCTGGCGTCGCTGGTGGACAAGGACGAGACCATCGAAGTGCCCAGTGTGGGCGGGCGCCAGCCGCGGGTGCTCGGGCGGCAGATCCTCTGCGAGATCCTCGAGCCGAGGGTGGAGGAGATCTTCCAGCTCGTGCAGCGGGAGATCCAGAAGTGCGGCTACGAGGATCTGCTCGCCTCGGGGGTGGTGATCACCGGCGGCTCCACGCTGCTCGCCGGAATGCCGGAGCTGGCCGAGGAGGTGATCGGCCTGCCGGTGCGCCGGGGCGTGCCGCGGGGGATCGGCGGGCTGGTCGACGTGGTGAAGAGCCCGGTCTACGCAACCGGCGTGGGCCTCGTGGTCTACGGCGCCCGGAACCAGGACCGGCGGGTGTTCCGCATCCGGGACGACGGCAACGTCTACAAGAAGGTGCGCGGCCGGATGCGCGAGTGGCTGGAGGAGATCTTCTAGGCCCAGGCGGGCGCTACAGCCACGTAGCTGAAAACTTGAGACCGGCCCGGGCGGCCCGATGATGAGGCGCCCACCGAAAAGGACTCCTCCATGAACCAGTTCGAACAGAGCAAGCAGGCCGCGAAGATCCGCGTCGTTGGCGTCGGTGGCGCCGGCTGCAACGCCGTGAACACGATGATCGCGGCCAACCTGGACCGCGTGGACTTCATCGCGGCCAACACCGACATCCAGGCGCTGGCCGCCAACCAGGCGCCCACCCGTATCCAGATCGGTCAGTCGCTCACCAAGGGGCTCGGCGCCGGCGCCAACCCGGAGATGGGGCGCGAGGCTGCGCTCGAGTCGCGCGATGAGATCGCCTCCCACCTCGAGGGCGCGGACATGGTGTTCGTCACCGCCGGCATGGGCGGTGGCACCGGGACCGGCGCCGCGCCGATTATCGCGGATATCGCCAAGTCGCTCGGCGCGCTCACGGTGGGCGTGGTCACCAAGCCCTTCCTCTTCGAAGGCAACCGGCGCCGCAAGGCGGCAGAGCAGGGCATCGTCGAGCTCAAGGCCGCGGTCGACACGCTGATCACCATCCCCAACCAGCGCCTGCTCTCGCTGAGCGATCAGCCGATGCCGCTCCTGGAGACGTTCAAGCGCGCCGACGAAGTGCTGGTGAACGCGGTCCAGGGCATCTCGGACCTCATCCAGTACCACGGGTACATCAACGTCGACTTCGCGGACGTGAAGACGATCATGAGCGACCGCGGGCTGGCGCTGATGGGTACCGGCCGCGCCACCGGCGAGAAGCGCGCGCTCCTGGCGATGCAGCAGGCGATCTCGTCGCCGCTGCTCGAGGACGTCACCATCGACGGCGCTACCGGGCTGCTCATCAACATCACCGGCGGCCGCGACATGACCCTGCAGGAGGTCAACGAGGCGCTCACCCTCGTGCACGACGCGGCGGACCCGGAGGCGGAGATCATCTTCGGCTCGCTGATCGACGACAGCATCAAGGACGAGGTGAAGATCACCATCATCGCCACCGGCTTCGTGACGCGGGAGCCGAAGGTGCGCGGGCTGAGCGCCCAGCCGGTGCAGGTGCCGCTCATCGGCAAGGCCTCGCCGGCGGTGTCCGTCCCGGCGCTCGGACCGGTGGGCGCATCCCGCGACGAGGCCTCGCTGGCGCCGGCGAAGGCGGGCGTCCGCACCGTGGCCGCCGGCGCCCCCGCGCCGTCTCCGCGCGTGGTGGTCAACCGCGAGCCCGCGTCGCTCCCAATCGACGAGGACCAGTTCGACATCCCGACCTTCCTGCGCCGTCAGGGGCACACGGAAGTGCCGTAGCCCGAAGCCCGAGGGAGCGGGACCTGGGGGCGCGGCGGAGTCAGCGGCGTCCGCGGAAGTGCCGGTCGAGGTACGCCTGCAGCGCCAGGAATGCGCGGCGCGCCTCGGCCGGCAGCGCCGGCCCCTGTGCGTCCGTCGCCAGCGCGCGGAACCGCGCGACCACCGCCATCCCGTCGTCCTGCGCGCCGAAGGCGCATCGACCTAGCTCGGCGATGAGGTGCCCGGCGCCGTGGATCACCGCGCGGGCTTCGTCGAGATCGACCTCGGACGCCTCCACTGCCGCGAAGAGGAGGCACTGGTACTCGCGGCAGCGGCCCGGACGATCCGCGTACACCGTGCAACGGCAGCCGCTCAGCGCCGCGCAGCGTTGGGGCAGCGCGAAGGCGCCGTCGGGACGACGCTCGACCTGCACGCCGGCGGCGACGAGCAGCCGGTCGCGCTCCGCGGCGCTCACGGGGACGCGCGCGAAGAGCGTTCCGTCACAGCAGAGGCCGCAGCCCTGGCAGAGGGCGGAGAGGGTGTCGGCGGGCGAAGGCATCGGGCGCAGGTGTTCCACTCTTCAATACCCTGCGCCGATCTGCAGCCCGGATCGTGTGCGCTACGTAGCCCGGCCCACGCCCGGCAGAAGCGGCGCTGGCCTGCCCGGAGGGTGACGGCGGACAGCGGAGCGGGCGTCGTCGCCTTATCGGTAGCCCATGAGGATGGATGCGTGGCGCAGAGGACTTTTGGCCATCGCCGTGGGCGCGATGGCGCTTTGTGGCTGCGTCACGACGAGCGGTGCCACCTGGTACGCGTACGACGACCCGTACTACGGCAGCAGCTACGTCTCGGTCGAACAGTTCGGCCCCGCGCTCTCGCCGTGGGGCGAGTGGCTCTATGTGCCCGGACTGGGGCAGGCGTGGCGGCCGTACCGGTCGATCGTCGGCTACGACTTTCAGCCCTACGCGACCGGCGGACAGTGGGTCTACACGAACGCCGGCTGGGTCTTCGAGAGCAGCTATCCCTTCGGCTGGGCCACCTTCCATTACGGACGCTGGGCGTGGATCAGCGGCTTCGGCTGGGTGTGGACACCCGGCTCGACGTGGGCGCCGGCGTGGGTGGATTGGCGGTATGGCGGCGGGTACATCGGCTGGGCACCGCTGCCGCCGGTGGGCTTCCAGCTCTACTACGCGCCGCACTGGGTCTTCGTGCACCAGCGCCACTTCGGCGAACCGCACGTCTGGCGGCACCGCGTCCCGCCGTCGCGCGTCCACGAGGTGACCACGGTCACGCGACACGCTCCGGCTGCGCCGGGCACGCGGTTCGCAGGACCGCCTCCGGAGATGGTCCCGCGAGCGGCCCGGCGGCCCGCGGTCCGGATGACGCCGCCGCCCGGAACGCCCGCGGGGCGCAGCGGCACCGCCGCGCCGAGAGCGGTTCAACCGTCACCGGCGACGCCGCCCGCATCGCGCATGGGACCACCGCCCGCGGAACGCGTTGCGCCGGAGACGGGGCAGATGCCGAGAGCGGCGCCGCAGCCGCGGCCCAGCGAACCGCCCGGTATGCGCACCGCGCCTCCACCGGCGCAACGACACGGCCCGTCGTCGTCACCGGCTCCACCGCCGACCGGCGCGCAGCCCGCACCGGCTCCACGTGCCGTGCCGCCACCGCCGGGCGCCCGGTCCGAACCACCACCGCGGGCCTCGCCGCCATCGAGCGCACAGCCCGCCCCCGCTCCGCGCGTCGCTCCACCGCCGAGCGGCGCCCAGCCCGCACCGGCTCCACGTGCCGTGCCGCCACCGCCGGGCGCCCGGTCCGGACCACCACCGCGGGCCTCGCTGCCGCCGAGCGCACGGCCCGCCCCCGCTCCGCGCGTCGCTCTACCTCCGACCGGCGCGCAGCCCGCACCGGCTCCACGTGCCGTGCCGCCACCGCCGGGCGCCCGGTCCGAACCACCACCGCGGGCCTCGCCGCCATCGAGCGCA
>JADGHL010000230.1 GCA_019686135.1 Myxococcaceae bacterium | reverse complement strand
GTTATGGTCACCATCACGGAGGGGGGGTGGCGCCGCGAACCGGGGGCGCGGTCGATCGCCGCCACCGGCGCCACGCGATCGACCGCGAAGGAGCGGACCACGCTCGTGATGTTCCCGGCGCGATCCGTCGCGCGCAGCTGGAGGGTGTAGATGACGCCGTCGTCGGTGGGGGAGGTGGGGACGACGAAGCCGTTGCCCGTCACCGGCTGCCATCCATTCCCGACGTCGAGCTCCACGGTGGGGGATGGGTCGCCGTCGGCGGCCGTGAACTGGCCGGTGAGGTCGTCGCTTTGGGCGAAGTCGGCGCGGGCGAACTTCTGGCCTTCGGCGGGCGCCGTCACCGACAGCGTCGGCGCCACCCGGTCCACGTACACACGGAGCGTGGCGGTGGTGCTGTTCCCGCGCGCGTCGGTGGCGACCAGCGTCACGTCATGCGCGACGAAGTCCTCTTCGGCCAGCGGGACGGTGATGGAGAACCCCGCCGCTGAGTTGTCCAGCGGACGGGGCCCGACGCCATCGTGGAAGTCGAGGGTGATGGTGGCCGGCGCCTGCGTGACCCGGTCGACCGACGTGCCGGTGAACGTGACCGTGTCCACCGCCGACGGCCCGAGGATGGCCCCGTCCACCGGGGAGCTGATCTCGAGCGTGGGGCCGGCATTCTGGACCAGGACCTCCACTGACTTTTCGGAGCGCTTCTCGGCAAGGTTGGCGGCCCGGACCTTGAGGGAGAGCATCATCCCGGCGGCCCGGGGCGCGGCCACGGTGGCGGAGAAGTTGCCCTGCTCGTCCACCGCGAGCGGGGCCCAGTCGCCGCCCTGCACCTGGTACTCGGCGGACGCGAGGGGTGCGCCCGGCGTGTCGATCCGCCCGCTCAACACCAGCGTCGGAGAGGTGAGCACCGACCCTTCCTGCGGTTCGAGCACGTCGATCCGCGGCGGCGGTATCTCCGAAGTGCGGGGTGACGAGGAGCACGCGAGCCCGACGACGGACATCGCCGCGAGCGCGGCGAGGGCGGTGCGCGACATGGTGACCTCGGGTGCCGCGGGCCTCCCAGAATCCAACCGCCCGCGGGGGCTTCAGTGATACACCCCGCCGGCCAGAGAGGCCATTCTCCGGGCGGCGCTCGCCCCGCCCGTCGCCGACGCTTTCCGGGTCCAACGGATAACTCTACCGCGCAAACGTCGAGAGCCCCGGAACCATTGCTGGTGCCGGGGCTCGTCAGAGTGACCCTGCCGGGATTCGAACCCGAGTTTGTGCCGTGAGAGGGCACCGTCCTAACCGCTAGACGACAGGGCCGGATTCAGTTGGGTGCTGCGCCTTCTAACAACAGTCCGAAAGCTGGGGAACTAGGATTCGAACCTAGATAAACGGAGTCAGAGTCCGTTGTCCTTCCATTAGACGATTCCCCAATACCGCCTACTTCTTCGTCGCCGACGGCCGGAGCACGAAGATCCTGACGCCGTCGGCCGATTCATAAATGTTGAGCCCTTCCCAGTTCTTCCCGGTCGGGTTCACGATATGAACTGCCTTCACGCCCGGCTGGTTGACGATCGACTTCCGCGGATAGGCGCCCGGTGGGTACGCCTTCTTGAAGAAGTCCATCGTCGCGTCGAAATCGCCCGGAGCCCGGTATCGATTCTCTGCCACCTTGTGCGAGCCGCTCGGCAGGGTCACCCCTCCGACCGTCTCGGCGCCCCACGCCGCCGCCGCCACCAGCACTGCCGCCACCACCCCGAAAGCGCGCGCCTTATAGAGGTGCGATCCCACCCTGTCAATGTGCATCACGGCCCCCGTATATAGGGCCAGGCGGCGAGCAGATCCATCCAGACCGCGATGCAGCCGTGGAGGATCGCTCCGTACCAGAAGCTGCGGGTCCGGAGCGCGAGGATCCCCAGCGCCACGCCGGCCACGATACTGCCCAGGGCCTCGGGTTCGGGCTTGCCCAGGTGCATGAGCGCGAACGGCGCCACCTGGCAGAGGATCGCTCCGCCGCGCCCGAAGCGGGGCAGCAGGCCGTTGAGCATCCAGCCGCGGAAGAGAAACTCCCAGCCGACGAAGTAGAGGAAGTAGGCGAGCTCGTAGAGGAAGAAGACCTCAAGGAAGACGACGGGCTTTCCGTCCGGTCCCTTGATGGTGAAGGCGCCGTTGCCGGCGAGCGGATAGTGATGGGCGAACGACGGGGTCCTGGATGCGAGGTACACGGCCGGCACCATCACCAGAAGGAAGAGCCCGCTGATCCACAGCCCGGCGCGCCAGTCGCCGAGGCCCAGGCCGTAGCGGCGCGTGAAGCTGCCCCGGGTCACGCGCGAGAGCAGAAGCGGCACCGCCAGGTAGAGCAGGAGGCTCCAGCCGAACCACCAGAAGTACGGCAGCGCGCCGGACCACGGGTGGGTCTGGGTCTTCGCCCCGAACACCGAACGGAAGAAGGAGGTCGACCCCTGGTAGTGCGAGAGGATGAGCACTGCGCAGGCGCCACAGATCACCACCGTCGGCTCGCCGCCCAACTCGCGCAGGTAGACCCCGACCGCCCGCGCAAACCGCGCCGCGGCGGAAGGACGCGCAGGTGCCGGGTGCCCGCCCGTGCTCACGCGGGCATCTTGGCCAGCGCCGCGTCGATGCGGCGGAGCGACTCGTCCCGGCCGATCAGCTCCAGCGTCTCGCCGATCCCCGGGCTGGTGGTGCCGCCGGTCACCGCCACGCGGATCGGCTGGGCCACCTTGCCCATGCCCACGCCGGCGGACTCCGCCACCTGCTTGACCACCGCGTCGAGCGCCTGGGTGGACCATGTCGCTTGCGCGAGCTGTTCGCGCGCGGCCGAAAGGAGCGGCCGGGCCTCCGGCGTGAGGACTTTCGCGAACGCCTTCTCGTCGATCGTCACGCCGTCGGAGAAGAAGTAGCGGGCGGTCTCCGCCATCTCCACCAGCGTGCGTGAACGCGGGCGCAGCAGGCGGACCACGCCCTCGATCTGCGCGCGCGGCCGCGCCGGTGCGCCGGGGGACTTCTCCTCAAGGTACGGCAGCCAGCGGTCGGTGATCGTCTCCACCGGCATCGACATCAGGTACTGCTGGTTGAGCCACAGGAGCTTCTCGTGGTCCCACTTCCCGCTGGTGGCGCCCACCGCGTCGAAGTCGAACCATTCGATCATCTTCTCGACCGGGATCACCTCGTCGTTGCCGTGCGACCAGCCGAGGCGGACCACGTAGTTGAGCAGCGCCTCGGGGAGGATCCCGGCGTGCTTGTGGTTCATCACGTCCGCGTCCGCGTGCTTGCGCTTAGAGAGCTTCTCGCCGTTGGGGGCGAGGATGAGCGGTAGGTGCGCGAACTCGGGCGGTTCCCAACCCAGCGCTTGGTACAGAAGGAGCTGCGGGAAGGTGGAGTTGACGTGCTCCTGGCCGCGGGCCACCAGCGTGATGGCCATGTCGTGATCGTCCAGGACGCAGCCGTAGCTGTAGAGCGGGATCCCGTCGCCGCGGAGCATCACCCAGTCGTCCATGTCGCTCATGGGCTTGGCGATCTCCCCCAGCACCCGGTCCTTGAAACGGATCGTCCCCTCGGTGCTCTGGAGCTTGAAGCGGACCACCGAACGCGTCTTGCCCGGCGGCGGCGCCTTCAGCTCGCGGCAGGTGCCCGGGTACTTGAAGGCGCGCTTCTCCTTCTCGGCCTGCTTGCGCAAAGGCTCCAACTCCTCCGGGGTGCAGTAGCACCGGAAGGCCTTGCCCTCGGCGATGAGCTGTTCGGCGACTTCTGCGTAGCGCTCGAGCCGCTGGGTCTGGAAGTACGGACCGTACGGACCGCCTTTCTGTGGCCCTTCGTCCCAGTCGATCTTCAGCCAGTTCAACGCATCGAGGATCGCCTGCAGGGATGCTTCCGTGGACCGCTTCTGATCGGTGTCTTCGATGCGCAGGATGAACGCGCCACCGTAGCGGCGGGCGTACAGCCAGTTGAACAGGGCGGTCCGGGCCCCGCCGATGTGCAGGAACCCGGTTGGGGAGGGGGCGAAACGGACGCGGGGAG
>JADGHL010000229.1 GCA_019686135.1 Myxococcaceae bacterium | reverse complement strand
GTCCCCTCCCTGTGCCGGTCGCCGCGCGCCTGCTGTGCGCTCAGCTCCATCCTCCACGCGCGGCACTCGACCTGGTCGCTCGGTTTCTGCTTCCGCGCGGACCAGTCGTCGCGCGGACGCTGCTTACGGCGCATCACTGGCGCGCGTCGCGGCCGGCGGCGTTCGCTGCCCCCAATCTGTGCGCTCCGCTCCCGCTGCGACCGGGCACTTCGTGCGCCGTTCGCGCCGCACACGGCAGTGCGGCCCTCTCGCCGACCAGACGTCCGCTATGGAGAGGACCGCGGTGAGCAGGGCGCACCGCGGCGTGCGACGGTTGCGCGACGCTGCGCAGGCGAACCGCTCAGGCCGCGCGGGCCCGGGTGACCTGTTCCTTGAGCGCGGCGATGACCGTGTCGATCTCCGCATCGGTGGTCGTGCGTCCGATGGAGAAGCGCAAGGACTCGTGCGCCTGGGCCGGGGTAAGGCCCATCGCGGAGAGCACGTGGGAGGGCGTGAGCGATCCAGAGGCGCAGGCGGCGCCGGCGGAGACGCAGATGCCGGCCAAATCCAGTCCGATGAGCAGCGCCTCTCCGTCGACTCCGGCGAAGCGCAGGTTCGAGGTGTTGGGCACGCGCGGGACCGCGCCGGCGTTGACGGTGATGCCGTCGAGCTCGCGGGCGAGGGTCTGCTCGAAGCGATCCCTCAGCGCCGTGAGCCGCGGGATCTCGGTGTCGAGCGCCCGGTGTGCCAGCTCGAAAGCGAGCGCGAGCGCCTCGAAGTACGGAAGGTTCTGCGTGCCGCCGCGGCGGCCCAGCTCCTGATGTCCGGGCACCAGCGGGTCGATCGCCACCCCGCGGCGCACCACCAATGCGCCAATCCCCGCCGGGCCGCCGAACTTGTGCGCGGAGATCGACAGCAGATCCGCGTCCACCTCATGCAGGGTGACGCGGACCTTGCCCGCGGCCTGGACCGCGTCGGTGTGGAAGAGCACGCCCGCGCGGCGGCACGCACGGGCCACGTCCGCCACCGGCTGCAGCGCGCCGGTCTCGTTGTTGGCCCACATCAGAGAGACCAGGGCGGTGTCCGGCCCGACGTGCGCGATCATCGCTTCCGCAGGCACGACGCCGTCCGGGTCGGGCGGCACGCGGATCACGGTCGCGCCCGCCGCTTCGAGCTGCTTTGCGGCCTGGAGGATGGCAGGGTGCTCGATGGTGCTGATCACCACCTTCGTCCGCGCCCTGTCCGGCCGTGCGGCGAAGGCGCCCTTGAGCGCGAGCGCGTCCGCTTCGCTCCCGCCGCCGGTGATGACGATCTCCTTCGGTTCGCAGCCGAGGATCGACGCCAAGCGGCCGCGCGCCGTATCCAGCCGGCTCCGGGCGTGCCGGCCGCCCTGATGCACGCTCGAAGCATTTCCGGGACGATCGACCCCGTCGCGGAAGGCGCGCGCGAGGTGTTCAGCGACCTCGGGGTGGAGCGGGGTGGTGGCGTTCCAGTCGAAGTAGATCATCCGGACCCCGGGCGGCGGTCAGTCGTCGTACTCCAGCAGCGGCACACCGCGCTCACGCTTCACGCCGAAGCGCTCCAGAAAGTCCTTCACCAGCTCCCGCTTGAGCGCGGCGCGCTGGGCCCGCGTCCCCCACAGCGGGATCCGCGCACCCGCCATGCTCCCGTGGCCGCCGGCGGATCCGCTGCGCCCCAGGCACACCTCGCGGATCAGCCGGCCGGCGTTCATCCGGCGGTCCTTGGTGCGCAGCGAGAAGTACAGCTGCGAGCGGTAGCTGCCGTACGCGAGCGACCACTTCATCCCGCTCAGGAAGCTGAGGCGCTCGGCGACCTCGGCCACCATGTCCGGCGAGTAGACCTCGCCCAGGTCGGTGACGATCGCCGTCCCGTATACCCGGGCCCGCTCGTAGGCCTTGTGGTACAGCCGGAAGTACCGGCCCGGTAGCTCGGGGTGCTCGATCTGCTCGAGCAGGTGCTTGTCCACGCGCGGGAACAACCACAGATAGCTGTCGACGTCCGTGCCGGTGGTCTGCCGGCCGAGGTCGCGCGTGTCGGCCTTGATCCCGTAGAACAGCGCGGTGGCCAGCTCCGGATCGGGCTCGATGCGCGCGGCCCGCAGGTACTCCACCAGCATCGTGGAGGTGGCCCCGAAGTCGCCGCCCACGTCCGCGTAGGGCACGCGCAGGCTCTCGTCGCGCAGCGGGTGGTGGTCGATCACGATCGTTGCCGGCATCGACGGCGGCAGCGAGTGATTGCCGACCGACGGCTGCGTGTCGACCAGCGCCACCAGGTCGTAGTCGTTGAACACGATCTGCGAGACGGGGATGACCGGCAGCTTGAGGACCTCGACGAAGGCGATGTTCTCCGCGCGGCCGATGATCCCGCCGTAGGCGACGTCGGTCTCCACGCCGGTGCGGACCTGCAGCAGGTGCGAGAGCGCCACCGCGGAGGCGATGCTGTCGGGATCCGGGTTGTCGTGCGTGAGGACGAGGCCACGCTTGCGGCCCCGGGCCACCCTGAAGAGGTGTTCGAGCTTCTCGCGGAAGTTGAGGCGGGCGACGGTCCCCGGTCCCTCCCCATGGTAGGCGAGCTTGTCTGGGCTCCGCGGGCTGTCGAGCGTCGGCATGGCCTGCAGGCGTTCTACCTTCGCCCGCTCGGAGGCTCCAGCGTACGGACCGCCTGCTCGCAGCTGCCGGCGCGCTTCTCCCGTCGGGCGTTCGGCGGGAAACGGTGCGGCACGGGCCCGTGACGGAGGACGGAGATCGACGGCTTTAGGCATGTGGTTGGGACCGCACTTCCTAGTTAACCCCCACCGCTGGTTCGTCACCGCCCGGGGCCCGGCCCGCAGGCTCCGCGGCCGGGCGGACGGCGAACGCCGTCACCTCAGCGCCCGGTACTTCCGGGTCGCGTCCTTGAAGAACTTGATCGCGTTCGCGAGCGAGTTCTCCATCGCGTCCATCAGGAGCGTGCGGAAGCCGGCCACTGGCCCGCGCAACGACTCGTAATACCGCTGGCGATCGATCGAGTGGATGATCACCGGCAGGTAGTCGTGCCGGAGCAGGATCATGTTCATGCAGACGCGGCCGACCTTCCCGCTGTGCTCGGTGAACGGGAAGATCTGCATGAACTGGTGGTGGAAGGTGGCGGCCTGCTTGATGGGGTGGAACTCGCGGAACTCCGCGCTCGCGGTGAAGTCGACGAGCTTCTCGAGGAGCGCGGGGATCTTCGCGGGCTGGGCGATCTCGTGGAAGTAGGTCCGGTGCAGCGGCATGTCCTTGCGGTAGCCGGCCTTCTCCTTCTCCTTTTCCTTCTCCTTCTCGGTGCGCTCCCGGCGCTCGTGCAGCATCCGCGCCGACTGCGCTTCGGGCGTGTTGCCGGAGAAGAGATCGTGCAGCCGCTTGATGGTGGTGAGCGTGACCTGCGCCTGCTTCTTGCCGCCGGCCTTCGCCTCGCTGCGCGCGAACTCCACCGCCGCCTGGTGGTTCCGGATCTCCCAGACCACCGGCAGCATCGACGCCTCGGCGGGGACGGTGCCGGGGAAGAGCGCTGCCTGCAGTTCCTGGGCGGTGTACACCGTCCCCTCGAGGGCGTTGTCGTGGTAGACCCACGACATCTCGAAGCGGTCGAGGAACTCCTTCGCGTGCTTGCTGGTTCTCAACCAGTCGCGAACTTCTTCCGACTTGTCCTCGATCTCCTGGTAGCGCTCCTTCACGGAAATCCTGGCTCCTCGTGGTCCGGCGGGCTCGCGCACGAGATGGGCGCGGGGACCAGCGTCGAAACGGGCGCGGGACTCTAGAGATTCCGCGCTGTTGGGGCAAGCAAATATGAGGGATCCGGCGGCGGCTCACTCCGCCCGCTTCTTGAGCCTCAGGCCGTGCTTCCGCATCAGCCGGTAGAGGGTGACCCGGTTCACGCCCGCCCGCCGGGCGGCCGCGCTGATGTCTCCACCCGTGGCGTCCAACAGCTCCGAGAGGTAGCGGCGCTCGTGCGGCGCGATCCACTCCTCGCGCAGCGCGTGAAGGGTGCGGTGGCGCGGGGCGGGGG
>JADGHL010000015.1 GCA_019686135.1 Myxococcaceae bacterium | reverse complement strand
CCACCACCCCCACCACCACGGCCGGAAGCTGTTCTGGCGCGTCTACCTGCACGGGCTGTTTCTGCTGTTCGCGGTGGTGGTGGCGATCGCCGTCATTGGCTTCGTCGTCGGCCGCGGCAACAACATGTGGAGCCTGGCGATCGACACCCAGCGCCGGCTCGCGGAGGGCGGGCCCGCGCTGCTGGGCGACATGGCGCGGATCGACGCGGTGCTGCAGGAGGCGGGCGAACGCGCCAACGCCAACATCACGCTGTATGCGGCGGACAACCGGATCCTCGGCACCAACGTCGTGCCGCCGTTGGAGCCGCTTCCGCCCAACTCGGTGGCTTCGCTGGGCCGGGAGATCGCCACCATCGGCCGCCGGCACTGGACGCTGGTGATGCCGATCCACCAGCAGAACAAGCTTGCGGCCTACGCGGTCGCCGAGTGGCGCGGCCCGGGCGCGCGCGAGCTGGGCCGCGGCGCGTTCTACCTGGGCGGCATCCTCGTGGTGCTGGCGCTCGCGTCCGCGCCGCTGGTGCGCACCATCCTCGGGCCGCTGGAGCGGTTGACGCGCGCGGTCCGCGCCTTCGGTCACGGCGACCTCACCGTGCGCAGCGGCATCCGCAGGTCGGACGAAGTGGGCGAGCTGGCCCGGGCGTTCGACGAGATGGCGGACGGGCTGGAGCGGCTGGTGCGCAACGAACGCGAGCTGCTCGCCAACGTCTCCCACGAGCTGCGCACGCCGCTGTCCCGCATCCGCGTCGCGCTGGAGCTGGCGGCGGAGGGCGACGCGGCGCGTGCGCAGAACTACCTGAAGGAGATCGGCTCGGACCTCGCCGAGCTCGAGCGGTTGATTGAAGACGTCCTCACCACCGCCCGCCTGCAGGCGAACGGCAAGGCCGGCGAGACGGCGCTCCCCATGCACCCGCGGCCGGTGCCTGCGTCCGAGCTGATCGACGCCTCGGCGCGGAAGTTCCGCGACGCCTGGCCGAACCGGCCGCTCGAGGTCGTCTCGCCGGCGGAGCTGCCGGTCATCGACGCGGATCCGGTGCTGCTCCGCCGCGTCATCGACAACCTGCTCGACAACGCGCGCAAGTACTCCGAAGACGGCCGGCCCATCGTCCTGCGCGCCAGCGTCGAGGGCCCGGACCTCTGCATCGCCGTGTCCGACGAGGGCATTGGCCTGAGCGCGGACGACCTCAAGCAGCTCTTCACGCCGTTCTTCCGCAGCGATCGAAGCCGCCAGCGCGGCACCGGCGGCGTGGGGCTCGGGCTGGCGATGGCGAAGCGGATCGTCGAAGCACACGGCGGCACGCTGGGCGCGACCAGCGACGTGGGGAAGGGGAGCACGTTCACCGTGACGCTGCCGGTGATGCGGGTGGGGTGAGGCGGTCTTCCGTCTACCGTCTGCCGCGGGGTGGATGAGAGACTGTGCTCGGAATGTCCGAACGCGCTCGCTTCGTGGCCTTCGCGGATGGCTCCTCACTGAAGAACCCCGGTGGGCCGGGCGGCACGGGGTTCATCGTCTTCGACCGCGCTTGTTCGGCCCTGCGCTTCGGGAGCGTCCGGTACGAGAGCGACGGCGCGTATGAGGTCACCAACAACCGCATGGAGCTGCGCGCGGTGCTGCAGGCACTGGAGGGGCTGCCGGACGGTGCGCGCGTGGATGTCTTCTCGGACTCCCGGTACGTGGTGGACGCACTGTCGAGCTGGATCCATGCGTGGCGCCGCCGCGGCTGGAAGACGCGCGACGGCTCGCCGGTGCTCAACCGCGATTTGATCGAAGCGCTGGACGCACGCGCGCGGGTGCTCCGTGTGCGCTACGCGTGGGTGCGCGGCCACGACGGACACCCGCTCAACGAGCTGGTCGATGCGCTCGCCAACGGCGCGGCCCGCGGGACGCCCGGCCCTTCGAAGGAGGACATCGTCCCCAGGCTCCGCGCGCTCCTCTAGGGGCCGCAGCTGTACATGATGTCCCGGTGGACGACGCTGTTTCCCACGCCGCCGTCCTTTTCGATCTCCACCAGCACGAACGGCCGCGAGAAGGTCTGCCAGGTCAGGCAGGACTCGTCCGGCATCTGGAATTCGGTGGCGAGCTCGACCGTGCACCCGTCGCTGGTCACCCCGATCGCGTCCAGCGTGTACCCGTACGTCGGGCACGCGCAGCTGTACGCCACCATCGCGTCGGCGAGGTTGAAGTTCACCGTGGGCGCGGTCATCTGCAGCTCGTTGGTGAAGAAGGTGTCGAGCTCCACCTGCGTGGCGAAGCGCTCGACGAGGATGTTCGTGCAGTCCGCCGGAGTACCGGAGTAGCAGCTGGGCCAGTTGACCGGCCAGCCGATGTCCTTCGCCTTCACCTGATAGAGCAGCGCGTGCGAGGGCCCGCAGCCTCCGTCCGGCGCTTCGCCACCATCCACCGCGCCCGCGTCCGCCACCTCGCCGCCGTCTTGCTCGCCCGTGCCCGCGTCCGCGACCTCACCGCCATCGCGCTCGCCCGCATCGGCGATTTCGCCGGCGTCCATGTCACCGCCGGCGTCGACGCCATCGCCCGCATCGAGCCCGCTGTCCGGGAGCTCGGTGCCGGAATCCTTCAAGCCTGCATCCAGAACGGAACCGGGTCCTGCGTCCCGGGGGCCGGTTGTCTCCGGCTTCCCACACGCGACGACGACGGTCGCCGAAACTGCCAGCGCGGTGATCGCCGCGCCCACACTTGACGTGCGCTTCATGGTGAGCCGCCCTCCTCTCAGAAAACCGTGGCAGCCGCTGGGCAGAGCCCGCGGGCCGCCGTCGCGGAGGCAAGGCGCGCGCCAGCAGGGTCTACGGGGTCACCTTCAACGTGGTCTCGGCGACCAGCTTCCCGGTCGCCGGATCCTCGAACCGCGCCTTCACCTCGATCGGCTGCGACAGCCAGCTCGTTGTGACCGGCGTGGAAAAGGACAGCGGAACGTCGGTTCCCTTCTTCACCTCGATGCGCGAGGCGAAGGTGAGCCAGTCGCCCGCCGGCGTGGGGGCGGCGAGGGTGAGGCGCGCATCTTTGGGCGCGGTGTAGGCGAACTGCACGCGGTTGCCGACTGCGCACGTGAGCGTCTCGCCCGGCCCGGCCTCGGCGAGCACCTTCGGGGAGACGTTCTTTGCGCCCTCCGGCTGGATGCAGAACGCGCGCACGCCGTAGATGGACTTCGCCGCGGCAGCGCCGGCGCCGCGCGCCTGGAAGCCGTCCGCGTCCACGCCCGGGGGCGGTGACTTCGGCAACAGCATCAGCGCCAGCACGCCCGCGAGCGCCAGCCCACCGGCCGGCACCAGCCACAGCCGCACCCGCGTCCACAGCGAGCGGTCTCCGCCCGCGTCGGCCCGGGCCTGCGCGGCGCGCTTTTGGGCGGCGGCGCGCGAGAGGACCTGCGACTCCAGGAACTTCATCCGCGCGGCCGGCAGCCCGGAGCGGGATTTCTCCAGCTGCGCCTCCACCCGGGTGAGCCGGTCGTACGCTTCGTGGCATTCCGCACAGGTGCGCGCATGCTCACGGAGCTCGAGGTGGGCGACCTCGGAGAGCTCTCCGACGAACAGCTGCTCCAGCGCGAGGTGGGCGGTGGTGTCGGTGCAGCTCATGATCCGGTGCTCCTGCGAACGAACGTCCAGCCGGCGGCCTCCAGCCCGCGGAGGTAGCCGCGCTCCTTGAGGAACTCCAGGAGGAGCTTCTTCAGCGCCAGCTCGCGCCGGCGGAGCTGGATGCGGGACAGGCCGATCCGCGCCGCCGCCTCCTCCTGACCCAGCTCCTGGGTGAAGCGTAGGTCGAACAGCTGCAACTCCTCGGGCGAAAGCGAACGCTTGAACTGCTCCAGCAGGCCCTCCAGCTCGCGGTCCACCAGCTCCTGTTCGGCGTCGACGGGCGCATCCTGCATGAGCACCCGCTCCACCTGTTCCTCCAGCTCGCGGTTGATGCCTGCGGAGTGCTCGCGGATGCGCGCCTCTTCGAGCAGGAAGTTGCGGGCGATGCCCATCAGGAAGTGCTCGAACGGTCGGACCCCGTCGTACACACCACGCGCGCGTGGCTCGAAGGCCCGGGCGAAGACCTCCAGCACCGCGTTCTCCAGCTCGAGCTCGGACCGCAAGCGCTCGAAACCTCTCCCGCGCCAGGCAGCGGCGCGCAGCCGTCGCGTGAGGAGCTCGGCGTTCTGACGGAAGACCTCCGCCAGCGCGTCGGGCGCGCCCTCGCGAAAACCCATCAGGAGCTGACGGTCCCACGCCATTTGGGCGCCCCTTCTGACACAGGGAAGGACCGTCCGTCACCCCGTGCTGCATTGCCGCAGCGCGGGTTTTCCGGATCGCCCGCTTTGTGCTTTGGATCCACGTGCATGCGTTGGACGCTCGCCCTCCTTCTCGCCGTGCTGCCGACCGCAGCGTCCGCCGGTGAGCGGGTCCAGTACGCGCTGATCGTCTCCAACAACCGGAGCAACGACCCGAAGGTGCCGCCGTTGCGCTTCGCGGACGACGACGGGGCGCGCTTCTACGAGCTGCTCGAGCCGCAGTCGAAGGACGCGGCGCTGCTCACCGTTCTGGACGGGGACACCCAGGCGCGGCACCCGGGCCTCGCGTCGAAAACGCGCCCGCCCACCGAGCGCGAGCTCTTCGACGCGTTCGAGCGGCTCGACCGGCAGATGGCCGCCGACCGCGACGCCGGCCGCGACCCGGTGCTCTACTTCGTCTTCACCGGTCACGGTCAGCGCGGCGAGGCGGGCGAGGGGAGCATCAGCCTCCTTGGGAAGAACTTCACCCGGACGCAGCTCTACCAGCAGGTACTGGCGCGGACCCACGCGCGCTTCGTGCACCTCATCGTCGATGCGTGCGACTCTTACTTCTTCGTCAACAGCCGCGGCGCGCTCCCTCGGGCGGAGAGCTACGCCGGCGCGGTGAAGCGCTTCCTCGACGAGCGCACCCTCGAGCAGTACCCGAACGTGGGCGTGGTGCTCTCGACCGCCAGCGCGCAGGAGAGCCACGAGTGGTCCGGCATCTTTGGTGGCGTGTTCTCCCACCAGGTCCTCTCCGCGCTCTCCGGCGCCGCGGACGTGAACGCGGACGGGCGGGTGGAGTACTCCGAGCTGCGCGCGTTCATCGCCGCGGCGAATGCGCGGGTGGAGGATCCGCGCGCCCGCCCCGAGGTCTTCGCCCGCCCGCCGGCCCAGGACCACACGTACCCACTGGTCGATCTCACCCGGCCTTCGCGGCTGGGCTTCGTCACCCTCCCCGCCGGGATGGGCGGCCACTTCGTCGTCGAAGACGAGCGCGGCGTGCGCCTCGTGGAGCTGCACAAGGAGAAGGACCGCGCCACGGTGCTCGCGCTCCCCACCGGCCGCGAGCTGTTCCTGCGCTCGACCACCCGTGAGGCGGCGGTGCGCCTCGAGCACGGCACGAAGCTGATCGACGGCGCCACGCTCCTGTGGCGGGAGCGCACCGTCGCCTCGCGCGGCTCTTTGGAGGAGACGTTCCGGGACGATCTGTTCTCCATCCCCTACGGCCCGCGGTTCTACGAGGGCTTCGTCACCAGCACCGGCGAACGGCCGGTGGCTCCGGCGGCGGCCCCCCGGCTGGAACCGTGAGCGGGTAGAGTTCGCGACGTGCGGTTCACCTTCGCGGTCCTCGCGCTGCTCGCGCTCCTTCGCTCGTCCCTCGCATCCGCGGAAGCAGCCCCGGCTGGCTGCGAGCGAGTCGTCGTCGTTCCGCTCGAGCCCTCCGGGCTCACGCCCGACGAAGCGCTGGAGGAGGAGGAGGCGCTGCGCGCGCTCATCGCCCGCAACCTCTCGGTGTGCGTGCAGCCGCGCGCGAAGGCGGTGGAGGTGCTCCGGACGTTCGAAGGCCTACGGCTCCCGGTGTGCACCGACGCGGCGTGCCGAAAGGCGCTGGCGCGGAAGTTCGACGCGGACTGGCTGGTGTCCGGCACCGCGTACGGGTTCGGCGGCGGCCACACGGTGGCCATCACCCTCTGGCCGGCGGACGGGAACGTGGTGCAGCGCGGGACCTATGCGTCGGGCTCGGCGCTCGACGAGCGGCAGCCGGCTGAGACGGTCATCGCGCTCTTCCACGACGCGCGGCTGGGGCGGTCCATCGCCAACGGCGTCGAAGCGGTCGCCGAACCGGCGCGGCCGAGGCGTTCGCGCTGGCCGGAGGTGGCGTTGGGCACGGCGGCGGTGGCGGCGCTCGCGGGCGGGGTGGCCTTCGCCTCCGCATCGCAGCTCACCGCCGAGCGGATCTCCCGGCAACGGACCGGCTGCGCCGGGCAGGGGGAGGCCTACGTGCGCTGCTTCGAGGACACGGTGCAGGCGGGGAAGAACCAGGCTCTGGCGGCCAACGTCCTGTTCGGCGCCGGTGCACTCTTCGGCGCGGGTGTGGCGGTGGTGTTCATGGTGGAGCTCCCATGAAGCGGGTGCCGCTCATCGCGCTGATGGCGGCGCTGTCCGCCTGCACCTTCCGTCCGGACTACTCCGGCTACGAGCGGTGCGACGACGCGTTCCAGTGCGCGGATCCGCAGAAGGTCTGCCTGCGTGAGGAGCGGATCTGCCTGCCCCGCTGCGGCGAGACCCGGCCGTGCGCGCCCATGGTCGACGCTGGCGGGAACCCGGACGCCGGCCCATCGGATGCGGGCTTCGACGATGCGGGGGCGGATGCGGGCGAGGATGCCGGCACGTCCGATGGGGGAATGGACGCGGGCACTCCGGACGGCGGTGACGAAGATGGCGGCGTGATGCTGGAGCCGGTGCTGCCGGACGCGGTGGAGCAGCTGCCCTATCAGCACACGCTCCAGGTGGAGGGCGGGGTGCCGCCGTACACGTTCACCTTCGTCGACGGCATGCTGCCCAAAGGCATCTCCTTCACCCTGGGGACGCTCAGCGGCACGCCGGATGAGGCCGGCACCGCGACGTTCACCATCGACGTCCGTGACAGCGCGGAGGTGCCCTCGACCGATCGCCGCGCGTACACGCTCACCATCGAGCCGCGCCTGCGCGTGGCCAGCCCGGAGAAACTCACCAACTCCGATGGCAGGAAGTACTCCGAGCCGCTTTTGGCCATCGGCGGCTCGGGGGCGCCGCTCCTCTGGTCCGTCGACGGCGGCACGCTCCCGGCCGGTTTGTTCATCGACGGCGGGGTGCTGATGAGCAGCGGCAACTTCTCCGGCTCGGGCACCTTCACCCTGCAGGTCGACGACACCGGCCCGGCGCGGCAGTCCGCGTCGCGCACGGTGACCATCTCCAAAGGCGGCAACATCACCTTCTACCTTCTGACCGCCGGGCTCCCGGATGGACGCGTGGGCACGCCGTACTCCTATGAGCTCCGGGCCGGATCGGGCACCCCGCCCTACGGGTGGTCGGTGCCACAGGGGTCGGTACTGCCGCCCGGGCTCTCGGTGGCGGGTAACACCATTTCCGGCATCCCCACGCAGCGCGGGACCTGGACGTTCACCATCAAGGTGGATGACAGCAACCCGCTGCTCCACGGTTCGGCGACGCTGAACGCCACCGTCACCATCTACTGATCCAACCACTGCGGCCGGTTTCAATCCCTCGGAACGACGGGGGTAACGAGATCATGACTCGGACGCCGCTTCTTCGCGCTGCATCCACCGCGTTGGCGGCAGTGGTGCTGACCGCCTGCCCGGCCAAACCGCCGCCGGCGAAGGACACGGTGCCTCCGACGGTGAAGTCGATCGAGCCCGGGGACGGCGCCACCGACGTGGCGATCGAGACGACCATCGTGGTCACCTTCTCCGAGGCGGTGAAGCCCGACTCGGTCCACGTGCAGCTTCTGGACGACGCCACCGCAGTCGAGGGCGAGCTCGGCGTGGAGGGGTCGAAGGCGACCTTCGCGCCGAAGGCGGCGCTGCGCGAGAACGCCGCCTACACCTTCCGGGTCGACGCCTACGCGGACAAGGCGGGCAACGCGGGTCAGCCCGCATCGGTCGGCTTCATTACCGCCACGACAGCGCCCACCGTCACGCAGACCTCTCCCGCGGACGGCGCCATCCACGTGGCCCCCAACACCACGGTAACCGCGCGGTTCAGCAAGGCCATGGACGGGGCGACCATCACCGACGCCAGCTTCCTGTTGGCGGACGGCTTTACGCAGATCGCCGGCACGGTCAGCTACGACGACGGCGAGCACCTCGCCACCTTCACGCCGGCGAAGCCGCTCCTCGAGAGCCGCCAGTACACCGCCACTCTCACCACCGACGTGGCCGACGCCAACGGCACCCACCTCGATGCTTCGAAGGTCTGGACGTTCACCACCGCCGCGACCATTCCGACGGTGACCGGCATCACCCCGGCGGACCAGTCGACCGACGTGGCGGGCAATGCGGACGTCACCATCACCTTCAGCGAGGACATGGACCCGGCCACGTTCGCGAGCGACACCTTCGTGGTGGCGGTGCAGGGCGGTGGGCCCATCGCGGGCACCTACGCGTACGACGCGCCCTCCCATACGGCGACCTTCCATCCGGACGCGGCGTATCCGGGCGGCGCGGTCATCGTCGTCACTCTCACGCCGGGGGCGAAGGACGTCTCGGGCATCGCGTTGGCGGAGGCCTTCACCGCGTCCTTCACCGTGGCGCCGGCGCCGACGGTGAGTGCCTCCTTTCCGGCCGCCGACGCCACCGGCGTGTCGCTGGGGGCCTCCGTCGAGCTGACCTTCAGCCAGCCGATGGACGTGTCCACGCTCACCAGCGACAACGTGTGGATCGAAGACCCGGCGCAGCAGAAGTTGCCCGCGGCTTATGTCCCCACCGCCATCAGTTTGACCCTCACGCCGTCGTCGACGCTGGATGAGTCCACCCTCTACACGGTGGTGGTCACCACCGGCGCGCACGCGGCCACCGGGGTCCCGTTCGGCGCCGAGTACCGCTTCTCCTTCACCACCTTGGGCATCGCTCCGCAGGTGGTGATGGTTTCGCCCGCGGCGGGCGTCACCGACGTGCCGGTCAACGCGAAGGTGACGCTCACCTTCAGCGAGGACATGGACACGGCCACCTTCACCCCCGCCAACGTCCGCCTCTCCGACAGCGCGGCCGACGTGCCCACCACGCTGACGGTGGTCAGCCCCACCACGGTGGAGCTGACGCCCACCTCCCCTCTGTTCGAGACCACCGCGTACACCATCATCGCGTCCACTGCGCTCGCGGATGTGCACGGCAACACGCTCGCCAACGAGTTCCGCACGTCGTTCACCACCGAACCGCTCCCGCGCATCGTCTCGATCAACCCGGCGCCGAATGCCACCGGCGTGGCCAGCGGGTCTGCGCTGGTGATGGTCGCCAACAAGGCGCTGGACGCGAGCACCGTCACCATCACGCCGGCCACTGGGACGCCGAAGAACACCGTCACGCTCTATGAGGACGGCGCGGTCATCGAGGGGGCGATCCAGTACGAGGCCGCCACCCGATCGATCCGCATCACCCGCACCACCCTGGGCGCGCCGGACGTGTGGACCGCGGGCAAGCGCTACACCGTGGTGGTGAACGGCGCCGCGCTCAAGGACCTCACCGGCAACGCGGTGGGCGGCGTCATCTCCACCTCCT
This sequence comes from Myxococcaceae bacterium, assembly GCA_019686135.1. Taxonomy (GTDB): domain Bacteria; phylum Myxococcota; class Myxococcia; order Myxococcales; family Myxococcaceae; genus JADGHL01. Next base: position 48,909 of record JADGHL010000015.1, on the reverse strand, counting down.
TCGTGGCCGGCGGCGCGCCCGACAACACCGCGCCCACGATCGTCGCCATCGATCCGCAGCAGGGGCAGGTGGGCGTCGCGCGCGGCCACACGCCGTCGGCGATCTTCTCCGAGCCGATCGACCCAACCTCGCTCTCCAGCGCGAACATCTCGCTGATGCAGGGCACCACGGCGATCCCCGGGCGGATCGAGTACGTGCAGGCGCAGAACACGGTGGTGTTCATCCCGTCGCAGCCGCTGCCCGCGAACACGCAGCTGAGCTTTACCGTGGGCACCGGAATCAAGGACCTCTCCGGCAACGCGAAGGCGGGCACCAACACGGTCGGCTTCACCACCCAGGCCAACTCCGAGCCGACGCTCACGGCGATCGCCCCTGCCGACGGCGCGACCGACGTGAACGTGAACGTGCGCGTGCGGCTGGCGTTCAGCGAGCCCATCGACCCGGCCACGCTCCACGTCGAGCTCTCGGACGGGCCCCAGCTCCTCCAGGGCGCGCTCAGCTACGACGATTCGACCGCGTCTGCGGTGTTCGTCTCGGCGGCGGATCTCCCCGCGGGTGCCACCATCACCGTCACCGTGAAGGCCGGGCTCGCAGACAAAGAGGGGCTCGCGACGACCGCGGACGTCACGCGCTCGTTCACCACCGTGGCGAACTCCGCGCACGACATCACCCGCCCGGCCGTGGCCAGCACCGTCCCGGCAGACAGTGCCACCGGGGTGAGCGCGCGGCCGACGATCCAGATCAGCTTCTCCTACCCGCTCGATCCGACGAGCGTCTCCCTGGCGCAGTTCTCCATTGAAGATGCCGGCGGGACGAAGATCCCCTTCGGGCTCGTCTACCAGGTGCAGAGCGACACCGCCTCGCTCACGCCGTCCATCGCGCTGCAGCCCGGCACGGCGTACACGGTGCGCGTGCTGGGGCGGCCTGACCGACCTTTCCGGCAACGCGCTGGACGCGACCGCCGCTTCGTCCACCTTCAGCTTCACCGTCGATGGCACCAGCCCCACGGTCATCTCGCGTAACCCGGCCGCCGGATCCACGGTCGGCAGCAGCGTGGGCGTGGAGCTGGTGTTCAGCGAGGACGTGGATCCGGACACCATCGACGCGGCGTCGATTACGCTCAACCAGGGCAACACGCCGGTGCTGGCGTCCGTCTGGTACGACGCCTCCGGCCGGACCGCCTTCCTCCGCCCCGCCGCGAAGCTGTTGGATGGCACCTACACGGTGAAGGTGGATGGCACGCGCGCCGCGGACCTCGCCGGCAACACCGTGAGCGACACGTACTCGTTCACCGTCTCCTCGGTGGGCCCGTCCGTCGTCGCGGTCAGCCCGTGCGGCAGCGTGGTCGACGCGGACGCGCTCGGGGCGACGACCATCACCGTCCAGTTCGATCCCGGCGTGCAGAAGGCCGGCGGCGGCGCGCTCGACGCCAGCGCGATCCGGCTGCGCGTTGGCGGTACGCCCGTGGCCGCCAGCGTCGCGCACACCGCCGGGCAGACGGTGGCCACGCTCACCCCGGGCGCGCCACTGCTGCACGACACGGTCTACGAGGTCTTCATCGACAAGACTCAGGTCCAGGACGCGGCCACCAGCGCCAACATGGCCTCCGACTACACCTGCATCTTCCGGACGCAGCGGATCATCTTCGCGGACGACATGGATCCGATGCCGGAGCCGCTGTGGAGCGCGCCGGTGACCGGCTCCAACCAGTGGAAGGCGCTCAACTCGGTGTCCGATCCGCAGAACTCCACGCTGGTGTGGCGCGGGTCGAACGTGACCGACGGACAGAACTACGCGCGCGTCTGTGACCTCCTCGGCGGGAAGGCGCAGACGGTGGTGCTGGAGCGCGACGTCACGCTGCCCAACCTCTCCAGCGTGAAGCTCCGGTTCGACGAGTGGCACGAGATGGGGCCCTCGCCGAACGACTCCGGCAGCGCGGTGGTGGTGTTCGGCGGCAACCCGGTCACCCTGGCCACCTTCACCGGCGGCGGCGCCAGCGCGTACCAGGCCCGGGAGTACGACCTCACCCCGTACAAGAACGCCACTGTGAAGCTGCGCTTCCTGCTGGCGATCGGCGGCGGCAACTCGCTGGTGAACTGCCCCGCGGGCGGCAAGGGTCTCTACGTGGACAACATCCGGATCGTCGGCGAGTAGCGCGCCGCGCTCCGTCGGCCGGTCACACTCAATCCTACATGTGGTTGTTTGTAGCCGTTTGCCTGGGGTATAGGCGCCCGCCCCGGAGCATCCGATGGTGACGTGGATCCTCACAGCCGTGACGCTGGCCGCTGCTTCGGGGACCGGCCCGGTGCTCTCCCCGGCGGAGCAGGCGCAGTTCAAGGCGTACGTGCTCGAGGGGGAGAAGCAGTTCGAGGCCCAGGAGTACGGCGCGGCGATCTGGAACTTCCGCGCCGCGGATGCGCTGCGGGTGACGCCCGAGCTGGCCTACAACCTGGCGAAGGCCCACGAGAAGATCGGCGATGCGCCGATGGCCGCGTACTACTACCGGCTCTACCTGCGGCGCGCGCCCGAGGCGGCCGACGCGCTCGAGGTGGCGGAGATCCTCGGCGACATCCTCTCGAAGATGGAGGCGGAGGGGCGCGGCCTGGTGGAGCTGGAGTCCAGCGCGCCGGGGGAGATCGTCATCGACCATCACCGCTTTCCGCAGGCGCCGGTGGCGGTGTTCCTCCCGCCCGGAGACTTCGAGGTCCAGATGCTGGGGCCGGACGGCGCGCCGCGGCTGACGCGGAAGGTGTCCGTCATCACCGGGCGGGCGGTGCTGGAGCAGCTCGAGCCGGTGCCCCCGCCGCTGCTCACTGCAGAGGGCGAACCGGTCGCGGTGTCCGGCCTCTCCGGAATGAGCGCTGCGCGCCCGAGCGTCCGGAGCGTGGCGCACGTCTCGTCGTGGGTCCTGATGGGCGCGTCGGTGGCGGCGCTCGGCGTGGGGACGGCATTCGGCGCCCTCAGCCGGTCGGAGGTGGCGCGGCTGGAGGACCGGTCCGCGCTCACCGTGAGCCAGGCGCAGGCGCTGGCGCGCTCCGCCGGGTCGAAGGGCGCGACCGCCAATGTGCTGTGGCTTGCGGGCGGCGCAGGGCTTCTGGCCGGAGGCGCGGTGTTCGCGTTCACGTTCCCTGAACCGGGGATGGCCCGCGAAGCGCACGCCGGATCCGCAGGAGCTGCGCGATGAGGCGCACCGCACGCGTCACCACGGGACGTTGCCCGGCGCGCAGCCTGATGCGCGGCGCTGGGTGGCTCGCCGCGGCCGTACTGTTCGGCGCGGGCTGCGCGACCGACATCGCCGTCGACCCCGAAGGCTACAAGTGTGACGTCGGCAACCAGTGCCCGCCCGGGTACACGTGCGTGAGCGGGGTGTGTCACGCCACCAAAGGTTCGTCCGCGTGCAGCGCCTCGCAGTGCACCACGCCGCCGGCGAACCGGTGCAAGGACGACTCGACGTTGATCGCCTTTGCGCCCCGCGGGAGCTGCGATGCCAACGGCGCCTGCACGTACGGCTCCAATGAGGTCGCCTGCGAGCACGGCTGCGTGGACGGTGCGTGCAGGGGCGATCCCTGCTTGGGGATGAGCTGCGACGAAGCGCCACCGCTGGAGTGCGTCGACGCGGACACCGCGCGCGTCTACGTCGGGCCGGGGACCTGCGACAGCGCCGCCGGCCAGTGCCGGTTCACCTCCCGCGAGGTGAGCTGTCCGGGCGGCTGCGCCGGCGGCGAGTGCAAGGGCCTCGATCTCTGCGCGAACGTGACCTGCGACATGCCGCCTGCGCCCGTGTGCATGGGCCAGACGCTGGTGACCTTCGGACCCCAGGGCACGTGCAATCCGGACAATGGCCAGTGCGTCTACGCGAAGATGTCGGCGCCGTGTCCCGGCCTGTGCGTCGGCGGCGCGTGCGTGGCGGCGACGCGGTCGTTCGCGCAGGTGGGGCCGCGGGTGCGCTCGGCGGTGACCGCGGTGGATCTCGTCTCGCCCTCCGCGGCGCTGGTCGTGGGGCCCAACGGCTACGCGGCCCGGTGGGACGGCAGCGCCTTCACGCCGCTCGTCACCAACACCGTCCAGGACCTGACGTCAGTGTGGATGCGGTCGGCGAACGTGGCGTACATCGTGGGCGACAGCGGCACCGCGCTCCGGGTGGATGGCACCACCGTCACCCCGCTGGCGCTGCCCGGCGTCGGCGGGACCGATCTCGTCTCCGTGCACGGCAGCGGCGCATCGCACGTGCTGATCGCCGGAAAGGACGGCAGCGCCTGGCGCAGCACCGACGGAACGCACTTCACGCAGGCGCCCGCGCCGCCGTCGTCGTACAGCTACTCGATGGTGCAGGCCTGGGTGGACTCGGACGGGTCCGAGCGGATCGCCGGGCAGTGCACCACGCTCGCCGCGCTCACCCGGCCGTGCCTGCTCTACGCCGACGACGTCAGCGCCTCGAGCTGGTACGTCGATCCGACGAGCCTCTCGTCGCTGCTGTCCGCCGGGTTCAGCGCGGTCGGCCCCTCGCTCGACAGCGGTTACGCGTTCGTGAGCCAGGGCACGACCGTGTACCGCCACGACGAGAGCAGCGGGGATCTCGATCAACTCAACACGCCGAGCGGCTTCGTCGGCAGCAACGTGGTCGGCATCGCGGGCGACTCGAGCAACGCCAACGCCGCGTTTTTCACCGTGAGCGGTTCGGTGGGGACGCTCTATCGCTGGGTCAAAGGGAGCGCGCCCACCGAGCTGCTCACGCTGTACCTCGATCATCAGGCCATGTCGCGCAACGACTCCGGCGGCGTGCTGGTGGCGGACTCCGGACCCACTGCGGCCAACATCTTCCGGCGCGGCGCCATCACCTATGAGGCGCTCGACCTCGCCGAAGACTGGGTCGACGTCGACGTGAACCCTGCCGGGCGGCGCGTGTTCGTCAACGCGTTCGGCGACCTCGCGGTCCACGACCCGGGCAAGGACACGTTCGACTTCGCGCGCAGCCCGTTCACCAGCCCCGACTACGAAGGCGTGGTGGGGGCGAATGCCTGGGTGCTGCTGTTCGGCGCCAACGGCAAGGTCGTGAAGTTCACGCCCTCGGCGGGCTACGTCTCCCAGTCCGGCGGCGGGACGCAGGATCTGCACGCCGGCTGCCGCAACACCGACAGCGAGGTGTTCCTGGTGGGCGAGGCCGGGAAGATCCTCAAGTACGACGGTACGACGCTCACTGCGATGAACAGCGGCACGGCGGCCGACCTGTTCGCGGTGGCCTGCGCCGGCGCCGGCGAGGCGTTCGCGGCGGGAGCGGACGGCGTGGTGCTGAAGTTGAACGCCGGGGTCTGGAGCAAGGCCGGCCCGCCGTTGCCCACGAGCGGGGATCTGCGCGCGGTGTACGCCTCGCCCACCGATCTGTTCGTCGCCGGGGACAACCTCTTCTACGCGTTCCACCAGAGCGCGTGGAAGGCGCTCCCGGGCAAGTCGTCGCTCACGGAGCTCGTCGGCATCTCCGAGACAGAGTTCTACGCCGCGGCGGGTGGAACGGTGGCGCGGTTCGACGGCAATGCGTGGACGACCGCGTACATCGGCAGCCGCGCGCTGGTGGGGAGCGCGGTCGGCGGCGGACAGATCACTTTCGTCGGCGCTGGCGGGTTGATCGTCGAGAGTCAGTAAGGGGGAGCCGAGATGAGGTCCGAGCTCGAGCCGAAGTTCCGTATCCAGACGCCGCTGAGGTGTGATGGCGTGGGGTCGCTGGATTGCGCCGAGGACACCCAGTCCGGGACGCGCTTGGCGATCCGCTGGCTGCCGGTGGACGCGAACGGGGAGGCCGCGGTCAAGGCGCTGGAGCAGATCCCGCAGCACCCCGTGCTGCCGCGGATCCGCCAGACCGGGCGGCTGGGCTCGTCGGCGTGGGTGGCGATGGATTTCCCCGAGGGCCGGCTGCTGTCCACGATGATCGGCCTCGAGCCGATCGCCTCCGGCCACGTCCTGCGCATGGGCGCGTCGATCGCCGGCGCGCTCGCCACGCTGCACGCGCAGAAGATCGTCCACGGCGAGCTCTCCGCAGACTCCGTGCTGATGCTGGAGGAGGGCAGGGCCATCCTCTGGGACGCGCCGCTGGTCCTGGCCAATCGCCTGACCGATCGCCGCGGCGAGGAGCGCGCGCTGGCGTTGCTGATCAAGGTCGCGCCGTACCTTGCCCCCGAACGTGCTCGCGGCCTGCCCGTGTCGATGCCGTCGGACGTGTACGCGCTCGGAGCCGTGATGTGCATGGCGGCGGGAGGCCAGCTGCCGCCCGGAGGCACCACGCTCGCGGTCGTGCATCAGATCGCCACCGGCCAATGGACGCCCGAGCTGCCCCGCGCCTTCGGCCCGGCCGTCCGCGCCGTCGTGAAGCGGATGATCGATCCGGATCCGCTGGCGAGGCTGACGGCCAGCGAGGCCGCCCAGGCGCTCGCGATGTGCTGCGAGCGCTTGCCGAATCCGCCGGAGCGTCGCGCTGGCGCAGCGTGCGTGGATGGCGCGCGATCCACCGCCGTCACGTCGGCGCCGGCGATGAACGCCGCCAGGCGCGACGAGCGTGATGAGCGGATGTCCTCTCAACGCGCGGAGCCGACGTCGACACATCGGACCGGGCCGATCTCCGCGCAGCGAAGCGAGCTCATTCCCGCGCAGGGCGCCGGGCGGATGACCACACGGCAGAGCGAGTTGATGTCGGCGCACGGAAGTGAGCGGATGACCGCGCCCCATGTCGAGCGGACGGACCCGCCCGCCGCAGAGTCGGTCTCTGCTGAACAGGGCGGGTTGATGTCCGTGCACGGTGAGCAGCTCTCCGCGCAGCGGAATGAATCGATGTCGACGGTCGGCGTCGAGCGGATCGCTGCGCCCCATGGCGAGCGGACGGACCTGCCCGGCGCAGAGTTGGTCTCCGCTGAACTGGGCGGGCGGATGCCCGTGCACGGTGAGTGGATCTCCGCGCAGCGGAATGAATCGATGTCGACGGTCGGCGTCGAGCGGATCGCTGCGCCCCATGGCGAGCGGACGGACCCGCCCGTTGCAGAGTCGGTCTCTGCTGAACTGGGCGGGCGGATGTCCGTGCACGGTGAGTGGATCTCCGCGCAGCGGGATGAATCGATGACGACGGTCGGCGGCGAGCGGATCGCCGCGTCGCGTGGTGAGCGGACGTGCCCGCCCGGCGCGGAGTTGGTCTCTGCTGAACTGGGCGGGCGGATGTCCGCGCACGGTGAGTGGATCTCCGCGCAGCGGAATGAATCGATGTCGGCTCTCGGCGGCGAGCGGACCGCTGCGTCACGTAACGAGGTGATGTTCCCGCCCGGCGTCGAGTCGGACTCCGTGGAGCAGGGCGAGCAGATGTCCGTGCAGGTTGAGGCGATCTCTGCACGGCGGAGCGAGTCGATGTCTGCGCCCGACGGTGAGCGGACCTTCGCGCAGCGTGCTGAGCCGACACCCGCGTCGCTCGCCGGGACGCCCAACGTCGAGCGGAGCGAGTTCCTCTCCGGGGCACGCGTTGCGCTGGCCTCCGCTGAGCGCGGCGAGTCGATGTCAGCGGCACGTGGCGACCTCACCTCCCTTCCGAGCGATGACCAGGCGTCCTGCAGCAAGCTGACTTCCGCGGAACGCGGTGAGTCGCCCTCCACGACGTTGCCGGTCACGGGGCCGAGCCACCTACAGCGCTGGCTGATGGGCGCCGCCGCGTTCGTCGCGGCGCTCGCGGCGTCGCTCATCGTCGTGGCCTATCTCTCGGGCCGGCCGGTGACCCCGGTCAAAGAGGGCGCCGCGAGTCCACGCGACGCGGTCACGCCTGCTCCCACCGCGCACGCGGTCGAGGACGTCTCGGAGCTCGTCGCGCCGCTCGTGAAGTCGGAACGCCGGGGCCGGCCGCGGGTCCACATGGCGCCGAAGGACGTCGTCGCGTCGCAACCGCTTGGCCGTCAGGAGACGCCGGCGCCCGCCGAGCAGGAGACCTCCGCACCGGCGGTCGACTCCAGCGAGCTGGACTTCAGCTTCCTCACCACCGGGACGCCGCCACCCCAGACCGAGCTCAAGCGCCCCGGCTTCTGACTTCGGCTCCGGGGCGCTCGCGCTCCGCTCCCCGGAGTGTCGGTGGTATGAGCCGCCGCCATGGAGACTCTGCGCGAAAAGGTGTCGGCGGCGTTCGCGGATCGCTCGAAGCTGAAGGATCCGTCCTTCGTGGAGGCGGTGAAGGAGACGATCCGGCATCTGGACGAAGGAAAGCTGCGGGTGGCCGAGAAGGGCGCCACCGGCTGGGTGGTGAACGCCTGGGTGAAGGAGGCGATCCTCCTCTACTTCGCGGTGCAGCAGATGGAGGTGATGGAGGTCGGCCCCTTCGAGTTCCATGACAAGGTGCCGCTGAAGAAGAACCTGCAGGCCGCGGGCGTGCGCGTGGTGCCGCCGGGCACGGTGCGGTACGGCGCCTTCGTGGAGAAGGGCGCGGTGGTGATGCCCGGCTACGTCAACATCGGCGCGTACGTCGGAGCGGGGACGATGGTCGACACCTGGGCCACCGTCGGCTCGTGCGCGCAGGTGGGGCGCAACGTTCACCTGTCCGGCGGCGTGGGCCTGGGCGGCGTGCTCGAGCCGCCCTCCGCGTCGCCGGTGATCATCGAAGACGGCGCGTTCATCGGATCGCGCTGCATCGTCGTCGAAGGGTGCGTCGTGGAGGAGGAGGCGGTGCTCGGCGCCAACGTGGTGCTCACCGCGTCCACGCCCATCATCGACGTCACCGGCCCCACCGAGCAGGTTTACAAGGGCCGGGTGCCTGCGCGCAGCGTGGTCATCCCCGGGATGCGGACGAAGAAGTTCCCGGCGGGCGAGTACCAGGTGCCGTGCGCGCTCATCATCGGCAAGCGCTCGGAGAGCACCGACAAGAAGACCTCGCTCAACGCCGCGCTCCGCGACTTCGCCGTGGCGGTGTGAGCGAGGTCGGGGCCGCGCCGGCTACTTGACGATGAACTCGACCCGGTGGTGCGTCTCGGCGCTGAACGTGGAGCCGGGCACACCTCCGGCCAGAGCAATCTCGTTCTTCCGGGTCACCGTCACACGCTCGTGGTCGGTGGCGACGAGGTTGTTGGCCTCGACCTCCAGCTCGAGCGGATCCTCGCGGGTGAAGCTCTTGTCCGCCTGCCCCGGCGCGCGCTCGAAGTCCACCGCCACCGAGCTCTCCGCGCGGCGACCGTACCCGTCCTTCCATTTCACCACGAGCGGCTCGCCCTGGCTGCGGTCGAAGGTGCTGCCGTCCAGAGGCTGGGTGATGGTGGTGATGCCCGGCGCCACCAGGTACGCGTCCAGCGCGTCCTGTCCGCGCTTGACGGTGAGCTGCCAGCCCGTGTCCCAGGTCAGCTCCTTGTAGTAGCTGCCGAACTTCCAGCCGAAGAGGTTGGCGCCCTGCCACGGTAGGTTGAACTCGCCGGTCTCGTCTCCGACGATGGTGACCACCGCGTCGGTGATGAGCTCGCCGTCGCTCGAGCCCTGGCGCACCTCCACCAGCATCGCGGTGTTCTTCGGGTCCCCGTCGCTGATCGCCTGCGCCTTCACCCAGAGCGTCTGGGTGCCGCTGCCGGGGTTGCTGCCGCACCCGGCGAGGCCGAGGGTCATCAGCGTGGTGACGACTGCCGCTGCGATCGTCTTCGTCTGCATGTGTCCTTTCCCTGGCGAGGAACCAGAGCGCATCTGCGAGCGGAGTGCCAGAAAACCTGTGCGGATGGCGGGGGCTTGCGCGCCCATGCGACGCCGCCCCACATCGCCGCTGTGATCGCGCTGTCGCGCAGCCGCTTGCGCGCTACGGTGTGCGCGTGTCCGCGAACCTGAGTCCAACGCCGCCGTCCGATCAGGAGCTCGCCGAGCGCACGCTCGAGCTGTGCCGCATCCCCAGCCCCATCGGCCAGGAGGCCGCGATCGCCGATCACCTCGAGCGCTGGGCGAAAGACGTGTTCGGGCCGAAGGAGGTGCTCCGTCACTCGCACTCGCTGGTGCTGGGGAACCTGAAGGACGATCCGCGACCCACCGTGGCGCTGTTCGGTCACCTCGACACGGTCCCCGCGCACCCCGGCGATGGGCCGCCGGGGATCGACGGCGATCGGATCGTCGGGCTCGGTGCTTCGGACATGAAGGGCGGGATCGCCGTGATGATGGCGCTCGCCGAACGACTGCCGCGTGCGCGCCTGCCGGTGAACATGGCTCTGGTGCTCTACGAGCGCGAGGAGGGGCCGTACCTCGAGAACGGGTTGGGGCCGTTGCTCGAGCGGATCGACGGGCTAAGGCGCATCCGCTTCGGGATCGCTCTGGAGCCGACGGACAACGTCGTCCAGGTGGGCTGCGTGGGGAGCATCCACGCCACGCTGCGCTTCAGAGGGAAGAGCGCGCACTCGGCGCGGCCGTGGCAGGGCACCAACGCAGTGCACGCCGCCGGTCCGTTCCTCGCCGAGCTGCTGGCGCGCCCGCGCACGCACGTCCGGGTGGGCAGCTTCGACTTCTACGAGGTCGCGTCCATCACCCGCGCCAGTGGTGGCCGCGCGCGCAACGTGGTGCCGGACGAATTCGAGCTCAACCTCAACTACCGCTTCGCGCCGGGGCGTTCGCTGGAGGAAGCGCAGGAGGACGTGCGGCGCCTCGTCGCCGGCCGCGCGGAGATCGAGTTCACGGATCTGTCGCCGGCCGGCCGCGTCTGCGAGGACAACCCGTTCTTCCAGCAGCTCCTGCGACTTTCCGGCGCTCCCGCCGAATCCAAGCAGGCGTGGACGGACGTCGCGCGGCTGTCGGCGCATGGAATCGACGCCGTGAACTTCGGCCCGGGGGAGACCGCGCAGGCGCATCAGGTCAACGAGAGCGCGTCGGTCGCCGCGCTGGGCCGGGCCTGGGCGGCGCTGTGCAGATTCCTCACCGCTGGCCTGTAAACCACCGTCCAGACTGAGATCCGACACGGGAAAACGAGGAAAAGAAGTAGGCTCGCCTACCCCCTCCAGTGTACCTTCTGGGGTCGCATTGCAATCACCGCCGGGGGCGGGGTCGCTTCAACGAAGGCCCCCAGGTGGAGGGGAGACACACATGCTGACACGAGGGAAGTACGTCGCGGCGCTGCTCGGTGGCGCGGTCGCCTGTGCGTTGGTCGTGTTCACGCCGGGCTGCAGCGACGAGTGCATCGACCGGTTCGACTGCGTGGGCAAGGGCTCGCCGGGTGAATTCCTGATCTGCCAGGAGGGCCGGTGCGTTCCGGGCGAGCGTCCGGATGCGGGCCCCGGCGTCGACGCGGGCGTCGAAGAGGATGCGGGCGTCACCGATGCGGGCATGGAGATGGACGCCGGCACCGACGCGGGGATGGAGACCGACGCCGGCACTGACGCGGGGATGCAGACGGACGCCGGCACCCAGACCGACGCTGGGACCGAGACGGACGCCGGCATGTAATTCCTGCGCCTCACCGCGCGTGACGGAAGGCCCCGCCGGAGCGATCCTGCGGGGCCTTCGCGTTGCGGGAGTCGTTCGCCCTTTTCAGACCGGGCGTCCTGCCGCACACTGGGGGCATGTCCGCCACGCCGTTCTACCCCTTCGTGGTCGCCCGCGACCGCTCCCGCATCACCGGCGAGCCCGACTTCCGCGGCTCGCGCAAGCACCCGCTCAACCCGGGGCTGGACTGGATCGGTCAGCAGGATCGCGGCGGCGGGAAGGTCCCTGCCGAGCTCGCCTGGACGACCAACCCGAAGCAGTACCAGGAGGAGATCGGCACCGGCGACCCCCATGAGCTGGAGGTGCTCATGGAGCCACCAGAGGCTGCTGGTACTTGATGTAGACCTCGCCCACGTTGCGGGTCACCTGGACGGATCCACCCGTGTCCGCGCGGCGCACGGTGACCGTCGTCTGCAGCGGGATGTCGCCGACGCCTCCGTCGGGGTTGGGGCCCGGCCAGTTCAGCGGCGCGTCGGGCGACCAGCCCACGGTGATGAGCCCTTCTACGAGCTGGCGGACGAGGAAGTTCGCCCGTCCGGGTTTGGCCACGTACGCGAGCTCCATGTTGAAGGTGTCGCGGACGACGCGCGCGCCTTCCGGCTTCGGGAGCATGTACTGCAGCTGCTCGCTCCCCAGCGCCGTGGGCGCGGTGAACAGCTTCTGCACCTCCTCGGGGGCGAGCCGGATGTCCAGCGACTCCTGCACCTGCCCGGGTGCGCGCGTGGCCTTGAGCCCGAACGGCGGCCGGCTGGCGGAGAGCGTGTCGCCCTCCACCTTCAGCCCGGTGAAGCCCTTCGCCTTCGCCGGCTCCGCCAGCAACGGCTCGATCGCCGTCGTCCCCGGCACGTTGAGGGTGCGTTCGACCCAGGCCCGCGCGCCGTGGACGCCGGCGCCGCGGTACTCGGGGAAGATGAGGATCAGCGCCGAGCGGAGGTCGATCCCCGTGAGCGCGCCGCGCGGCTGAGCCGTCCCGGCCTTCGCGCCCGCATCCACGCCGGCGTCGGCCGCGGACGTCTCCCCGCACCAGCGGCAGCCCGTGGCCGTCAGCACGCACGCGCCACACGCCGCGGCGACGACCAGGGCCCTCATGCGCGCTCCACTCCGCGCTTCCACTTGGTGAGGTGCCGCGTGCGCTCCTCTTCGCTCATCTTCGGGACGAAGCGCTTGTCCGCCTTCCACGCGGCGCGGATCTCCTCGGGGCTCTGCCACACGCCCGCGCCCAGCCCGCCGAGGAAGGCGGCGCCCAGCGACGTCGTCTCCAGGTTCTTCGGCCGCACCACTTCGGTGCCCAGCACGTCCGCCTGGAACTGCATCATCAGATCGTTCGCCGCCGCCCCGCCGTCCACCTTGAAGGTGGGGATGTCGCGGCCGGAGTCCTGGCGCATCGCGCTGGCGAGATCGTTGATCTGCAGCGCCACGCCCTCGAGCACCGCCCGCGCGAGGTGCGCCACGGTGGTGGAGCGATCGATCCCCGCGAACAGCCCGCGCGCCTCGGGCCGCCAGTGCGGCGCGCCGAGCCCGGCGAGGGCGGGGACGAAGATCACGTCGCCGGAGTCCTTCACGCCGCGGGCCAGCGCCTCGATGTCGCTCGCCTTCTTGATGATCTTCAGCCCGTCGCGCAGCCACTGCACCGCCGCGCCGGCGATGAACGCCGCGCCCTCCAGCGCGTAGGACGTGCGCCCGTCGAGTCGCCACGCCACGGTGGTGAGCAGCCCGGCCTCGGAGGTCACGGGGGTCTCGCCGGTGTTCATGAGCAGGAACGCGCCGGTGCCGTAGGTGCACTTCGACTCGCCGGGCGAGAAGCACGCCTGGCCGAAGAGCGCCGCCTGCTGATCGCCCGCCATCCCGGCGATGGGGATGCCGTCCGGCAACGAGCGCATCCCGCGGGTGGTGGCGTAGACCTCGGCGGAGCCGCGGATCTCCGGCAGCACCTGGGCCGGCACGTTGAGCAGCGTCCGCATCTCCGGCGACCACTGCTGGGTGCGCAGGTCCATCAGGAGCGTGCGCGAGGCGTTGGCCACGTCCGTCACGTGCGCCTGGTGCCCGGAGAGCTTGTAGACCAGCCAGGTGTCGATGGTGCCGAAGGCCAGCTCGCCCGCCTCGGCGCGGTTGCGCGCCTTCTTCACGTTGGCGAGCAGCCACTCCAGCTTGGTGCCGGAGAAGTACGGATCGAGCACGAGCCCGGTGGTCTGCCGCACCGGCCCCTCCGCGCCCTCACGCTTGAGCTCCGCGCAGCGCTCCGAGGTGCGCCGGTCCTGCCAGACGATCGCGTTGTACACCGGCTTGCCGGTGTCGCGTTCCCACAGGCCGGTGGTCTCGCGCTGGTTGGTGATGCCGATCGCCGAGATGTCCCGGCCGCGCAGCCCGGCGTCGCGCAGCGCCTTCGCCACCGTCGCCTCGACCGAGCTCCAGATCTCGTCGAGATCGTGCTCGACCCAGCCCGGCTTCGGGAAGATCTGCCGGAACTCGCGGTAGGCCTTGCCGACCACCTTGAGCTTCGAGTCCAGGATCGTCACGTGCGTGCCGGTGGTGCCCTGGTCGATCGCCAGCACGTACTGCGTCGTCTTCGCCATCTCGTCACCTCACCCGCTCGAAGAAGTCGATCACCTCGCGCGCGACCCGCTCCCGGCCGTGGTCGCGCGGCAGGATGTGGAAGCCCTGCTCGAGGTGCATCAGGCGCACCTCGCGGCTGTGGCGCAGCCCCCTGGCCAGCCGGGCGCCGCCGTCGGGGGTGACCACGTGATCCTGCGCCGCCACCATCACCAGCGCCGGCGCGCGCACCGCCGCGAGCATGTGCGCGCAACGGTCCTGAAGCGTGAACAGATCGTACAGCCGGGCCGTGGGCCACGCGCTGAGAATCGGCGCCTCGCCGAGCGCCACCGGATCGGCGATGTCGCTCACATCCTTGGTCACCCACGGACGGAACAGGTGCAAAAAAGGCAGCCTCCGGGTGAAGCGGAGGAGGCGCGCAGCGGGCGCGCGCAGCTCGACGGCGGGGGAGAGTAGGGCCAGCGCGTGGATGCGATCGCGACGGTACGCCGCGGCGATGACCGCGAGGAGCGCGCCCATCGACAGCCCGGCGACGAACACGCGCGCGTGGGCCTCGAGCGCATCCACCGCGTCCAGCACCGCCCGCTCCCAGTCCTGCCAGCCGACATCCAGCAGCGCCTCCGGGCGGTCCCCGTGCCCCGGGAGGCGGATCGCCCGGGCGAAGAACCCCGATCTGGCCAGCGCTTCCCCGAGCGGGCGGAGATCCCACGGGCTGCCGGTGAAGCCGTGCACCAGAAGGACCGCGGCCTTTGCCTCCGGCCCATCGGGACCGAGCTCGAACGGCGCGACCTTGTCGGGATCCATCCGGGCGGAGCGCACGCTCCCAATGCTTCTAGCAACCCGGACCGGGCGGCGGTATGGACTTCGCCATGGCTCCGCCGAACCCCAGGTCGACCCCGGAAGTGCAGCTGCAGATCCAGCTCGACGATGAGGTGGCCAACGGCCAGTACGTGAACATGGCCCTGGTGAACCACACCGAGACGGAGTTCACCTTCGACTTCATCTACGTCCAGCCGCAGCAGCCGAAGGCCAAGGTCCTCTCACGGATCATCACCAGCCCCCGGCACATGAAGCGGCTTTTGGCGGCGATGCAGGAGAACCTCGCCAAGTACGAGGCCCGCTTCGGCACCATCGAGCTCGGTCACCCCGACGGGCCGGTGCACTGAACGGAACGCGGGCGCAACGCGTCGCGCGCGGTGAATGTCCGGGGCGGAGGGCCGTAGACTTCCGTCATGCGGCCCTTCCTCCTGTCGACGTTCGTGCTCGTGGCCACCGCAGGCGTCCGGGCGCAGGCGGCCTGCCTCACCGACGGGGTGGTCCTGTTCCCCCGTCCGGGTGCCACTGTCCCCACGAACTCGCAGTTCATTCTCGAGGGACGGGGCTCGGAGGCGAAGCGGGTGGCGGCGCTGGTCGGCAGGGAGCTGTTCCTCAAGTCCAGCGACGGGGCCATCGTGAAGGTGGAGGTACGCAAGGGCTGGACGAGCGAGCTCGAGCGCACCGCGGTGCGGCTGATCCCCCGCAGCGAGCTTCAGCCCGCATCGACGTACACGCTGATGCTGGACGCCGAGCTCCCCGGGTGGCGCAACCTGGACGATCGCGCGGCCGATCTCCCGTACTGGCGCACCGGCCCAGGGAAGGATCGCGACCGCCCGAGGTGGCGCAAGCTCCCCGCTCCCGCCGAAGGCCGGTACACCGTGGAGGACGGCAGGGTCAGCCGCGAGGTCCGGTTCGATCTCGAGCTATCCGAGGAGAGCCCCGCCTGGGCGGTGGTCTTGCTCGAGCGCGCCAGCGGCAGGCACAACGCGCAGACGTACTTCGCGCCGATCGACAGCGGGATCATCATCATCGGCCACGACGGGTGCAGCGGCGGGTTCAACTTCGACGACGGCCGCGCGTACTTCGCGACGATCGAGGTCTGGGACGCGGCGGGGAACCGCGCGCCTCCGACGAAGCGGCTGCAGTTCCACGCGCCGAAGGCCCCGTAGTCCAGCTCACCAGCGGAGGCCGCACCGAAGCGCAGCGGGGCATGCCGCAGGCGTCGGTCAGCTCCAGCTCGGCGATCAACGCGCCATCGCGCAGCGCTTGTTGCACCAGCGCCGGTGGGACCGCGTCGAGCTGCAGCTTCGCGCGCCGGAACATCGAGCCGCGGGAGAGCCAGGCCAGATAGAGGAACCGCTCGCCCGGTTTGCCGTGGATCGCCGGGCCGCGGAGCCCATAGCCGCCCTCGGCGGGCGCCGCCGCCCGGACCTCCAGCGCCCACTGCGCGCGCGGCGCATCGCCCGGGAACAGATCGCGGTACTCCCGTCCCACCTGTACGCCAACCTGAACGTCCTCATAAGGGCCACACGTAGCGTTCGGCAGGTTCGTGCCGACGATTAGAAGCTGTACAGTTGGGGCGGTCATCCCGGGGATCCTATGTGTTCCCGCCGCCATCCTCGTGCGATAGATCGCCCGCCATGGATCTGCGCGAGCGCTGGACGGCATTCATCCACGGGTTGCAGGACGAGATCTGCGAGGCGCTCGAACGCATCGACGGGAGCGGCGAGTTCCGCGAGGACCTGTGGAACCGTCCCGGCGGCGGGGGCGGCAAGACGCGCGTGCTCGAAGAGGGCGCCGTGTTCGAGAAGGGCGGGGTGAACACCTCGGTCGTCTACGGCGAGCTCGACGAAGCGTTCGCGAAGCAGTTGCCGGGCGAGGGCCGGGAGTTCTGGGCCGCGGGGATTTCCCTGGTGCTGCACCCGCGCAGCCCGCTCGTGCCCACCGTGCACGCGAACTTCCGGATGCTCTTTCACGGTTCGCGCGCGTGGATCGGCGGCGGCGCGGATCTGACCCCCTGGTACCTGTTCGACGAGGACGTGCGGCACTTCCATCGCACGCTGAAGGCGGCGTGCGATCGCCACGGCGAGGACCGCTACCCGCGCTTCAAGCGGTGGTGTGACGAGTACTTCTTCATCCGTCACCGCCAGGAGGCGCGCGGGGTGGGCGGCGTGTTCTTCGACAACCTCGAGGGCGATCTCGAGCGCGAGGCGGCCTTCGCCATGGACGTGGGCCACGCGTTTTTGCCGGCGTACCTGCCCATCGTCGAACGGCGGAAAGGGCTTGACTACACGCCCGAAGAGCGCGCGTGGCAGGAGATCCGCCGCGGGCGCTACGTCGAGTTCAACCTCGTCTACGACCGGGGCACCGCGTTCGGGCTGGAGACCCAGGGCCGCACCGAGAGCATCCTGATGTCGCTGCCGCCGCGTGTGCGGTGGGTGTACGACCACCACCCCGCTCCGGGCAGCGAGGAAGCCCGCCTGGTGGAGGTGTTGAAGGTTCCGCGCGATTGGGCCGCGGAGTGATAAGCCTTCGCGCCATGCGTTCCATCGTTCTGATCCTGTCCACCACCGCGTTGAGCGCGCTGTCGCTCGCCTGCGGTCCCCAGTGCGACGACCCCGACGTGACCGTGACGCTTGCGGTCGCCAAAGAGGACGTGCGTGCGCTGCCGGTGATTGCCAGCGGCGCTCTCAGCCTGCTGGATGTCGATGTGGCCGAGTCCCACGGGGAGGAGGCGATCACCCTCAGCATCGACGGCGCGGACTCCGTGAGCATCGACTCGATCGAATTCACTGAGACGGTGGACGGCGCGCCGCTCGCGGTGACGCGCACCCGGACCCTGCTGAAGGACGCGGACTTCAACGACACCGACGTCGCTTCGAACGGTGACACCCTGCGCTTCTTCTGGCGGAGCGAGCAGCTGGACGACTTCGAGCTCCCGGCCGGCAAGGCGCACGTCGGGCACGTGACGGTGAACTGGCGGCACACCGGCTGCCGCACCCAGACCGGGACCGCCGAGCTGGACATCCCCGGGACGATCCAGGCGATTCCTGCGCCGAAGAACTTCAAGGTGGTGAGCGCGGAGAGTGACCGTCTGCGCACCGCGGACGGCGCGAAGGTGAAGGTGTCGCTGGAGAGCAACGCGCCCGGCGGCGACTTCCTCAAGAACATCGCCGACCCGGCGTTCACCGTGACGTTCTTCAGCGAAGGCCTGCCGCCGATCATCGGCTATGGCACCGTGGACAAGAGCCGAATCTCGCTGCAGGTGAACGGCGCGCTGCCGAACATGCGCACCCTGCAGGCCGGCGAGGTGCTGGACGTCTACACCTCGCAGAACCCCAGCATCGGCGGAGCGCCCTTCGACTATGCCGGCTCCGCCGCCGCCACCCAGGCGCTGGTGGGAGGCGGCAAGGCTGTCGTGACCCTGACCATCAACTCCGAGAGGGGCCAGTCCCAGACCGGCATCCCGGTCACGGACGCGATCACCATCCCCGTCGACGTCCCGTAGAAGGCGAACCGCCGCCTACGGCAGACGGTCACCAACCGCGCGTCGGTCGAACCGACGGACGCAGCGCCGGGCCGAACATCCGCCTCGGCCGGCTGTGTTCGGGCGGGGAGAGCTTGATGACCAGCGTGCCCTTTCCGAAGGGGCCGGCCGGGAGCGTCAGCGAGCCGTGCTTCGACGCCGTGTACGTCGCCGTGAGCGGCGGCCCCGACTTGCGCGGCACCTGCACGTCGATGGTGGCCACCCCGTCCTTGATCTCCTTGAGCGAGAGCGCGGCGCTCCGCCCATCCGGGAGCTTCACCGAGGCCGGATGGCTCTTCTTCACCGCGACCTGCTCCTCGGAGAGCCGCTTGAGGGAGGTGAAGCGCGCCCCCGCCTCCTCCAGCTCGCGCTTGAGCTTCGCCAGCTGCGGTGGATCGATCGTGTTGCCCTCGTTGGAGGCCAGCACCACCTCGGCGTTCACTTCGACCGTCGGTTCCTCTGCGAACGCGGTTGCGCTCGCCGACAGCGCGAACGCCACGACTACAGCGGCACGTTGGATCACAGATTCCCTCCCCGGGGGAGCGCGCCGCCCCGATTCGGGCCGCCGATCTCCTCCTCCTCTTCCTCGTCCTCGTCCTTCTGCGGCTGCTTCTGGCTGCCGATGTTCTGCGGCGGGGCCGGCTCCGAAGCGTCCGGCTGGTCCACCAGCCAGATGATGGTGTTGCCCGTGTCGGTGGTGGTGACGACCGGCTTCACCGCCGCGTTGTCACCCACCGAGACGCGCTGGACCTGGATCCGGTCGCCCGCATAGCCCTCGGGCGTCCGGCCGAGCTGCGAGAGGACGACCACGCCGAGCACCGCCACCGCGCAGGCCGCCAGCGCGGTGACCATGGCGCCGCGCTGGTAGAGGAACATCTCGCTGAGCGAGACGCGGAGCCGTTCCCAGAAGGGAGGGCGCTCGGGCGTCACCCGGGCCAGGACCTTCTGGGAGAAGCCGGTGAAGTCCGCCTCGTCGGCCAGCATCTCCATGCCCAGGCGCAACAGGCCCGACTCGGCGCGCAGGTCCGCGACCCGGGCCGTGCAGTCCTTGCAGGCCGCGCAGTGCCGCTCGACCGCCTGCCGTTCGGCCACCGACAGCTCGCCGTCGATGAACGGGCTCAACATCGGGAGGTAGCTTCTGCACGCAGAGTTCAACGCCATCACCGCACCGCTTTCCGGAGGTCCATCTCCGTCCGACGGGAGGGCAGGGGCGATATTCCATGAAGCATCATTCGTTCCCCACCCCGTGCTTGGACTCGTCCAGGTCCAGATATTCACTGAGGATTTTCTGGACCTTGTTCCGGGCGTGGAAGAGCCGCGACATCACCGTACCCTTCGGGATGTCCAGCACCCGGGCGAGATCCTCGTAGCTCATCCCTTCGATTTCCCGGAGCAGGAGGATGGCGCGGTGCTTCTCGGGGATCTGCGCCAGGGCCTCTTCGATCTTGTCCGCCAGCTCACGTCGCAGCGCCGACTTCTGAGGGTTGGTGCCTAGGCGCGATCCCAGCGCGCCCAGCTGGGCCTCGCTCGTGTCGAGCGCCACCGCCTCGTCGAACTCCACATCCTCCCCGCGCGCACCGCCCTTCTTGCGGATGACGTCGATGCAGATGTTCACCGTGATCCGGTAGAGCCACGTGTAGAAGGAGGAGTCGCCCTTGAAGTGGTTGAGGTACTTGTAGACCTTGACGAACGCCTCCTGCGAGACGTCCATCGCCTCTTCCTTGTCCTTCAACATCCCCAGCGCGACCGCGTAGACCTTGCGCTGGTAGCGCTCCACCAGGGTGCGGAACGCGCGCTGGTCTCCGCTCTTGACGCGCTTGACGAGTGTGAGGTCGTCCACCGCGCGGCACGTTATTACGAAAGCGCGCCTTGTCTACGACAGGACGCGCGAAGGAGAGGGGTCCCGCGTGAGTCCGCCCATCGTGAACGCCACCACCGCCGACTTCGACGAGCACGTCTTCGCCCCCCGGGGACGGCTCGTGGTCGTCGACTTCTGGGGACCCGGCTGCCCCAACTGCGACGTCTTCGCCGCCGACGCCCCGGCCCTCGTGCGCGAGCTGCCCGCGGACAAGGTGCGCGTGGTGAAGGTCAACGCGTACGAACACCCGGACCTGGCCAGGCGCTTCGGCCTCGTCGGGATTCCGACCTTCCTGCTGGTCCGCGACGGGAAGGTGATCGGGAAGATGAGCCAGTACTACGGGAGGGAGTACTGGCTGGGAGTGATTCGCGACCACCTGCCCGCTGACCACTGAGTGTCTGCGTGCCGACAGGGCGGCGCGCGGTCTCGATGGTGAGCGCGCACCGGCCCGTCAGGGTCATCCGGGCGGTCCGCTCGGCGCGTAAGGTCGAAGTGGCCGCCCGTCCGGGCGTTTGCCCGATCCGGCCAGGCATCGCGCAGCTGAACGGAGGTCGTGCGCCACAACCGCTCGAATAGGGCGTTCCGCCCGGGGCCATCCGGGTGGTTCGCTCGGAGCGCGTCATGTCCGAACGGACCACCCCTCCGGGTGGCGCTCCAATGCGCCACGCACCGCGCTGCTGAAACGCACGTTGTGCTCCGCAGCCCGTCGTTGAATCAGGGATCCCGCCCGGCAGGCAGAGGAGTCCGCCCCGGCGTACGAGTCGGGGGCTACCCGTATGCCTCGGTCCCCGTCGCTGCCGCCCTGTGCCGCAGCGCGGCCCAGGTTCCGCGCGTCGGTGTCCACGTCGTCGTCGCGCGCGTTCGACAGCAGGCCAGTTGCAAGATGATCGCCGGATCGTCGTCACACCCCAAAGCCTGAACGACGACACACGAGGGTGGCGGCCTGAGCAGGCTCGCCCGCAACTTTCTCCGACCACCTGTGTTGAAGTCTGCAACCGAGGAGGAACCATGTACCGCGCCGCCAGCCTGATCGTGCCCCTGATGTGCCTCGCCGCCCCCATGGCGCAGGCGAGCCCGATGCGGGGAGGTCCCCTGTCTGCGGAGGTCGCGCAGCGCGCCGGGATCTCGCCCGAGCAGCAGAAGAAGATCGAACAACTCCGCTACGAAGCGGATCAGCAACTCATCCCGCTCCAGGCAGAAGTGAAGAAGGAGCGGCTCGAGCTCAAGCGGTTGCTCTCGGCGACGAAGCCGGACCAGCGCGCCGTGCTCGCGCAGGTGGACAAGGTGGCGCGAGCGCAGGGCGAGGTGAAGAAGAACCGCATCGCGCTGATGCTGAAGATCCGCGAGCTGGTCGGTCCCGAGACCTGGGAGAAACTGAAAGCCGAGCGCCGCGCGCAAGGACGCGAGCGGCGGAACGTGCGCCGGCACCAGCGCTTCGGCGACTGACGCCGATACGCGGAGCCGTTTGTCGTGAGAAGTGAGTGGTGAGTCGTGCGAGTCCCGCTCGCTCGCAGGGCGGGACTGCTGATTGCGGAACCGTCAGCTCTGTCCCCGGTCTGGACGGCCCGAGGCGCCGTTCCAGCGCGAGGCCGCGGAGCTGGCAGCGGGGCTGCGCCGGTGTCCCGCGATGCCTGGTGCGCGGTACGCCGCACGCAGCGTGGACATCGACCGCCGGCGCTGCTCCGGCGCGAGGCCGCGAAATCTGGCGGGGTGGCTGAGTGGGTACGCAGCTACCGGAACCGTAGCGTGGACATCGACAGCTCGAGCGCGTTCACGCGGCGATCGAACCCGGTCTTCGGCGCGGTGAGCGTGACCGCGAAGTACCGGCCATCTCCCTGCACCAGGTAGAGCAGCGTGCCGGTTCGCGCGTCCCCGAACTCGTACCGCCCGACCGCTCCGGCGGGGATGGTGCCGCCTTTCGACGAGCGCGGTGTCCCGGGCAGCGTCAGCCCCGTCTCGCGCATGGCCTGTTCGAGAGCCGATGGGAGGTCGCCACGGGCAAGGCCGGTCAGCGTCCCCTTCACGGCGCGAATCTCGAGCCCGCCCTCGAACGTCGCCCGCGGCGGCGGCCCCGGGTCTTCGTGTATCAGCTTCACGCCCCGCGGTGGTTCGAACACGAAGCCGACGAGCGCCGAATCCACCCCCCGCGAGCAGCCGGCGCACGAAGCCGCCACCGTGGCGACGACGAGCACCCGCCGAAAGGGCGCAACGACGTGAGGCAAAGAGTGCGTCACCCGCATGGCCGTCAGCGTAGCCGCGCGGTCCGCCTGCGTCGCGCGAAGATCGCCGCCGACCCCAGACCGAACACCAGCGCGACGAGCGATGCGCCCGGGACGGCGGAACAACCCGGCCCCGTCGCGCACGAGCCCGGCTTCCGTCCGCCGCTTCCCGCATGGCCAGCGTCCGGCGGTTCGCCCTCCACGCAGACACCCTCGTCACAGTATTCGCCCGGCGGGCACACCGCGTCGTTGTCGTTCACCCCGTCGCAGTCGTCATCGAGGTAGTTGCACTGCTCCGGTTCGGGCTGGCCCGGCGTACACAGCTTCGGATCGCACGAGAGACCGTACCGCGCGCACATGCCCACGCCGCAGATGACGCGCGCACCCTCGTCGACCTCCCCGTCGCAGTTGTCATCCTCGAAGTTGCACACCTCGGCGGCGCCGGGGTGGCGCGCGGGATCGTCGTCCGCGCAGTCGTCGTGCGTGGGCGCCCAGCCGGGCGGAGGCGTGCACCCGGTCTTCGTCTGACTGCTCGGCACGCCGTGACCGTCGTGGTCGGCGTCCGGGTAGAGGGTAATCGGGGCGAGGTTCTCGTCGACGGCGCCGTCGCAGTCGTTGTCCTTGCCGTCACACACCTCGGTCTGGCCGGGGAAGATCGTCTCGTCGTTGTCGTTGCAGTCGCCATCCAGCGCCGAGAACCCGGCAGGCGGCGCGCAGTTGACCGTGGTGCCGCTGACCGCGGTGCCCACGCCGTCGAGATCCTGATCCCGGTAATAGGTCGTGCCCGCACACCCGAACGCGATCGACGTGTGACCGTAGCCCGCGCCATCGCCGCTGCTCGCTCCGTTTCCGTTGGCCGAGAGCACCCACGCGTCGAAGTCCACACCGCCGGGCGTGTTGGGCGCGGTCCAGCTCACCTGGAAGGTCACCTTCCCGCCCGATGCCGCGCGCGGCGAGCTGTGGACCACCTCCTTCGGGGAGACGAGGCGCGTGCCCTGGCCCGTTATCACCGTGAAGCTCCCCGCGTTCGCGCGCAGGTACATCCCGCCCGGGCCACCGTTCACGGCGTCGATGATGACGGTCACCGTCGTCGATCCGCCGGGCGCCGGATGGGCGTCGGACACGCTCACGGTGGTGTTCGGCTCCGTGCCGCCGCCGTGGCAGCCGGTGCAGCCGGAGGTAGCTAGCCCGTTCTGCCTCGCCCACGCCGCCGTCGAGGCCAGAAGTGCGATCGCGATCCCCAGGGCCGTGCCCCCCGCGATGTGCGGGCGCCGCAACATGGCGCCGACCAAACCAGAGATCGCGCCGGGTGCACAGCGCTCCGAACGTTCACAGCCCGCCCGCTCGCCGTACACTCGGCGGGAATGACGCCCGCTGCCGCCTCGATCCTCCTCTGCGTCCTCGCGCAGATGCCGTCACCCTCGCCGGGCCCATCCGTGGCCGCCGCGGCAGCGCAGGCCGTGGAGCCGGCGATCGCGGGCTCCGACGGGCAGCCGCACTTCCGCGGCGCGCTCGAGCTGTCCCCTCAGGCCTACCCCGCGCCCGACTACTTCCTCCTCGGCACGCCCATCCTCTCCTTCGAGGCCGGGAACATCTTCGCCGTCGAGCTCGGCGCGAACCTCCGCCTCGGCGTCCCCAGCCTGACCCTGCGCATGGAGGACTGGGACGAGCTCTCGGACTTCGGGCAGGTGCTCCGGCAGCTCCGCGTGGGCGAGGACGGCGGCGTCATTCAGCTCAGCGCCGGCGCGTTCGGCGGCTACACGCTCGGGAATGGGCAGCTCATTTCCCGCTACTCCAACCGGCTCAACGCGAACTACCACCCCGCGGGTGCGAACCTGGCGTTCTTCATCGGCCCCACGCGGACCGAGCTGTTCGCCAGCGACGTGCTCGGGGGCCGCCTCTTCGCGGGCGAGCTCGCGGTCGATCTCGGTCGGACCATCGGTGCCGGCCCCGAGGTGCACGACCGCTACCATCTCGCGCTTTCGGTGGCGCACGACTTCGGCCGTGCCGGCGGAGTCGCGCCGCCGCTCACGCTCGCGTGGCTCGAGCTGGACGCGGCCCTGCTGCGCGCGCCGAAGGGGCAGCTCTCCGCGTACGCCGGCGCCGGCGGACGGGTGCAGGACGACGGTTCCTCGCTCGGCGCGACCGTGGGGGTTGCCGGCGAGGCGCTGCCGCGCGGCGCGCGGCTCGGCGGGCGGCTGGAGGCGCGCAAACAGAACTCCGGCTTCCGGCAGGGGATGGTCGGCTTCGACTACGAGCTCGCGCGGTTCTCGGCGATCGGCCTGTCGGGCGTGCCGCTCGCCGAGGACAGGCTGCCTGACACGTTCTCCTTCTACGCGGAGCTCGCGGCGGCAGTGGGCGGCACCGACGCCGCCACGCTCGAGGGCGAAGGCCTGGTGGCGTCCGCCTCCGCCGAGTACTTCACGTCCGGCCGCACCAACGTCGACGCGTCGGTGCAGGCGCGCGTGCTCAACGGTCGCGGGGCGATCGGCGCGCGCTTCGCGGCGGTGGGGCTCGGCGAAACGCCGCGATACGTGATGACCGTGGAGGCGCGCTACCGCTTCATGCCCTCGATGTACGCGCTCGCGAGCGGCGGGAACCTCTACCTGCCGCGCGCGGACGGGACGCTGCAGCGTGGCGTGGTGGCGGCGATCGGCGTGGGCGCGGACTTCGCCCGCTGAGCGGTGCTTTGCGCCGGATCGTCGTCCGGATCTTCGCCGACCAGGATCCCGACCCTGAGCTCGATCGCATCGAAGGGCTCTGCGCGCACGCGTTCGCCTTTCTCTGCGACGAGGACGTTCAGATACCCCTCGGGCTGGTGCTGATAGACGGTGAGCGTCATCCGCCGCGGGTCCACCAGCCAGAAGTGCGGAATCCCCGGCTGGTGGTAGCGCGGGAGCTTCTGGACGGTGTCCGTCGACGCGCTCGGCTCGGAGACAATCACGCAGATTTAATCCGGCGGAATCGTGATCGGCCGTTCCTTCGGCATCCGGCGCGACGCGTGGGCGGCGCCAGCCCGCGACGTCGGGCCGGAACCCGTCCTGTCGCAGCTGGATGTCGAGCTCGCTGCGGATCCACCACCCTCCCGGGTGACCGCCTCCACCTCGGCGGTTGAACGCAACTCACAGTTCGGCGATCAGCGCGGCCTGCGCACCCGCGTGCGGTTCGTCGGAGAACGCCTTCTCGAGAAGGTAGCCATCGATGAGCTCGAGCCGCCGCTCCTCCGGCTGAGCGAGCCACTCCTCAATCGTATGTCGATGGGGCCTGCGCCCGGGCCCGTTCATGCCGGAGCGATAGCGGGGGGCGTGGACGGAGCAGCCTGGCCGGTCTGGCGGCCTGCGCCATCATCGACGGCCAGAGGCCGGTCGAGCGACTTCTCCTCAATCTGCGCCAGCCAGGTGCGGTGCTCCGCCTGACCACGCCGCGCAGCGAAGCGAATCACCTGGAGCTGCCGGGCGGGAGCGCCACCACGTCGCCCATCACGGCCACCGGCGGCGACGGGTCGATCCACTCGATCACCGCGCCCAGCACCGGCACCCGCCGCGCGCGCTCCTCGAACTGGACGGCGGCCTGCTTCGCCATAGGCCAGAACGTGGGGCTGGACGACGACCTCGGCGCCCGCCGCACCGAGGCGACCATCGCCAGCACCAGCCCCGCCGCCAGCGCCAGCCCCGCCAACATCCGCAGCCGGACCTTGCGTGCGCCCACCGGGCAGTCCCGGGTGATGACGGTGCCGTCGCGCCGCCGCAGCATCCGGACGCACACCCGGCCCTGGCGCTCGGTGAGCAGCGCCTTGACCTCCGCGACCGATAGCCCTTCGAAGTTGAAGACGTTCAGCCGGCACTTCGCGCAGTGCCGGACGCGATCGTCGCCGCTCATCTCCGACCACTTCTCCGAGCACGGCGAGGCGATGCGCAGGCGGCGGAGATCAAAGGTGGTGTCGCTCATGGCAACTCCCTTCAACGGATGGGCGCACGTGAGGTTCTACACCTTCGGCTCCGAAGGGTTCGTTTTCGGGACGCGGTTCGATCTATAGACGCGCAGGTCAGAAGGAGGCCCACATGTCCGCCGCTCAGCAACTGGCTCCTACCCCGTTCGAACAGCTCGATGACGTGATGAAGCGCGTCAAGGACGGCAGCCGCGCGTTCGTGAAGCTGTCGATCGACGAGCGGATCGCGCTGGCGAAGCAGATGCGTCAGGGCTACCGCGAGGTCGCCGAGGCGTCGGTGCGCGCGGCGTGCGAGGCCAAGGGCATCCCGTTCGACAGCCCGCTCTCCGGTGAGGAGTGGCTCGCCGGGCCGATGGTGACCATCCGCAACCTCCGCCTGCTGTGCGAGTCGCTCGAGCAGATCAAGACGCACGGCGTGCCGCGGATCGATCCGTCCTGGATCCGGACCCTGCCGGACGGGCGGATCGCCGTGCGCGTGTACCCCGCCAACGGGATGGAGGGGATGCTGCTCGCGAAGCACACCGCCGAGGTCTACATGCAGCCCGGCGTCACGGCGGAGAACCTGAAGGACCACCAGGCGTCCTTCTACAAGAACCCGCACGGCGGCCGGCTCTGCGTGGTGCTGGGGGCGGGGAACGTGAACTCCATCCCGCCCACCGACGCGGTCTACAAGATGTTCGTCGAGGGCACGGTGTGCGTGCTCAAGATGAACCCGGTCAACGAGTACCTCGGGCCCTTGATCGAGCGCGCCTTCAAGCTGGCGATCGACCGCGGCTTCTTCGCGGTGGTCTACGGCGGCGCGGACGTGGGCCGGTACCTCGTGGAGCACCCGCTGACCGACGAGGTGCACATCACCGGCAGCGATAAGACGCACGACCTGATGGTGTGGGGACCGCCGGGGCCGGAGCGCGACGCGCGCAAGCAGCGCAACGAGCCGCTCCTGAAGAAGGAGATCACCAGCGAGCTGGGGAATGTGACGCCGGTGATCGTGGTCCCCGGTCCGTGGAGCGACAGCGAGCTGCAGTTCCAGGCGGACAACATCGCCGGGATGGTGCTCAACAACGCCTCGTTCAACTGCAACGCGGCGAAGCTGCTCACGGTGCCGAAGTCGTGGCCGTTGCGCGGCCGGCTGCTGGATCTCGTGGAGCAGAGCCTACGCAAGGGCCACGTCCGCAAGGCCTACTACCCGGGCGCCGAGGAGCGCTGGAAGCAGTTCACCGAGGGCCGCGCGGGCGTACGGCTCGTCGGCAACCCGAAGCAGGGCGAGCTGGCGTGGGCGATCATCCCGGACGTCGACCCCGCCAACGCCGACGACTGCGTGTTCAACCAGGAGCCCTGGTGCGCGATCCTCAGCGAGACCGCGGTGGAAGGCGACGACGCCCCGACCTTCCTCGACCGCGCGGTGAAGTTCGTGAACGAGCGCGTCTGGGGCACGCTGGCGGTCTCGCTGATCGTCCACCCGAAGACGCAGACGGAGCACGGCGAAGCGGTGGAGAAGGCGATCCGCGATCTCCGCTACGGCTCGGTGGTGGTGAACACCTGGGCGGGCGCGGTGTTCGGCCTCGGCTCGACGCCGTGGGGCGGCCACCCGTCGTCGACGCTGCAGAACATCCAGAGCGGGCGCGGCTGGGTCCACAACACGTACATGCTCGAGGGCATCGAGAAGTGCGTGCTCCGCGCGCCGCACAAGGCTTCGCCCATCTCGCCGTGGTTCCCCGGCCACCGGACGGTCCACAAGCTGGCGCAAAAGCTGTGCGACTTCGAGATGGCGCCCTCGTGGTTGAAAATTCCCGGGATCGCGTCGACGGCTCTGCGGGCGTAGTCCGCCTTCGACGGGGGCAGTGCCGGCTCCGGACGGTGTGTCTGACCCTTCGGGTGGGGGTGTCAGCGCCCGGGGCTCGCGAGGTCCGCGAGGATGGGGCGAGCGCGTTGCTGGAACTCATTCGGGGTCATCTTCAACGGACGCTCGAGGGAGCCCACGTCGCGGGCGAGCTTCTGGAAGATGCGGTCGGCGATGAAGCGGCCGGCGCCTCGGGGAAGGAGAGGGTCCTTGACGTCCGGCGAGAAGAAGCGCGCGACCTCGGCCTCGTTCGCTGAGTCGAGCGCGGCCAAAAGCTCGCGGGCGATCAACGCCTGCTGCTTCTTCAGCCGGCCCAGCTGACGCGGATCGACGCCGAGGATCTCCTGCTCGGGCGCGTCCGCGACCAGCGCGCGCACCGCCAGCATCGCGGCGCCTTCGCGGAAGATGCGCCGGGCCAATGGTCCCTGCGACCTCGATTCGGGCACGCGGACCTCGTGGTACAGCTGGAAGAGCTGGCGGGCCATCACCGCGCGGCGCACCGCGGGCTGAGCGAGGTCGGGATGGCGCGCGTTGAAGAGGAGGATCGGCCGGCCGTCGGCAGCGGTCCCCTTGAATACGGTCTGCCACGGCCGCGCGACGCCGAACGCCACCACCGCCGGCGGGAGCTGCCCGATGCGCTGCTCGAACGCGGCGATCAACGCCTTCGCTTCGCCCGGTGCGCTCGCTTCGAAGGGCTCCACGAGCGCAAGCACTGCGTCCGGATTGAGCGCCAGCTTCGTCAACAGCGGCCCGCCGGGATCGTCCTGTGTCGCTCCCGACGGACGCAGCACGTCCGCGTTCATCGCCTCCCAGGCGCGCCAGGCGGCCAGCGCTCCGTCGTTGCTCGTCGCCTTCGCCGCGTGCTGCCGGGCGATGAAGTCGGGCAGGGTGTCGACGAGCTCCAGCTGCCGGGTCGTGCCCTCGGCGCGCACGGCATTGCGGCGGCAGCCGCCCGTCGTCAGCGCCACCACCGACAGGACTACGACCGAGAGATGGGAAATGCGGACCATCACAGCGGGCTCACCAGCAGGTGGACCGTGGGCACCTTCGCCCGCTTCGCTTCGGCGCGCGCCGTGGGCGAGGCCTTCTCCTCGACGCGCTCCAGAAGCTCGAGCAGCTTCCCTCCGGCGCCGTCGATCGCGCTGGCCGGAATGCCCTGCGCCTCCAGCGCGGCGAAGTAGCCGGCGAGATCGCCGACGTGCCGCAGCCCCTCGGGGCAGGACCCGCCCGCGGCGTTGCGCGCGGCCATTCCGTTGAAGTCGCTGCCGAGCACGAGGTGTTCGGCGCCCACCACGCCCGCAAGGTGCCTCCAGTGCGCGATCGCGTCGTCGCAGGTTCCGGGGACGTGATGGGCGAGCTGGGCGCTTTGTGGCACCGGCGAGACGAGCCCCGCGTAGATGGACACGCCGATGAGCCCGCCGCTCTTCGCCACCCTGAGCGCGAGCTCGTCGCTGATGTTACGCTCGGTGTTCACCAGCGCGCGCGACCCGGTGTGGCAGACCACCACCGGCACGCCGGCCGGCTCGGTGAGCGCCAGCACGTCGCGGACGGTGCGGTCGCTCGCGTGGGCGAGATCGATCACCATCCCCAGCTCCATCATCCGCTTCACCACCGCTCGGCCCAGCGGCGTGAGGCCTTCGTCGTTCAACGCCTTCGCCTCGAGGCCGATCGCCCGGGCGAGCTGCTCCCCGGCGGCGCCGGCGAGATCGTTGCTGACGAAGTGGGCGAGCGTGATGACCCGCGCGCCCCGCGCGAAGTAGAGGTCGACGTCCTCCACCGAACCGATGCCTTCGCCGCCCTCCACCGCGGGAATCACCGCGACGTACCCGTGCGCGGCGAGCGCCCGGGCCTGCGCTGCGTCTTCGGCGATCGCGAAGCCGGGCGTGCTGCCGACGAACGCACGCAGGAGCCGCAGCTGCTCCAGAGCTTCGTCGCGCGCGTCGCGGCCCGGCCGGATCCGGAACGGCGGCCACACCGCGCCGAACACCAGCCGCACGCCGGCGTGCTGCAGGAGCGCTGCGTCCACCTGGTTGGTGAGGATCGTCTCCGGCGTCGCGGCGATCCAGCCGTCGCCGGACCGACCCCGGAACACCGGCCGGGCGGCGCGCTCCATCGAGATGTGGAGGTGGAGGTCGGCCCGCATCACCGGGGCCGGCGCGGGGGCTGCGTCGGGTGCGGCGCGCGCCGTCGGGATCGACGCGCAGCCGCTCACGAGGAGCGGCGCACCCACCATCGCGGCGATCGAGGAACGCAGCACGCGCGGCCGGATAGCACGTTTCCGCCGAGAGGGGGCGACCGGGCGCGCGGAGGCGATCGCCCGGATCCGGAAGCACCGTGCGGAAGATGGCCCGGGGCTCTGGAGGCATCACCGCCTGAGGCGGTGGATGCAGCGGGGCAGCGAGCGGGTGCACGACGTTGTCCGCGACGTACATCCTCCCGCGCGGGCGCGAGCGAGGCCACGAACGCGTACACGCCGTACCCGGCGTTGACGATGCCACCGCCACGTCACGGCGCGAAGCTGCTCGTCGACCAGGCGGGGTGCCGCGCCGATGCGCGTCCGGTTCGTGCATGGGCCGCGCTGATGCGGCACGCCGCTGCGTGTAGAGTTCGTGCCGCGTGCGCACCAGCTCGATCATCCGACGGCGCTCTCCGCCGCGGCCGGTGCTGCTCATCGCCCTCACGGGGCTGGCGGTCGCGGCGTTCGGTGTGATTCTCTACTTCGTCGGCTCCAGCGTGACGTGGTTCGCGTCCTCGCCCTCGAGCGATCGCCGCTTCGGCAACCTCAACCATTGCCTCATCCACGTGCTGCCCTCGGGACGCGGCGGCTTCGCGGTGGCGCCGGACGGCCGGCGCGCTGCGAGCTTCTCCGGAAACGAGGTGGCGATCTGCCGCGCCGATTTGTCCGCTCCGGGCGGTGCGGTCGCAGAGCGCGTGGCGCTCTCGGGCGTCACCCGGCTCGCCTTCGATCTCAACGGCGCGCTGTGGGCGGCGACGTCGCCGACCGGGCTGTGGCGGCTGCCCGAGGGCGCCGCGCCCGTGCCCGCGGGCGATGTGTCGGCGATCGCCCTCGCCGGTCACGCGCGGGGCGTGGTGGCGCTGGACTCTGCGGGGAAGCTCGTCTCCGTCGCGCCGGACGGAGAGACGCTCGGGTTCGCTGGGTTGCCACGCTCTCCTTCCGAACCCGTGCAGCTTTCAGTCGACGCCGAGGGTGCCCTGGTGGCCGTGGTGGGAGAGGGCGGCGTGCTCATCTACACCGCGGACACGCTCCGGCCGGTGCGCGCCGAGGCGCCGTGCGACGTCGAGTTTCTCTGGTGGACGCTCGAACCCGGCACCGCGCTTCTGTCCTGCGGCCCGGACGGCAGCTGGGCGCTGCGCTTCCACCCGCGCACCGGCACCCAGGAGGAGGCCCCGCGGCGCACCCGCGAACGGAGCACGCTCGTCCCGCGCCTCGGCACCTGGGTCCGGGCGTGTGACGGGCTCCCCTGTGAAGCGGCGCCCCCGGCGAACGGCTGAGCCCGGCACCCCGGCCGCTGAAGCCGCCCGCCTGCTCTCCCACCTCGCCGCAGACCCCGCCCCACGTTCGGTTGAACGCCCTGTGCAGCCCTCCTAAATTCTGGCTCAGGGATGAACACGGTAGATCTCCTCGACGAACGACAGCGCGATGTTCTGCGCGTCATCGTGCAGGAGTACATCGCCAGCGGCGGCCCGGTGGGCAGCTCGCAGCTCGCCCGCCGCGCCGAGTTCGACGTCTCCTCCGCGACCATGCGCAACGTGATGGCGGACCTCGAGGAGCTCGGCTACCTCGAGAAGCCGCACACCTCTGCGGGACGGGTGCCCACCGATCGCGGGTACCGCTTCTATGTCGACACGCTGGTGCGGTTCAAAGAGCCCGCTCCGCGCGATCGCGAGCTCATCAAACAGAACATCGCGCCAGAGGCCGGCGTGGAGGAGGCGGTGCAGGAGGCGGGGAAGATCCTCCACTTCATCACGCGGCACGCCGGCGTGGTGGTCTCTCCGCGACCCAACGCCACCATCTTCGAGCGCATCGAGTTCGTGCGGCTGCGCGAGAACCGCGTGCTGGCCGTTCTGGTCGCCACCAACGGCCAGGTGCTCAACAAGGTCTTCACCGTCGACTACCCGGTGTCGTCCGAGGACCTGGTGCGCGCCTCCAACTACCTCAATGAGCTGTTGGGGCGGTCGCCACTGGACGAGGTGCGCGCGCGCATCCAGTCGGAGCTGGAGCAGGAGCGCGCGGCGTACGACGCGCTGACGCGCAAGGCGCTGAAGCTGGGCTTCGCCGCCACCGACATGCCGCGGCAGGAGCGCCTGTTCATCGAGGGCACCGGCTCCTTCCTCGAGACCCCCGAGTTCGCCGACATGGAGCGGGCCCGGGCGCTGTTCCGCGCGCTGGAGGAGAAGAGCAAGCTGCTCGAACTTCTGGACCGCGTGCAGCGCGCGCGCGATCTGCAGATCTTCATCGGCAGCGAGAGCGACTTCTCGTCGGCGGGCGAGGTGACGGTCATCGCCTCGCCGTATGGCACCGACGAACACGTGCTCGGCGCGGTGGGCATCATCGGGCCCACGCGGATGAACTATCAGCGGGTCATCCCGCTGGTGAAGCTGACCGCGCAGGCGCTCTCGAACGTGGTGAAGGAGGCCTGAGCACCTCAGCCGGGCCGGACCTCGGTGGCGGCGGCTCCGGTCTCCGGCATCCGGCTGCACTCGCCGCACTGAAGCAGCACCGCCTCCGCCCACGCGCCGACCTCCTGCCCGAGCGCCTCGGGGGCGATCGCGTGCACGTCGAGCGTGGCGTAGAGCTCGAGGAAGCGATCGGCGATGAGGATCGCCGCCACGTCGTCCGGGAGCTGTGCGGCGCGGCCGAGTCGTTCGACGACGTGAGCGTCCTCCGGCGCGCCGCGCGTGAAGACGGCGAGGGCGAGCTCGGGATCGTCCGGCAGCCCCGCGCGCGTGCGGAGCAGCCTGCGGGCGGCCGCGCAGGGCGGGCAGCGCTCGTCGTGGAGCAGGCCGATCACCAGGTCCCTGCGCTGCCAGGCCGCGCGGACCGGACCATCGATGAGCGGGATCTCTGCACGGGGCATCGTCCGTCCTCCTCTGTGGACATGATGCGCCCCAGGAGCGCGGCGCGCTTCAGATTCCCATCCGTTCGCCCACCACCACCTGAAGCATGCGGTGCCAGGTCGGCCAGTCGTGCGCCATGTCGTGGCCCCACAGGTCCAGCCGGTGGGGGATGTTCTTCTCGCGGAGGATGCGGCTGAACACCAGCGTCTCCTCGGGGGCCTCCCACGCGCCCTGGCCGGTGAGCAGGTGGATCTGCGTCCCGTGGCGCAATAGCTCCAGCTGCGGCCCCTCCGGCATCTGCGGTACGAACCAGCCCGGCGAGTGGAAGTACACGTTCTCGTCGTGGTACCCGTGGAGCACCTGGTCGAGCCGGTAGAAGCCGCTCATGCCAATGAGCGCGGAGAAGAGCTCCGGCCGCCGGAAGAGCACCGCCGCGCCATAGAACGCGCCGAAGCTGGCTCCACCCACCGCGATGCGCGCGTCCGGATCGCGCAGCTGCGCGCGGATGAACGGGACGACCTCCTCTTCGACGTAGTGGTCGTACGCGGCCTGGCGCCGGGCCTTCTCGTGCATCGGCACCAAGTCGTTGCACCACGCGTGCGGCGAGATGCTGTTGATGCAGAACGCGGTGATTCGTCCTGCGTCGATGAACGGAGCGATCGATTTGATCAGCCCCCGCGACTCCGCCTCCCACAGATCCGACGCCCAGGTGGGGAAGAGCAGCAGCGCCGGCCCGTAGTGGCCGTAGCGGACGATCGGCATGTCCATGTGGAGACGCTCGCTCCACCAGCTCGTGTATTCACGGCGCATACGCGGTGCGCATCCTGCGCATCACGGTGAAGACACGTCCACGTCTGCGCCGGCGGTCGGGCGGCGCGCGTCAGAACGGGCGGCAGCCGGCCCGGCAGGCGGCAGGTCCCCGTTGCGAGCCACGCATCGGGGGCCTTACTGCATTGATCTCCCGCCTGTACCCGTGTTCAGGTCTGCCGCGATGTCGCCCGCTCCCCTCGAAGGCTTCCATCCGATCGTGCAGCGCTGGTTCACCTCGCGGATCGGCTCGCCGTCCGAGCCGCAGCGCGAGGGCTGGCCGCGCATCCGCGCCGGCAAGAACGTCCTCATCGCCGCGCCCACCGGGTCGGGCAAGACGCTCTCGGCGTTCCTCCACTGCCTGGACACGCTCTTCCGGCGCGCGCTGGACGGCACGCTCGAGGCGCGCACGCACGTGCTCTACGTCTCGCCGCTCAAGGCGCTGGGCAACGACGTGCAGAAGAACCTCCTCAGGCCGCTGGAGGAGATCTACGAGCTGGCGCGCGCGGAGGGCCTGGACCCGCAACCTGTGCGGGTGCTGGTGCGCAGCGGGGACACGCCGCAGTCGGAACGTCAGAGCATGGCGAAGAACCCGCCGCACGTGCTCATCACCACGCCGGAGTCGTTCTACCTGTGCCTCACCGCCGCACGGTCGCGCGAGGCGCTGCGGCGGGTGGACACCGTGATCGTCGACGAGATCCACGCGCTCGCGCGGGACAAGCGGGGCAGCCACTTCGCGCTGTCGATGGAGCGGCTCAAGCACCTCGTCCAGGGCTCGCCGCAGCTCATTGGCCTGTCCGCCACGCAGCGCCCGCTGCCGCAGATCGCCTCGTTCCTGTGCGGCGAATCGCCGGCCTGCGAGATCCTCGAGATCGGCCACGTGCGTCCGTGGGAGCTGTCGGTCGAGGTGCCGGACCAGGAGCTCTCCGCGGTCGCCAGCCAC
Organism: Myxococcaceae bacterium; assembly: GCA_019686135.1. Lineage (GTDB taxonomy): Bacteria > Myxococcota > Myxococcia > Myxococcales > Myxococcaceae > JADGHL01. The sequence goes on along the minus strand of JADGHL010000015.1, from coordinate 13,871 downwards.
GAGGCGTGGGGGCAGATCTACGACCGGCTGGTGGAGCTCTCGCAGCAGCACCGGACGATGCTGATCTTCGCCAACACGCGGAAGCTGGCGGAGCGCATCGCCCACGACCTCGGCGAGCGGATCGGCCACGAGTACACCGCCGCGCACCACGGCAGCCTGTCGCGCGAGCTTCGGCTTGCCGCGGAGGAGCGCCTCAAGTCCGGGAAGCTGCGGATCATGGTGGCCACCGCCTCGCTGGAGCTGGGCATCGACATCGGGTCGGTGGATCTGGTCGTCCAGATCGGCACGCCGCGATCGATCGCGACGTTCCTCCAGCGCGTTGGCCGGGCGGGCCACCATTACGGCGGCGTCTCGCGGGGAATCCTCTTCGCGATGACGCGCGACGAGCTGGTGGAGTGCACGGCGCTGTTGCGCGCGGTCCGCGACGGCGAGCTCGATCGCGTGCGCATCCCGGAGAAGGGCCTGGACGTGCTGGCGCAGCAGATCGTCGCGGTGTGCACGGCGGAGGAGTGGCGCGAGGACGAGCTGTTCGCGCTCTGCAAACGGGCCTGGCCGTACCGCGAGCTGACCCGCGAGGAGTTCGAGCGCGTCCTGCACATGCTCTGCGAGGGCGTCTCCACCCGGCGCGGACGGTCGCGGGTGCACCTCCACCGAGACCGGGTGAACGGGATCCTCCGCGCACGCAAGGGCGCCCGCATCACCGCGGTCACCAACGCCGGGACGATCCCCGAGACCTTCACCTACCCGGTGGTGGCCGAACCGGAAGGCAAGCTCGTCGGCACGCTGGACGAGGACTTCGCGGTGGAGAGCATGGCGGGGGACGTGTTCCTGCTCGGGTCCACCGCGTGGCGGATCCAGCGGGTGATGGCCGGCCGGGTGCACGTGGAGAGCGCCGCGGGGCAGCCGCCCACGGTGCCGTTCTGGCTGGGAGAGGCGCCCGCGCGGACCGAGGAGCTGTCCACCGGCGTCTCGCGGCTACGCGAGGAGCTGGTCGAACGACCCGACGCGGAGGACTGGCTGCGCACGCACGTCGGCCTCACCGAGGCGGCGGCGCAGGCGCTGGTGAGCTACCTGCGGACCAGCGCGGCGATCCTCGGCGCGATGCCCTCGAAGACCTGCGTCATCGCCGAGCGGTTCTTCGACGAGGCGGGCGGGATGCAGCTCATCCTCCACGCCCCCTTCGGCGGGCGGATCAACCGTGCGTGGGGGCTGGCGCTGCGCAAGCGCTTCTGCCGCACCTTCGACTTCGAGCTGCAGGCCGCCGCGAACGACGATGGGATTATCCTCTCTCTCGGCGAACAGCACAGCTTCCCGCTGGCGGACATCTTCGACTTCCTCTCTCCGAACAACGTGGAGGAGGTGCTGACCCAGGCGGTGCTGCAGGCGCCGATGTTCGGCACCCGCTTCCGGTGGGTCAGCGCGCGCGCGCTCGCGCTGTTGCGCTTCCGCAACGGTTCCCGCGTCCCACCGCCCATCCAGCGCGCCAACGCCGAGGATCTGTTGGCCGCGGTGTTCCCGGCGCAGGTGGGCTGCCAGGACAACCACGGCGGCGCGCCCATCGAGGTGCCGGATCACCCGCTGGTGAAGGAGACGCTCGACGAGTGTCTCCGCGACGCGATGGACGTGGATGGCCTCAAGGCCGTGCTCGCCGCCATGCGCCGCGGGGAGATCCGCACGCGGGCGGTGGATCTGCCGGAGCCCTCTCCGCTGGCGCACGCGCTGTTGAACTCGCAGCCGTACACCTATCTCGATGACGCCCCACTGGAGGAGCGGCGCGCCCGGGCGATCTCGGTGCGCCGCACGCTGCCCGCGGAGGACGCCGCGTCTTTCGGCGCGCTCGATGCGGCGGCCATCACCCAGGTGATCGACGAGGCCCGCCCGCCGATGCGCGACGCCGAGGAGCTGCACGATGCGCTCTTGCAGTTGGTCGTTCTCCCGGAAGCGAACGCCTCTGCGAGCGACGCAGACGTGCTGAAGCGGTCGCGACGCGCCGCCACGCTGACCGTCGGCACGCCGACCGGAGCTGCCCGTTACCTCGTGGCCGCGGAGCGGATCCCGCACGTGCAGGCGCTCTATCCGGACGCGTCGCTGAACCCCGCGCTGAGCGCATTGCCTGGCGACGGGCCGATCGCCGTGGACGCCGCGGCGCTCGCGGTGGTGCGGGGGCACATGGAGGTCTGCGGTCCCACCACCGCGGCCGAGCTCTCCGCGGCGCTGAGCCTGCCAGAGGCGGAGATCGCCGCCGCGCTGGTGCAGCTGGAGAACGAAGGGCAGGCACTGCGCGGCACTTTCCGCCCCGCGTCGCTCGGGCCCGCGCACGCCGGGGCGGTGGAGTTCTGCGATCGCCGCCTGCTGCAGCGGATCCACCGCCTCACCGTGGGGCGCCTGCGCAAGGAGATCGAACCGCTGCACGCGCAGGACTTCATGCGCTTCCTCTTCAAGTGGCACCACCTCGACGCGCCGGACGCGCTGCGGGGCCGGGGCGGGTTGCTCAAGGCGATCTCCCTGTTGCAGGGCTACGAGGCGCCGGCCGCTGCATGGGAGCAGTGGCTTCTGCCCGCGCGGATGCACCGCTACCTGCCGGAGCTCCTCGAGCGCGCGTGCTGGGAGGGCGAAGTCGCCTGGGGCCGGCTCACTCTCCGCGACGACGCGAAGCCGGAGGTCCCCGGGCAGCGCCGGGGCGCGGCGCACCCGTTCGGCCCGGCGGCGTTGGCGAAGAGCATCGTGCAGCGCGGCCGTCCGCCGGTGACCCGCAACGCGACCATCACCTTCGTGCGGCGCGAGGAGCTCGATTGGATGTTGCAGGCGGCGCGGTCGTCGGTGGTGACCGACGACGGCGTGTTGCGGCTGCCGGTGGGCCTGTCGAAGGTCGCCGAGGACGTGGCGCACGCACTGGAACGGCGCGGCGCCTGCTTCTTCCAGGATCTGGTGTCCATCACCCGCCGGCTCCCCGCGGAGATCGAAGACGCGCTGTGGGAGCTTCTGTCGCGTGGCGTGGTGTCCGCGGACGCCGTGGAGAACCTGCGCGTCCTGCAGTCGCCGGCGAAGCGCAAGCGGCAGAGGCTTTTGCGGCGCGGCGGGCCGGGGCGCTGGTCGCTCCTCGCGCCGGCCGGTCACGAGGACACGGCTGCGCTCCACGAGCGGATCGCCCGGCTGCTGTTGTTCCGCTACGGCATCGTCTGGCGCGATCTGGCGATGCGCGAGCCGCTGGCGCCGACGTGGCGCGAGCTCGCGTTCATCTACCGGCGGATGGAGGCGCGCGGGGAGATCCGCGGGGGACGCTTCGTGGCCGGCTTCGTCGGAGAGCAGTTCGCTCTTCCCGAAGCGGTGGACCTGGCGCGCAGCGTGCGAAGGACGCCGCATGACGGAAGGCCTATCCACCTCTCCGCGGTCGACCCGTTGAACCTCACCGGCATCGTCACGCCGGGGCCGAGGGTGCCGGCGATCGTCGGCCAGTTCGTGACGTACGTCGACGGTGTGCCGCAGACACAGACCCATCAGGCGCAGGCGACCGCCTCGTAGCCCACCTGTGTGCTCACGGCCGCCGCCTGATGCAGACGGGCGGTCCGCCGTTCAGCGCCCCGCCGCCGCCCGCGCCCGCCGTGGCTCCGCCGCCGCGACGTAGCAGTCGAGCTCGCCGCGCAGCTCGCCTGGATCCCGCCCCATCACGCAGAAGCGGACGCCGTCCCGGTCGGACGCGCGGAGGCGGTAGACGGAAGGCCAGACTTTCGAGATCTCGATCGTCCACCCATCGAGCTCGTCGCGCTCGGGGGGAGCGGTGTTCGTGCCGTTGGTGCGCATCTCAGTGCAACCCCGCGGCTGCGCGGCTGTCGCGCAGCATGAAGTAGATGACGACGCCCGTGACGGACACATAGAGCCAGATCGGCAGCAGCACCCGGGTGACCCGTTTGTGCCGCGCGAACGTCTTCCTCCACGCAAAGTAGAGAGCCATCAGTGCTCCGGGGAGCACCAGCATGGACGCCAGAACGTGGGTCGCGAGGATGAAGAAGTAGAGCCCCCGGATCGCACCCTGACCTATGAACTTCGTGTCCCCGTGAACGGAGTGGTAGGCAAGGTACCCGACGAGGAAGAGGCTGGACGCCGCGAACGCCGACACCATCAGTTGGCGATGCAGGCGGCGATTGCCACGCCGGATGGCGATGAACCCCATCGTCAGCAGGATCGCGGAGACGGCGTTGAAGCATGCGTTCACCGCCGGCATGAACGCGAGGTCCGCGCCCGCCGCCGACGGATCGACCTTCCGCACCACCAGCAGCCACGCGAGCACACCGAGCGCGAGGACCGACACAACGGCGGTGAACACGTAGAAACGCCGGTCCGAGACGGAGGAGCTGGAGGAGGCGACGAACGCTGGATCGAGCTGCGACATGGCCCGCTCATACCAGCTGGCGCGCGCGGTGGTCAGGGGTTCTGCAGCGGGCCTGGACGCCCGGCGTTCAGCCGAACCGCGGCAGCCGCTGCCGGCCGCTCAGCGCGGGCGCGAACAGATCGCCCACCTTGTCCAGCCGCCGCCGCATCGTCTTCAGCGTGAACGCCGAGGGATCGAGCCTTTGCGTCACCTCGCCCCATTTGAGCGGTGTCGAGACGGGCGCGCCCTCCACGCCCCGGAGCGAGTAGGGCGCGATGATCGTCTTGCCCTCCGCGTTCTGGAGGGCGTCGACGTAGAGGCGCCCGCCGCGGCGGGAGATCGACCGCTGGGTCGTGGCGAGGTCCGGCAGCGCTTCGGCGATCGCCGAGGCGATCGACGACGCGAACGTCACGGTGTCCTGATAGGTGTGCCCGCGGGCGATCGGCACCAGCACGTGCAGGCCGCGCTTGCCGCTCGTCTTGGGGACGCTCTGAAGGCCCAGCTTCTCCAATAGCCCGCGCAGCGCCTCCGCGACCTCAATCAACTCCGGCCAGCCGCGCTCGCCGGGATCCAGGTCGAACGCCACCCAGTCCGGTTCGCTCAGGTGGGGGACGCGGCTGTGCCACATGTGGAGCTCGAACGCGGAGCGGTTCGCGAGCCACAGCAGCGTCTCGGGGCGATCGACGATCGGGTGTTGCACCGGGCGCCGGGGCGTCTGCACCTCCGCGCGGGTGGCCCACGCGGGGAGGTCCGGCACGTTCTGGCGGAAGAAGCCGCTGGACTGGATGCCGCGCGGCCACTGCTTGAGCGCGAGCGGTCGCCCATCCAGCGCCGGGATGATGAACGGGGCGAGATCGCGGTAGTAGGCGAATACGTCACCCTTGGTGATCTTCGACTTCGGGAACACCACGCGACCCGCGTTGGTGAGCGCGACCTCGCGCGGCGGCGCATCGTCCCGGTTCAGGCGCGCGGTCCGGGCGGCCCGCTGCGTGGGTGCGCGGCGCTGGCCGGACGCTTCGGCCTGGCGAACCGGGAGCTCACGGCGCGTCTCCTCCGGGCGTTTGTCCTCGCGCAGACCGAGGAAGGAGGGATGGCGCAGCTTCCCGTCGCGCGTCCACTCGGTGAACTGCACCTGGGCCACGAGCGTGGGCGTGGCCCAGATGGCACCGCGCACCCTCGGCGCGTCCGCCGCGACTGGGCGATCGACCTTCGTCTTCGACAGCTCGGTCCACAGCTGCTGGCGCACGCGCGTCGAGTACCCGGTACCGACCTTGCCCACGTAGCGGTATCCGTGGAGCGACGGGTCGTAGACGCCCACGAGCAGCGCACCGATCTCCTTCTTCCCGTTCTTGATCGGCGTGAAGCCGAGAATCGCCACCTCCTGCGCGTGGGAGACCTTGAGCTTGAGCCACTCGCGCGAACGCTTCGGCTCGTAGCGCGAGCCGCGGCGCTTGGCGATGACGCCCTCCAGACCGCGCCGCTTCGCCTCGGCGAGCGCATCCTGTACGCTGCCGTCGATCCGCTCGGCCAGCTCGAGCGGCGGCGGCACGTTCGCGAGCACGCTCTCCAATAGATCGCGGCGCTCCTCCAGCGGCCGCGCGCGCAGGTCGTCTCCGTCGAGCCACAACAGGTCGAAGACGACGTAGCGGTGTTCGACACCGGGCTGCATCAACAGCTCGAACCGCGAGATGCCCTTGGCGTCGAAGGCGACCACCTCGCCATCGAGCACCGCCTCCGCGACGTCGAGCCGCGTGAGCGCCTGGTGGATCTCCGGAAAGCGCGAGGAGAGATCGATCGCGTTGCGCGTCTGGAACGCCACCTTGCCGCCGGACACTGCAGCGATGCCCCGGTAGCCGTCATACTTCACCTCGAAGATCGACCCGTCCGGCTCGACCGCGTCGGGCGTGGCGAGCGTGGCGAGCATCGGCGGCCACACCTTCTTCAGCAGTGCCTCGGGCGCAGGATGGACGGCGCGCAGCGCGCGCTTTCGCACCGGGCCGCGGGTGACGCGGCGTCCGCTGAGCACCGACTCCGGGCGCTCGGCGACGACGTCGTAGTCCGGATCCTCGGTCCCATCCTTCGCCTTGAAGAACAACCATCCGGCCTTGCCGCCCGGCTGTCCGCGCGTGTGCACGAGGTGCCAGCGTCCGTGCAGCTTCTCGCCGCGCAGCTCGAGCGTGAGGTGGCCCTTCTCCCGCTGCGCTGCGGCCTGGCCGGGCGGGACGGTGTCCCAGGTGCCCCGGTCCCAGATGATCGAGTCGCCCGCGCCGTACTCCCCCTCGGGGATCCGGCCCTCGAAGTTTCCGTACTCGAGCGGGTGATCCTCCGTCTCGATCGCGAAGCGCTTCTGGGAGGGATCGTAGGACGGCCCTTTCGGCACTGCCCAGCTCGCGAGCGCACCGTCGATCTCCAGGCGGAGGTCGTAGTGCAGCCTGCGGGCATCGTGCTTGTGGACCATGAAGCGCGGCGCGGCGCCCTTCGCGCCTGGCGTCGATGAAGGCGCCGGCTCCGGAGTGACCTCGAAGTTCCGCTTCGCGCGATAGGCCTCGAGGTTGCGCGCTTTCTGGGTCGATCGTCGCTTCGCCATGCGCTTCGAGGCCGGGCGCCCGCCTCCGCTGGCCCGGTACCCGGAGCGCCGACCCTCCCGTCACTCCCGCCTTTGACTCCGGATACCGGCAGCGCGCCGCCGCCGCCGCCCTGAAGCAAACGTAGTCACCGTGAGAGACGCGACAGGCCGACGCATCCGCGCCGCTTGCTCGGCCGCCGGTCACGTACGCCAGCCACGACATGCCCGGCTTCGAGCCGGCCGCCTGCCCGCCCGGAGCTGGAACGCCCGGCGGTGGAGAGCAGAGCCAGCTCGCCCGCACGCCAGTGTCGACCTGCGTTACCGCGTCGACCAGGCCGGTCGCGGGAGCACGCGCCCGTTCTGCTGTTCGCGCCCCGGGGCGATCGCTACACTCCGCCGGCGGATGAAGGTCCTCGCGCTCCTCGCGCTCCTCGTCAGCACGCTCAGCTTCGCTGCCGCCGATGATCGCGTGGATCGCGGCATCGAGCTTTACGATCGAGGCGAGCATGCGCTCGCACGGGACGCGCTGGTGACGGTCGTGGAGGCGCCCACGCTCTCCACCGCCGATCGCATCCGGGCGCGCAGCTATCTGGCCGCTGCCTACTACGCGCTTGGGGATGTGGCGTCTGCGAAGGCGCAGCTCCTGGTGCTCGCGCGGGAACAGCCTTCGTACCAGCTCGATTCCGGCGTCTTCTCCCGCGAGCTCGTGGCGCTCGCGGACGAGGCGCGTGCCGAGGTCGCTCGTGAGCCGCGCCCGCCCGAGCCCGCCACGCCGAAGCCGATTCCGAGAACGGCGCCGCCCGCTGTCGCCGCGCACGCGCCCCCGACACCTCCGAAGCCGCCGCTCGGCCTGATGCTGATCCCGTTCGGCGTGGGGCAGTACGCGCTCGATCAGAACGTGAAGGGCACGCTGTTCCTCGGCACCGAGGTGGTCTCCTTCGGCGTCTCCGGCGTGGCGCTGGCGATGTTCGAGTCGAACAAGGTCACCGGCCGCTTCCTCCAGGGCGGGGCCTTCCGCGATCCGCAGCAGGCGCAGACGCTCCAGACCATCTACCTTGTCGCCGGCTGGACCGGCGTAGCGCTGATGGCGGCCGGGGTGATCGACGCGCTGGTCTCGCGCGCAGAGCTGCCCGAGTCCGGCGGCCTTGCATCGGGCGCGTCGTTCCCGGCAAGAAGCATGTCCTTCACGGGTCAGGGCGTGCTGATCCGCTTCTAGCTCCACCGTCGGAAGGTGACCTTCATGTCGAACAGCTCTGGCCGCGCCGCGGCGGGTGCGCTCCTCGGTGCGATGGCGATCAGCGGCCTCGTCTTCTTCGGCGGCTGCCCTCAGCCGATCGACGCGGTGCCGTGCGGCGATGACGGTGGCCTTCATCCGGGCGCAGACGGAGGCAGCGGATCGGACGGCGGCGAGGTCGACACGGATGCTGGCAGCAACGAACGGGACGCGGGCGTGGCCGCAGGCACCGACGCCGGGACGGACGCGGGAGTCATCTCGCGCGCCGACGCGGGCCCGTTCTCCTGGGCGGTGATCCCCGGAACCGGAACGGACCAGACGGTCACCGCGATCCACGGCACCTCGCCGCACAACGTGTACATCGTCACGAGCGACGGCGAGATCCTGCGCTCTACCGGCGGCGCGTTCAGCAAGGTGTTGACGCTCCCCGGCGCAACGCCGCCGGTGCTGCAGGGCGTGTGGGTGACGCCGAACGGCAACGTGTTCGCGGGCGGCTACAACACGCTCGTCGCGTGCACCAACGGCGACTGTGCGCAGGCGTCGGATTTCACCATCACCAGCACCGCCGATCTCTCGCCGGCGTACGGCAGCATCGAGGGACTCTGCGGCCACGGCAACGACACCGTCTACGCCGTCGGCGGTTTCGGCGGCGAAGGGCGGCTCTGGGCGTACGACTTCTCCGCCGGGAAGTGGGTGGTGCCGATCCCCAACACCCAGGCCGGCTACGCGCGGTCGTGCTTCATCGCCGACAACGGCGACGCGTTCGTCGCCGGCGCGTACGCGAGGCTGCTCCGGGTCACGCCTGCGTTCCTCGCCTTCGTCGAGCCGATCATCGCGTCCGACGAATTCGATCCCTCCGACTGGCTGAGCTACGCGGTGGTGGGCGCGAACGGACGCTTCTTCGCCACCGGTGGGGGCAAGAAGATCGTCGAGCGCGACAACGCCACCAGGACCTGGAACCTGGTGGCCAGCGGCAACTCGTACTACGAGAACTACGCGCTCGCGACCTTCGCGCCGGACGAGATCTACGCCGCAGGCAGCCCGGATCTGAACCGCTCGCTGCAGCGGTTCGACGGAGTGAAGTGGACCAACATCCCGGACAGTGACCGGCGCGCGCTCCCGTACTGGATGACGCTCGAGGCGATGTGGATGCCCGACGCGGACACCATCTTCCTCGCCGGCGAGCGGTCGTCGGATGCGATCGTCGTGATGGGCACCCGGTGATGGGCACGCGTGGAACGGCCGAGCGGCCCGATCGCCCGGCCGCCCGGCGACCGGAGGCTCACCGGCGCAATTGCGCCCCCGCTGTCCCGCCCTGACCTTCAGCCGGAGGAGGACAGGGACATGCCGCAGAAGAAGATCGAGAAGCTGCAGCGCCTCGCCCAACTGGATGTCGACGCGATCGGAACCTACGACGCGGCGATGAAGCGGATCAGCTACCCGGTGGTGCTCGAGAAGCTCGGCGAGTTCCGCGCGGACCACGTCAAGCACGTCGAACGCCTCAACGGGCTGCTCCGCAATCTCGGCGCCGAAGCGGTGGAGGTGAAGCCGGACCTCAAGGGCAGGGTGCTCAAGGGTTTCACCGCGGCGCAGAGCATGATGGGCACCGAGGGCGCGCTGGTGGCGATGATCGGCAACGAGGAGCTGACCACGCACACGTACCACGCGGCGCTCAAGGTGGACTGGACCGCCGAGGAGCGCGCGGTGATTGAGCTGCACTATGCGGACGAGCGCCGCCACCTCGAGTGGATCAAGCAGGCCGCCATCCGCCGCGAGTGGGCGCACGAGGCGGCTGCACACCCGTAGTTGGTCGTAGCCGGTGGAGGTCGAAGCGGCCGGGGATCCGGTGTAGATGGCGGGCGTGGGAACGACGCTCTATCTGCCGGACCTGATCCTCTGGGAGGGCGCTGTGCGCGCCGATCTCGCGCTGGAGGTCGACGCGGCCGGCGCCATCGTGCGCGCGGTGCCGGCCGCCGAGGCGCAGGGTGCGGTCCGTCTGCGCGGACGGGCGCTGCTGCCGGCGATGGTCAACGCGCACTCCCATGCGTTTCAGCGGCTCATCCGCGGGCGCACCGAGTACGTGACCACCGGGCGCGAGTCCGACGATTTCTGGAGCTGGCGCGAGTCGATGTACCGCGCGGCGGAGGCGCTGGGGCCCGAGGAAGTCTACGTCGTCTCCCGCCAGGCGTTCCTGGAGATGGCGCTTGCGGGCATCGGCACCGTCGGCGAGTTCCACTACCTGCACCACGATCCCGAAGGCCGCCCGTACGCGGATCGCAACGAGCTCGCGCTCCAGGTGATCCGCGCCGCGCGAGATGTCGGCCTGAGGATCGCCCTGTTGCGCGTCGGCTACGCGCGCGCCGGCTTCGAGGTCCCGCCGAATCCGCGCCAGCGCCGCTTCATCGACCCGGACCCCGGGCGTTTCATCGAGGCGGCGCATGCGCTGCGCGAACAGACGCGCGGCGATGTCTGCGTGACGGTGGGGCTGGCGCCGCACAGCGTGCGCGCGGTGTCGCGCGAGTGGCTCAGGGCGGTCGCGCGCGAGCGGGGCGATCTTTGCGTGCACATGCACGTGGCCGAACAGCCCGCGGAGATCGAAGCCTGCCTGCGCGAGCACCGCCGCCGTCCGGTGGAGCTGGTGGAGGAGATGGGTCTGCTCGGTCCGCACTTCACCGGCGTGCACGCGATCCACCTCGCCGCGGACGAGATCCGCTCGCTCGGCGCCGCCGGCGCGAATGTCTGTGCGTGCCCCGGCACCGAGCGCAACCTCGGCGACGGGGTGGTGCCCGCGGACGCGCTGCTCGAAGCGGGGGTGCACCTGTCGCTCGGCTCCGACAGCCAGGCGAACATCGACCTGCTCGACGACGCGCGGCAGCTCGAAGGCCACCTGCGGCTGGTGCGGCTGCGGCGTGCGGTGCTCGATCCCGGCGGCGGTGGCGTCGGCGGGTTGGGCGCGCGGCTGTGGGCGATCGCCACGGAGGGCGGCGCACGCAGCCTCGGCGTCCCCAGCGGCACGCTCAGGCCCGGCGCGCCGGCGGACTTCGTCACCGTGGATCTGTCGCACCCCTCCGTCGTGGGCGCCGATGCGCAGAATCTCCTCGCCGCCATCGTCTTCGGCGCGCAGCCCGCGGCGATCCGCGACGTGTTCGTGAACGGCCGGCAGATCGTCGCCGACGGACGGCACCCGCTTCAGCAAGAGAGCGGCCGCGCCTTCACGGCGCTCGCAGGAAAGGTGTTCGGATGACCACACCCTCCCCGCTGCGTGAAGCGCTGACGCGCACCCTGCGAGAGCTGGTGGCGATTGACAGCACGTCCTCCCGGAGCAACGGGCCGATCATCGAGCTGCTGGAGGCGAAGCTGCGCGCGCTGGGCTTCAGCGTGGCGCTGCACCCGTACGAGGACGACGCGGGCGTGAGGAAGGTGAACCTGCTCGCGACGAGAGGCGAGGGTAGACCACAGCTGGCGCTGGTGGGACACAGCGACTGCGTTCCGTTCGATCCCGCGTGGACCGAGGCGCTCGTGCTGACCGAACGCGACGGGAAGCTGTTCGGCCGCGGCGCCGCCGACACCAAGGGGTTCATCGCCTGCGCGCTGGTGGCCCTGGAGCAGGTGGGGCTGGATGCGCTGAAGAAGCCGCTCCTCGTGGTGTTCACCGCCGACGAGGAGGTGGGCTGCATCGGCGCGAAGCGGCTGGTCGACGCCGGCGTCGGCCGCGCGCGCTACGCGATCGTCGGCGAACCCACCCAGCTCCGGCCGATCCGCGCGAACAAGGGCTACTGCCTGGCGGAGGTCGAGGTACGCGGGAAGGAGGGCCACAGCGCGTACCCGGAGGTCGGCGTGAGCGCGATCTTCCACGCCGCCCGGTTCCTCAAGAAGCTGGAGGAGGCCGCCCAGACCGTGCTGCGCGCCGAGACCGACGAGCTGTTCCAGCCGCCGTACACCACGGTGAACGTCGGGATGATCGAGGGCGGCAAGGCCAAGAACATCATTCCGGGGCGCTGCCGCTTCATCGTCGAGTGGCGGCCGATTCCGTCGCAGCCCACGTCGAGGGTGACGGAGCTGCTGAAGTCGATCGTGGCGGATCTGCAGCGGGAGGATCCGGCGGTGGACGTGCAGATCCGCGTGACGCGCGAGGACCGCGGCGTGGACACCGCGGCGACCTCGGAGGTGGTGCAGTTCCTGGTCCGAGAATCCGGCAACGCGCCCGGTTCCGTTCCGTTCGGCACCGAGGCTCCGCAGCTGACCGCCCTCGGCGCCGAGGCGGTCGTCTTCGGCCCCGGCGACATCCGCGTGGCCCACCGCACCGGAGAGTTCGTCCCCATCGAGGACCTCGAACGCTGCGAGGCGATCCTCGAGCGCGCGCTGCGGCACTTCTGCGGGTGAGCGCCGGAGCGGTGTGGGATGAGGAGGCGCGGAGCATGGGCGAGCGCGGTCCGTACAGCGGGGCTCCGTGCAACAATTCTTCCCCGAGTACGGTGACTCGCGGGCGTTGCACGTAGAGAGGCGGGCACCTGAAGAAGAATCGTTGCCGGTCCACCGGGGACTTCGGTCGCCCATGGCAAGGCTAGCCCGCCTCCGCGCCACGCTCCGTCTCGGTCGTTTTCGGCCCGGGCGATATCCGCGTAGCCCACCGCACCGGAGAATTCGTCCCAGTCGAAGACCTCGAACGCCGCGAAGCGTTTCATGAGCGGCGCTGCGGCACTTCTGCGCGTGAACGCCGGCTGCGGTGCCGAGCCGCACTGAGTGGGCGCGGAGGATGGGCGAACGGTCCGTGCGATTTGCATGCGTGCAACAAACCTTCCGCAGGCGCGGTGATCCGCGAGTGTTGCGCGCGGAGTAATGGGCACCCGAGGAAGAATTGTTGCCGTCCGCCCCAGGCCTCCGGGTCACCGCTGCAGGGCTGTCCCGCCGCCGCGCCCCGCTGCTTCTCGCGCCAAGGAGCACCCGGAGCAGCGAGCGCCGCATGGAAGTGCATTCCGCGGGCAGGGCTCTCCGGAGGCCTCGGGCCGTCGGAACCGTCCCGGTACGCGTAGGGCCGAACATGGGTGGCGCGACCGGCGCGTGGAGCAGCCGCGTGAGTATGCCCGAGCTCCCGGCGACAATTCTTCCCCAGGTGCGGTAACCCCGGGCTCTTACAGGCGGCGAGATGGCCACCCGGGGATGAATTGTTGCCGGCCTGCGGGAAGCCACTGCCCACCGACGTTTCAGGCGTCGCGCTCGCGGCGGATATCGCGGCCGTGACCGCACCAGCACGATCGCGAGGGGGCCAGCGTCGACCCGGCAATTCCCCGGCAGCGGTCGATTCCTGCACCCTCGAGCGCAGCGGTTGCAGATACCCGCGCGCACGATGCGCGCTTCGGCTGCGCACGTTGTTCGGGTGCGGCGTGGACGATCGCGCGCTCCATGGCGCTCCGCCACGCAGCGTGGCGGATGCATGGGTCCCGGCCGACAGTGGGCGCCCGAACGCGGGTCGGCTGCGACGAATTGGCTTGAGACTCAGCCCGTCTGAGCAATCCGCTGCAGCCCACACGGATGCCGCCTCCCGGGGCGCGTCGTGCCGCGCGGGTCGATCACGTCGCCCAGCCCGGGCGCCACCTCATGGACCTGCCCCGGCCGGTGTCGGACGGCCCCGCTACGATTCTTCCCCGGGTGCGGAGCTTGGGTGCCGCAAGGAAGGGCGGGGCGGGCGCATGGGGAAGAAT
>JADGHL010000228.1 GCA_019686135.1 Myxococcaceae bacterium | reverse complement strand
CGGCGTGTTCGTCCTGTTCGGCAAGACGCTCGAGGAGTCCAATCCCCGGATGCAGAAGACCTTCGAGGGCCCCGCCGCGGGCGTTGGACAGTCGTTCTCGTGGAGCGGCCAGGACGCCGGCACGGGCACGCTGGCGATCATCGAAAGCGTCGACGGCCAGAAGGTGGGCATGAAGCTCCAGTTCGTGAAGCCCATGGCGTCCACCGCCACCTGCACGCTCACCGTCGCGGCAACGCCGGCAGGTTCGCTGGTGACCTGGTCCATGGAGGGTCACCACAACTTCATCGGGAGAGCGCTCGGCCTGCTCATGGGCATGGACCGAATGCTGGGCGCCGACCTCGAGAAGGGGCTCGACCGGCTCAAGTCTCTCGCCGAGGGCAGGAAGGGAATACCGCCCGCTGCGGCCCGTACCGCCGCCACCGAGTAGCGGCTCCCGTGCACCGAACGAAACCCCTTCTCCGGACCGTGCCGAAGAAGGGGCCTTCATTGCGGGGGCAGGATTTGAACCTGCGACCTTCGGGTTATGAGCCCGACGAGCTACCAGGCTGCTCCACCCCGCGTCACGGGTGAGCCCTCGGTGCTTCACTACAACGGGCGCGCGCCCGGGTCCATTCCGCGTCCCGGGCGCGCATCCGAAAAACTGATCGCGTCTACTTCGACAGCTTCTGCCTCAACAGATCGCCGAGCGTGCCGAACCCCTTCCCGCCGCCGCCCTTCTGGGACTTCGTCCACTCGGTCACCGCGGCGCGCTCCTCGGCCTTCTCGGCCTCGGTGATGGACAGGTTGATCTTCCCGCTCGGGTCGATCTCCACGATCGCCGCCTTCACCTCGGCGTCGATCGGGAAGTGCTTCTTCAGATCCGTCCCGCGTTGGGTGCCGGTCTCGCTCGCGCGGATGAGGCCCTTCCCGCCCGGCCAGCGGACGAACACGCCGTACGGCTCGACGCGGTCCACCTTCGCCGTCACCACCAGGCCCACCTTCGGGCGCGGGGCGCGTTCCGCGGCAGGCTGGCCTTCACCCTTTTCGGCTTCGACGGGCTCACGGCTGTCCTCGCCCATCACCTGGCCATCCTTCACCAGCCTCAGGCCGATGCGCTTCTCGTTCGGGTCGATCTTCTCGATCTGCACCTCGACCTCGTCGCCTACCTTCACCACGTCGCGCGGGTGGGCGATGCGCCGCTCGCTCATGGCGGAGATGTGGATGAGGCCGTCCACGCCGGGCCGGAGCTCGACGAACGCGCCGAACGGCTGCAGGCGCACGACCTTGCCGTGCACACGCTGACCGGGCGCCAGCTCGCGGGCGGCGACCTGGAACGGATCCTCCTGCCGCGACCGCATCGACAGGGTGATGCGCTCCTTGTGCTTCGACTTGTCCGGCGAGTTGGGCTGAGCGGGCTCGAGGCGGATCACCTCCACCTCGACCTCGTCGCCGACCTTCAGCACCTCCGACGGATGGCCGATCCGCACGTGGCTGATCTCGGAGACGGGGATCATCCCCTCCACGCCGCCGAGGTCCACGAACGCGCCGAAGTCGCGCACGCTGGTCACCTTCCCGCGCAGGACCTTGCCCACCTCGAGCGACTTGCGCGTCTCCGCCGCCTTGCGGCGCTGCTCCTGCTCGAGCACCGCCCGGCGCGACAGGACGATGTTCTGGCCCTCCGCCTCCATCACCCGGAACTGCAGCTTCTCGCCGACGAACTGCTCGGGCTTCTCCACGAAGCGGATGTCGATCTGCGACACGGGGCAGAACGCGCGGATGTCGCCGATCGCGACCTCCAGCCCGGCCTTCTTCGCCGCCAGCACCATGCCCTCCACGGGCATCCCGGACGCACGGGCCTCCTGGAGCAGGGCGAGCGTCGCGCTGCCCTTCGACAGCATCCGCGAGAGGATGATCCCCTTGGCGCCCGCCTGGATCACGTGCGCTTCGATCTCGTCGCCCACGCCGAACCGGAGGATCCCCTCCTCGTCCTTGAGCTCGTTGAGATCGATCATCGCCTCGCTGCGACCGCCGATGGACACGAACGCCGTGTCCGCTCCGAGCTGGAAGATCTTCCCGACGATCTTCTCGCCCACCCGGGGCATCCGCCGCGCCGCGGCCGAGCCCTTCTTCTCCTTCTCCGACTCCTCAAACATCTCGGAGAACGTCTCGTCCTCGGGCACCTCGCGGAAGAGCGAATCGTCCGGCGGGCGCGGTGCCGGCGCGGCCTCGGGGGCCCCGGTCCCGGCGCCTTCGGTGGTGACGGTGGCCGGCGGCGGCCCGGCGCGCTTGACGATCACCAGCGGCCCGCGCGTGCGCTTCTCGGGCGGGCGGGCGGTCCGCTCTGGCACCTGCCCCTCCGCCGGCGACCCGGACTTCTCCTCGCGACGGCCTTCGGCGCTCCGTTCGCCTTCGCGCCTGGAGGGGATGCCCAGCATCACGTCGCCGAAAGTCGCCTTCGGCTTGCGCTTCTCGTCGGGTCCGCCGGGATTGTTCTGCCGCTTCTCGTCGCTCACTGCCATGAACCTTTCCTTGATCTACCGCTGCGGGCACGGCCACTCGGACGCCCGCCGTCCGCGAGGGGCGCGCTTATGGCACAGCCGCCCCCTTGGGCGAAAGTCACATCGCGCTCTGTAGCTTCAACGTCAGACGCTCGCCCGGCTGCAGATCCGCCGCCGCGCTGGGCGGGGGCCCCGCGTCCGGGACGCCGGTATCCTGCTCTGCCTCCACGCGCACATGCGACGCATCCGGCGCCTCGTCCTCGACGATAAGCTCCATGCCTCCGAACACGGGCTGGGGGAGCGGTGCTTCCAGCACCGCGGCGATCGACAGGCCCGTGTCGGAAGTCCGGCGGTCGTCGCGCAGCCCCAGCTTCGCGTCCACGAGCTTCGGCCGAAGCACATAGCCGGAGAGCGAGAGCTGGAGCGGCCGCCTCGCCAGATCGACGAGCTGGGCCTTGAGCGTCTGCGCCTCCGTCGCGTCCAACAGGCCGTCATGGTTGGCGTCGGCGCCGGTGCGGAGCATCTGCGTCCGAAGCCCGCCGCCGTCGATGTCCATCACCACCAGCACCTGCACGGTGGTGGGGTGCACGACGACGGCGACCTTCTTGTGAAAGCCGCGCGCGTGGGCGGCGGCGGAGAACGAGACCAGCAACACCAGGGCGGCCAGCCCGCCGGGTCTGAACGGCCACTTCCTCATTCGCCGTGGAACGTCGCGAGGAACCTGCGCAGGTCGGTGATCCGACGCGGCTGAAAGCCTTCCTTCGCGGGCCCGAGCGGCACCGCCGTCCGGGTCAGCGTCAACGCCTGCTTGAGCGTCCGGTCGACGAACACCGGGTTGGTCACCGCGAACGGCACCACGGCCTGCGTCTCCTGCGGCTTGTACCTGCCCCACTTGTCGCTGAACCCGAACGCGCTGCCGATCGCCCCCACCGCCTCGCCGATCGCTATGGCCGGGATCTCGTTGGGCGTGTACACCGGCCACATCGACCGCTCGCCGTTCACCTCCGCGGTGAGGAAGGCACCATCATCGAGCCCGCTCACCTCGAAGGTCTCGTCGAGGCGGAGCACCGCGTCGGTCTTCTTCACACAGCCAGTGGCCTCCGGCGCCTCGCAGAGGGTGAACACCTTCACCGGTTCGGCCACCTTGATGCCCCTTCCGCCGTGCATGATGGACACCCGCGTCACGTCCACCCAGGGCGCGGCCTGCACGCGCACCCGCACCTTCACTTTCCCGTCCGGCGCCACCACGTGATCGCCGATCGGGTGATCGTCCACCCACAGCTCCACGAACGGTCCGTTGGTGACGATCGCCCGCTGGTGCTTGAGCGCCTCCACGCCGTCGAGCTCGTCGAAGTTGCGCATGGTGCCGCGGTTCGCGCTCTCGCCCACGCGCAGGTACGTCCTGGGCAATCCGGCCTCGGCTTCGTCCGAGTGCGAGTCGGAGTTGCCGGTAGCGGCGACGATGTGCCCGTGCGCCAGCATGGAGTAGTAGTCGTCGAGGTTGCCCGGGTAGACGGGGTTGGGCGTGCAGTCGGGCGAGGAGTCCGGGAAGGTCGGGCAGCTCACGCCCTTGCCGGTCTGGGGGTCCGCCACCAGCGGGACGTTCTGTTCAAGGATCTCGCCCGGCGTGGGGATGAAGACGCTG
>JADGHL010000227.1 GCA_019686135.1 Myxococcaceae bacterium | reverse complement strand
TATTCCTCCGCCGGTTTTGAGTTCGGTGGGCAGCAGCTTCCCACGCCTCCCATGTTTCTCGGCTACAGGGTTCAGCTTCGGTTTGACGCTCAAGGGACCCCGAAATGGGCGCATATCGCGACCCAGGGAGGGGGTAGCAGCGGCCAGACGCTCAAGGACGCCGTTCAACTTCCGACCGGAGAGCTTGTGTACGGTGGCAACTATGCAGGGATTTGTGAAGTGAATCCCGATATCTCTTCAGGCTACGGAAGCTATCTCGGCGTGTATTCGGACGAGACGGGCGAGTTGCTCAGGGCCTACACCTTCTCGCCCCCACCCGTTCCGGCGAACTCACGTGCGGAGTTCAGTGACCTCGAATTGCTCGGCGACGGGCGCGTCGCGGTTTCAGGCTGGTTCCAGGGGACCTTCGATTTCGGCGGCGGACCGGTCGCGGTCTCCATCGGGGCCGACCATGTATTCGTAGCCATTTACAAGTTCTGAGGGTGCGCGAACCTCGTCGCGCGATGCACTTTTCGGCGCGAGCGCGCGATCGCTACCCGCCGTGCAGCCTCCTGCGCTTGAACGGCCCGCCCCGCTTCTTCACGTGCATCTCGCTCGGGGCCTTCTTGCGGCCGTTGACGGTCGTGGCCGGCAGCTCGCGCTGGTAGTCCCGAAGGTCCTTTTCTCCCGCCGGGCCCAGCTTCATCTTCGAGGTGGCCCGGATCCTCCGGGCGGCGGACTCGTCATCTCTCGGCAGCGTCTTGCGCCCACGTGTCGCGCCGGTGCTCGGGTAGGCGCTCTGCACGCCCACCTCCCGCTTCACCTTCACCCCCGCCTGTCTCGTGCGAACGGCCATCGGCACCTCCCCGGGTGTCAGATAGGGATGGCGGACAGGGTTTGCCAGCCTGCCCGTTTCTGCCTGGGCGCTCGCACCCACTCCGTCGAAGCCACCGTGCGCGCGAGCGCCGCCGTGGTCCGCACAGCGCGCGCATCCGGAGGTTCCGTGGGGCGGGCTGCGCCTGTATGAGACGCGCATGAGTCTGGTGATGGCGAAGGAGCTCTCGGTCGCCTTCGGGAGCCGCGTGTTGTTCGACGACGCGTCGTTCACCATCGGGCCGAAGGACCGCATCGGCCTGGTCGGGCCGAACGGCAGCGGGAAGTCGACGCTGATGAGGATCCTCGCCGGCGTCCAGACGCCCGACGAGGGGACGGTGCAGTATCAGCGCCGCGCCCGCGCCGGCTATCTGCCGCAGGAGCTGCAGGAGCTCCCCCAGGGCATGGTCATCGATGCCGTGATGGCCTCGGTCCCGGGCCGGACTTCTCTAGAGGCGCGCCTGTCGGACCTGCAGCGGGCGCTCGAGGAATCCACCGACGAAACGGAACAGCTCGAGCTTGCGCAGGAGCTGGCGGACCTGCACACCGAGCTCGAGCACTTCGACGACCGCTACGGCCGTCACCGCGCCGAGCGGATCCTCCGCGGCCTGGGCTTTCCAGCGGAGTGGCTGAACCGGGACACCTCCACCCTGAGCGGCGGTTGGCGGATGCGCGCCGCGCTCGCCGGCCTGTTACTTCAGGATCCGGATCTGCTCCTGCTCGACGAGCCGACCAACCACCTCGATCTGCCCACGCTCACCTGGTTCGACGGGTTCCTCCGGCGCACCGGCAAGGCGCTCGTCCTCATCTCCCACGACCGCGCGTTCCTCAACCGCCAGGTGAACCGGATCCTCGCTCTGGAGGTGGAGGGGCTGCGCGCCTATCCGGGCGACTTCGAAGCGTACAAATCGCAGCGCGCGCTCGAGCTGGAGCAGCTGCGCGCGCAGGCGGCGCGGGTGGAGGCGCGCCGCGCGGAGCTGCAGGCCTTCATCGATCGCTTCCGCGCCAAGGCCACGAAAGCCCGGCAGGCGCAGAGCCGGATGAAGATGCTGGAGAGGCTGGAGGAGGTGGTGGTCGTCAAGGACCGTGACACCGTCCGCTTCCGCTTTCCGCCGGTGCCGACGCCGGGCCGCGAGGTGGTCTCGATCACGGGCGTGCGCAAGGCGTATGGCGCGACCCGCCTCTACGACGACGTGAACCTGTCGCTTCGACGTGGCCAGCGGGTGGCGGTTGTGGGCGTCAACGGGGCGGGGAAGACCACGCTGCTCAAGCTCGTGGCCGGCGAGCTGGCGCCGGACGCGGGGCGAATCGAGCTCGGCCACAACGTGGTGATGGGCTACTACGCGCAGCACCACGCCGACACGCTCGACCGCAACGCCACGATCCTCGAGGAGATCCAGGCGCTGGTGCCGGATCGGCCCCAGAGCTTCGCGCGCGGCGTGCTCGGGACGTTCCTGTTCAGCGGCGACGACGTCGACAAGCGCATCGGCGTGCTCTCCGGTGGCGAACGCGCGCGGGTGGCGCTGGCGAAGCTCCTCGTGCGGCCGGCGAACCTGCTCTTGATGGACGAGCCCACCAACCACCTGGACCTCGACTCGTCCGAGGCACTCATCGAGGCGCTCCGGCACTACGAGGGGACGCTCCTGTTCGTCTCCCACAACCGCAGCTTCCTCAACCAGCTCGCGACGGACGTGTGGGAGGTGCGCGATCGCCGCGTGACGCCGTTCCCGGGCAACCTCGACGACTACCTCTACAAGCTCTCCCTGGAGCAGGCCTCGCGCGATCCCGAGGTCGCCGAGGCGGAGTCGGGTCAGCCGCCCGTCGACGCCCGCCCTCTGTCTGATAAGGAACGAAGGCGCATAGAGGCCGAAGCGCGCCAGCGCCTGAGCCGGATCGCCGGGCCGATCAAGAAGGAGATCGCCCGCATCGAGGCGCGCATTGCCGAGCTGGAGCGGGCGACGAAGGAGCGGGAGGCGCAGCTGGCGGACCCGGCGCTCTACGACGACTTCGCGCGCGCTCGGCCCATCCTCGACGCGCACCAGGCCGACAAGGCGGAGCTGGAAGCGCTCTACGCGCAGTGGGAGGACGCCCAGACGAGGCTGCAGCAGGCAGAGTCGGCTGTGTAGGGTTTTCACGCCCATCTGGGGGGGCGACCCCGACGCTGGCGTAGAATACGAACCGTGATCCCGCGGAGCATCACCCTGGGTGTCTTCCTGGCGCTCCTCGGTGCGTGCTCGCAGGCTTCCCTCCACCCGGTGTGCGTGACCGACGCAGATTGCGGCGCAGGTGCGCGCTGCGTCGGCCAGGTGTGTGTGGAGGATCCGGACGCGGGGCACAGCACGCCCGGCCCGGATCTCGCCTCCTGCGAAGAGCCCTGCGGCACCATCTGCTGTCCGGATGGGACCGAATGTCGCAACGCCGAGTGCGTGCCGAAGTGCGCGAGCGGACTGTGGTGCGGTCCGCTCATCGCCCAGATGTGCTGCGGGATGGCGCAGCACTGCGAGGCCGGCTCGTGCGTCGACGACGAGCCGCCACCGCCGGAGTGTCCTCCGGGTCAGACCTTCGACGAGGAACTGGGCGCGTGCATGGGCACCCTGATCCCCCACACCTGCCAGCGTCCGCAGACCGGCTTCTTCGAGGCCGAGACGCTCTGGGAGGTGACGCCCACCGACGGCTACGACCAGGTCATCACCACGCCATTGGTGATCGACGTGGACGGCGACGGTGCGGCAGACGTCATCGCCCCGTTCTTCCGCGGACCGTCCGGGTACGACCAGCCGGCGGTCCTCCGCGCGCTCTCGGGGATCGACGGGCACGAGCTGTGGGCAAGGCCCGCCTCCAGCGACGGAGTGAGGGGCATCACGCAGCTCGCCGCGATCGTCCCCGGCGCCGGGCTGCCGCCCCTCATCGTGGGCGTGGATGGCGATACCCGGCTCTCGGCGTTCCGCGGGGACACCGGCGAGCGGCTGTGGCGCTCGCGCACGATCGACGGCACGCCCGTGCTCTGCAACGTCGGTTGGGGAGCACCGGCGATCGCCGATCTCGACGGCGACGCCCGCGCCGAGTTCGTCTGCGGGTTCACCGTGTTCGACTCCAACGGCGTGTTGCGGTGGTCCGGCGAAGAGGCCTTCGGACCGCTCGGGTCGATCGTCGAGCTCGCGGATCTCGACTTCGACGGGAACCTCGATCTCACCGACGGGCAGATGGCGTACCGGCACGACGGCAAGCTGCTGTGGCTCAGACAGGGGGCGCAGGGCCTGGTGGCGGTGGCGGATCTGGTGGGCGTGGCGGGCAATCCGGGGCGGGACGGGCTACCGGAGGT
>JADGHL010000093.1 GCA_019686135.1 Myxococcaceae bacterium | reverse complement strand
GCGACGAGCACGGCTGGTGCCAGCGCGACGAGCACGCCGGGTGTCGCCGCGCGGAATGCACCGGCCGCGGGCACACCGCAGGGAGGTATCGCGGCCCCGCCCAGCCCGTCCGGTTTGGACGAGGCGCATGCCTCGAGTCCGGAGCCGCTGCAGGCGGAGTCGGCGCGGAACGTGCCTCGCAACGCCGTCGTCGCGCCGCAGAGTCGCATCTTCATTCCCGGCAGCGAGGCGGTGCCGGCCGAGCCGTTGCCACTGCTTTCCTCTCCGAAGTTGCCGCCCGCCGGCGGCCCGCGGCCGACGTCCAGCGATCTCGAGCGTGCGCTCTCGCGGTTCGACGAGCTCTCTCTGGAGGACGCCCCCGGTCCGCCGATGGACCTGCGCCTGCCGGAGGCGCCTGCGCCGGCGGCGACCGCGAACCGGTTGCCGTCGTTCACGGAGCTCGAGCTGGAGGGCGATTCGCTCCTGCACGCGGTGGAGGTGGCGGCGCTCGCGGGAAAGACCCAGCGCGGCGAGGACACGGCCGAGAACGAGGAGGAGGTCTTCTCGCTCACCGCGGAGGTCGGCGATGGGCCGAAGTCCGCTGCAGAGCTGCCGAAGATCCCGCTCTTCTCGGATCTCCCCCCGGACGCCTTCATCGAGCTATTCGAGCGCTGCCCGCTGCGCCGCTACGGGATGGGGGAGCGGATCATCGCGCAGGGCAGCGTCGGCGACGCGTTCTACGTCGTCTGCGAAGGCGCGGTGCGGGTGGTGCGCGAGGAGCCGGACGGAGCGCTCCGGGAGCTGGCCCGGCTGGGCGACGGCGCCTTCTTCGGCGAGATGGCGCTGCTCTCCGGGGCGCCGCGGTCGGCGTCGGTGGACAGCGCCTCGGAGGACACGCAGCTTCTGGAGATCTCCGCGCCGGTGCTGGCGCAGCTGTCGCTGCGGTACCCCTCGGTGGCGGCCGCGCTGAAGAAGTTCTGCCGCCAGCGGATGCTGCAGAACGTGATGAACCAGTCGGCGCTCTTCAAGCCGTTCGAGAAGTCCGAGCGGCGCACACTGGTGGAGCGCTTCCGCGCCCGCGACGTGAACAAGGGCACGGTGATCCTCCGCGAGGGCCAGCCCACCGACGGGCTCTACATCGTGCTGTCTGGTGAGGTGCAGGTGGAGGTGCAGGGGCAGGTGGTGGCACGGCTGCACGAGGGCGAGCTGTTCGGCGAGATGTCGCTGCTCAAGAAGTCGCCCGCCACCGCCACGGTGACCGCGACCCGCCGCACCTCGCTCATCCGCCTGCCGCGCGAGGACTTCGACGCGCTGATCCTCACGCACCCGCAGATCCTGGTCCTGGTGTCGGAGCTCACCGACGACCGCCAGCGCCAGAACGAGGCGGTCCTTGCCGGCAGCGCCGAAGTGGGGGAGCAGGGGCTCCTACTGGTGTGAGCGCTCGTCGCGGCCGCGCACCCGGGCGAGGTACTCCTCGCGGGTGATGTGGCCTTTCTCCAGCAAGAGCTCCACCACGCTCCGGAGCGCGCGGACCTGGCCGAAGACGAGCTTCTCCAGCTCGCCCACGCGGTGCTGCAAGAAGCTGAGCTGTTCCACCAGGGCCGCTGCCTCGGCGCTGACGAGCGTCGTCCCGGGCGCGCGTGCAGTCTGGCCGTTCCGGGCGAGATCCGCTTCGGCGAACTCGGGCTCGGAGAGCCCCAGCTTCTTCGGCGTCGTGGTATCGGAGGCGACGGTGTTCTCGCCGTAGTAGTAGCGCCGGATGGCACGGTCGATCGACGACCCGGTCGCCACCGCGAACTGCACCTTCATCCCGGTGTGGAAGGCGATCTCCTGCGCCTGCTCGACGTTGGTGGGATCGCTCGTGGCCACGGTGATCGTCCGGGCCTTCGGATCGCCGGCGATCGGAAACACGCCGTAGCGTTCGGCCATGTCCACCCGGAGGTGATGCACCACGTCCTGAGGCAGCCCGGCGGTGTCGAGGTCCACCAGCGGGAGCTGCAGCTGCCGGGAGAGGGCCACGGTCATCGACTCCTCGTCGACGAAGCCCATCTCCACCAGCGTGCGGCCCAGCTTGCCGCCCCATTTCTTCTGTTCCGCCAATGCGGCGTTGAGCTGAACCTCGGTGACGAGCCCTGCGTCCTTGAGGATCTCCCCCAGTCGCCGCTTGCGTACGTACCCCGGCTGCGAACCCTGCTTCACCGGGCGCAGCCTATCAACCGCCGTCAGACTCACAAAAAAGCAGTGTCGCTACTTCGCCGGAGCAGGTGCTGGCGACGCCTACTCGCCCGGAGCGGGAGCGGGAGCGGGCTTCTTGTCGGAGGCGGGCACGACAGCGGGCTCGTCCTCCTTGTGCGGCTGAGGCTGCAGCTGCGCGGCCAGCTTCTTCTCCGCCGCCGTCAGAGGCTTGACGCGGAAGAGCTTCCAGGAGGCCTCGTCGCCCTTGATCCGGAACACCGCCACCATGCCGCTGGACGTGGTGCCGTCGTTCATGTCCCAACCCACCGCGTCCGCGGGGCCGGGGTTCAGGTAGAGCTTCTTCGAAGGCTTGTCCTCGCCGACCAGGGTGGTGCCCTCGGGGGAATCCACCGCGCGGGCGCCGGCCTCCTTGATGTTGGCGAACAGCCCGAAGGGGATGTTGCCCTCGGCGATCGCCCGGTTGATCTGCATGTCGCCCACGTTCCCGCCCTGGTGCGCGAAGTCGAGCGCCTGCGAGCCGTCGCCGTGCGGCGGGCCGTGGCTGACCAGCACCACCGGGCTCTTCGCCTCCTTTGCCAGCCGCACCGCCTCGTCGACCGTGCTCTTGTAGTACACGCACCCGGTCTTGCAGGCGATGAACTCCGCGTCGTGGTAGCCGGGCAACGAGACCAGCGTCGCCTCGGGGAACTCCACCGCGCGGATGGCGTTGAGGTTGACGATGTTGTTCTTCTGGCGCTGCGCCGCGGTCACGCCGTCGGTGAACGCCGCGCGGCACTCGCGGTTGCCGATCACGGTGAATACCGGGAGGTTGCTCTCCGCCACCGCCAGGAGCACGCGGGTGATGTTCTCCGGATACGCCTCGCCGACATCGCCGGTGATGACGATCGCGTCCGCCTTCTCGTCGGCGAAGAACTTCAGGTACTTCTTGATGTTGACGAGGTTCTCGCCCGAGTCCTCATTGAGCGGGCCGATCACGCCCAGCGTCAGCGTGCCGTCGGTGTCCTTGTCCTTGAAGGTGAGATGGGTGCCGGTCTGGACCGCGGCGCGGTCGCCGATCTTCATCTCCACGGCCGGGCCCGTCTCGATGGGCGCCGCGCACTCCTTCTCTGCGCGCGGTTCGGGCGCCTTCTTCACGACGGGAGGGGGCGGAGGAGGCTTCACCTCTTCCGTCTTCTGCACGGGCGCGGGCGTCTCCTTCTCGGTGCAACCGGAGAGAATGAAGGCGGCCGCGAGAGCCGAGAGCGCGAGGTTCCGGATCATTGTGTTAGGTCCCCTCCAGCAGGTTGGCGCGGTAAGTACCTCCATTCGCCACGACGGTAAAGCGCGGTATGACGCACCCATGCGCCCTGCCGCCGTGTTCGCGCTCGCGCTGGCGATGTCCGCCTGCGCCCACCAGCCGCTCCGCGGCGCGGATCTCGATCGGGTTTCGCACCCGGCCTTCATTTCGCGGATCGAAGAGAACGCGGGTCCGCGCTCGGATGTGTTCCGCAGTGACCACAGCTATCGGCCGCGGCTGAAAAAACTGAGCGACAAGGAGGCGGATCGCCGGCTGGCGGAACGGATGGACAAGGCGATGAGCCGTTTCGAGATCGCCGAACGGCTGCGCGCCACCACGGTCGCCCAGCTCCCGAAGGAGGCGCCGTGGACCCAGGTGGTCAGCCCCAGCCGCGTGGCACAGGTGCTCCAGAGTTTCCTCGTCCGCGAGGTTCCTGCCAATCCGCCCGACTACCAGCTCCTCAGGGAGGTGGGCGCGGACAGCGTGGTGGAGTTCGTGATCGAGGCCTACGGGATGCGGAGCGAGGGGGGCAAGGCGGGCACGTACCTGTTGGGCTACGGGCGGATGTTCACGCTGGAGGGCGAGACGCTGTGGCGCCGCAACTTCATCGTCGACGAGCTCGACTCCGGCGTGGACGGGCTGGACCCGTTCTCGTTGAAAACCGATCCCGGGCAGTACCGCCAGGCGATGCACGCGATGCTGGACGCGGTGGCGGCGCAGTTCGCGAAAGATCTCACTCCGCCGGATCGCCACGCGGCGCCGGCATCGGCCCTACCGAAGGAAACGCAGCCGGCTCCTGCCGACGAGGCGCCGCCCAGGCCCGCAGAAGAGGATCCGATCTGATCCGCGGCGCTACGGCACCACCCGGAGCTCGAGGTACAGCGCCCCCAGCCCGAGCCCAAGGCTCAAGAGCGTCACCGGCACGCCCAGCCTGAGATAGCGCCCGAAGCTCATCTGCGCCCGCCCACGGGCGAGCTCGAAGACGATCAGGTTCGCCACGCTGCCGATCAGCGTGAGGTTCCCGGCGAGCGTCGACGACAGCGCCAGCACGTGCCAGCCCATCGTGGGCGCGCTCATCGTGGGCACCCAGTGCCGTGCCAGCATCACCCACGGGACGTTGGAGAACACGTTCGAGGCGACGAGGCTCAGGGTGGCGAACCCGGCCATCTCATGGACCGGACCGCCCTGCATGAAGGGCTCGAACACCTCGCGCATTCGCTCGGCCCAGCCCTCCTGATGCACGCCGTACACCACGACGAACAGGCTGGCGAAGAAGAGCAGCAGGATGAAGTCGACCTTCTCCAGCATCGCCCGCGGCGGGTGCCGCGACAACGTCATCACCACCGCGGCCCCGGCGAGCGCGCTCCACGACATGGGCAGCCCGGCGAAGAACGCGGCGATCACCCCGAGGAGCACACCCACCGTCAGCACCATCAGCCGGCGGTCGACGGGTGGAGGCTCGGGGTGCGGTGCAAAGCGCGTGCGCGGGAGCTCGTGGCGGAACGCGAACAGCAACACGCCGATCACCACCAGCGTGGAGAGCACAGCGGGCAGGGTCATGTACGCGGCGAAGCGCGCGTACGGGAGCCCGGACGCCCCCTGGATCAACATGTTCTGCGGGTTGCCCGTGAAGGTGGCCAGCGATCCGGCGTTGGAGGCCATGCACACGGCCAAAAGGTACGGCTCGGGTGGAAGACGGGCGTCGTCCACCGTGGCCAGCACCAGCGGCGTCAACATCAGGCACACCGTGTCGTTGACCAGAAAAGCGGAGAGCACCGCGCTTACCACCGCCACCGAGACCAGAAGAAGCCGCGGCGTGCGCGAGAGCTTCACCGCCCAGTAGCCGGCGCTGCGGAAGAAGGCGGCGTGGGTCAGGTACGACGCCAGCATCATCATCCCCAGCAACAGGACGATGGTGTCGAGGTCGATCGCGCGCTTCGACGGATCGTCGTGGTAGCCGAACACCTCGGAGGGCGACACGACCCGCGCGACCACCATCGCGACCGCGCCGAGCAGCGCGCCGCCTGGGCGATCGAGCTTGAGTCCGGGCACGCGTGCGCCGGCGATGAAAAGGTAGGTGAACAGGAAGATTGCCAGTGCCACGGGCGCGGCACGTTACAGCGCCGGTTGTGGCGCGCCCCGGCAAAAGATATGGCGGCGCGCGGCGTGACCCGCGGCGACTTCATCCACCTGGACGGCAGCGAAGGAGAGGGTGGCGGGCAGATCCTGCGCACTGCGCTCTCGGCGTCGCTCATCACCGGCCGGCCGTTCGAGATCGTCCGGATCCGCGCGCGCCGCCGGCCACCGGGGCTCCGGCCACAGCATCTGGCCTGCGTCCGCGGCGCGGAGGCGATCACGGGCGGCGTGGCCACCAGCGAAGGCGCGGCCGTGGGCACAGACCGCCTCATCTTCCGGCCCGGTCCGGTGAAGGCCGGCGACTACCTCCTGGAGATCGGCACGGCGGGGAGCGCGCCGCTTCTGCTGCAGTGCCTCTTCTTTCCGCTGGCGCTCGCCGGCGGCGGGACGCTCACGCTGCGCGGCGGGACGCACCTGCCGCACAGCCCGGCCTACCACTACCTTTCGTGGATCTGGGCGCCCACCATGGCCGCGTTCGGCCTGATCGCCGATCTCCAGCTGCGCTACGCGGGCTTCTACCCGAAGGGTGCCGGCGAGGTGGTCGCGCGGATCCTCCCCCGGCGCGAGCCACCCACGCGCGTCGATCTTCCTGCCCGTGGGACGCTGCAGGAGGTCCACGTCACCTCCTTCGTCGCCGGGCTCTCCTCCGACATCGCCGAGCGGCAGGCGAGGGCCGCGCTGGCCCTGTTGCGCGGCCGGGGCATCCCCTCGCAGGTGGAGAAGCTGCCTCTGCCTGCGACGGTGGCGGTGGGCACGACCGTGTTCGTGCGCGCGCAGTTCGAGCACACCGCGGCGGGCTTCAGCGCGCTCGGCGCACGCGGCCGCCCGGCGGAGGAGGTGGGGGAGGACGCGGCCCGCCAGCTCGCCGCGTTTATGGAGACCGCGGGGGCGCTGGACGAGCACCTGGCGGATCAGATCCTCATCCCCGCCGCGCTCCTTGCGGGTGGGATCCTCGGGCCGCTCCGTGGCGAGACGCGCTTTTCCACTTCGCGCGTGACGGACCACCTGGTCACCAACGCGCGCGTGCTGGAGCGGTTCTTCGAGGTGGCGATCGCCGTCGACGCGGCCTCGGGTCAGGTGCGCGTGACGCCGAAGCAGCGCTGATCGGCTACTCGTCTGGATCCGGCCGGGCGGCGCCGAAGGCCTTGTTCCCGCTGAGCTCGCTGGAGGTCTGCCGGTAGACGCGCGCCGCGAACGGCGCCACCACCAGCATCGCCAGGCCCATCAGTCCCACTGCGCGCCAGGGGAAGGGCTTCGTGTCCTGGGGGATGTCCTTGTCGTACGGGTCGATCTTGTTCTTGCTCCGGGCCTTGGCGGCTTCGAGCTCCTCCTGGGTCATCTCCCGGGGAGCGACGAACTCCGCCGGCTTCCGGGCGAGGGCGGTTCCACCAGCGAGCAGTGCGAGGACGAGAATCAGGGCGCGCATGTGCGCGGGATGCTACCACTTCCAGGCGTTCCGACGCATCGATTGCCATGCGCCTCGTCCTCGTCCCTCTCATCAATCTCTGGATCCTCCTGTGGTGGGTCCTGCTTCTGCCGGTGCGGCTCCTCGGCCGTTCGCACCGGCCGGAGTACGTCCGCTACCGGCTCTCGGGCGATCTGCCCTGGCGTCGGCGCCACTTCCCGCGGCGCCTGTGGTTCTTCCGGCAGCGGCTTCATCCCGGCGCGGTCGCCTCGATCGAGGTGCTGCGCAGGCAGCTCGAGGAGCTGGCGCGGGACCCGAAGCTGCGCGGGGTGATTTTCGAGGTCGATGGGCTAGAGCTCGTGCCCGCCAAACGGCAGGCGCTCGTGCAGATGTTCTCGACGCTGCGGCAGGCCGGCAAGGAGGTGCTGGGCTACGGGGTGTCGGTGAGCAACGGGGAGTACGAGCTGCTGTGCGCCGCGGATCGGATCCTTTTGCCCGCCGCCGGCCGCGTCGATCTCACCGGTTTCGCTGCCGAGCTCACCGCGCTGGGCAGCGGGCTCGACCGCCTCGGCGTGAAGGCGCACTTCATCCGCCGGGGCGATCACAAGACGGCGCCCGAGCTCTTCACCCACGCCGAGCCTTCACCCATCCAGCGCGAGACGATCGAACGGCTCCTCGACGAGCGCTACGCGCGGCTGGTGGCGGCGCTGGTTCGGGGACGCCGGCTGAGCGAAGAGGAGGCGCGCGCGCGGATCGACGGCGGGCCGTACGGGGCCAAACGCGCGCTCGCGCAGGGGCTCATCGACGGGCTGTGCAGCGAACCGGACCTCCCCCACCTCCTTGCGCCGAAGGACCGCGTTCCGAAGGAGAAGGACGGCCGCCCCGAGGCGGTCGTGGCGACTTTTTCCGCATGGCGCGCGTCGCAGATCTGGCGGAAGCCGGATTGGCGGCCCTGGCGGATGGCGCGGCCGGTCGGGGTCGTGCCGCTCAACGGGATCATCGCGGAGGGACGCGGCGGGAACCTCCCCGCCGGGCCGGTGGTGGCGGGATCGGCCAGCGTGATCGAGGCGCTGAATGCGGCGCGGAAGGATCCGCGTGTGCCCGCGGTGGTGCTCTACGTGTCCAGCCCGGGCGGTTCGGCGCCGGCGTCGGAGATGATCCTCGAAGCGGTGCGGCATCTTTCGGAGAAGAAGCCGGTGGTCGCCTACTTCGACCGCGTCGCCGCGAGCGGCGGGTACATGGCGGTGTGCGGCGCGAAGGAGATCTGGGCCGGGGACGGAGCGG
The DNA here is from genome assembly GCA_019686135.1 of Myxococcaceae bacterium. Classification (GTDB taxonomy): domain Bacteria; phylum Myxococcota; class Myxococcia; order Myxococcales; family Myxococcaceae; genus JADGHL01. Next base: position 13,103 of record JADGHL010000093.1, on the reverse strand, counting down.
TCGCCGGGTCGATCGGCGTGTTCGGCGGGAAGTTCGAAGTCTCCGGGCTTCTGCGGCACCTGGGCATCCATCGCTCGCTGGTGACCCGCGGACAGAACGCCGGGCTGCTTTCGCCGACGCGCGGGTTCACCGACACCGAGCGCGCCGCGCTGGAGGCGGAGATCGACGAGACGTACCAGTCGTTCCTGGAGATCGTGGCGAAGGCGCGCGGCCGCACCGTCGAGGAGATCCACGCCCGCGGGGAGGGCCGCATCTTCTCCGCCGAGCACGCGCTCGCCGAGGGTCTGGTGGACCGCGTGGGCGGCTTCGAGGACGCCTGCCGGCGCGCGCTGGAGCTGGCCGGGCGGCCGGCGAAGGCGCCCATCGAGGTGGCGCTGTTCGGGACGCGGCCGCCGCGGTTGGGGCTGCTCGGGCTCGTGTCCCAGTTGGCGCGGACGCAGATCTACGCGCTGTGCGACCCGTGGTTCTCCGCGTCCTGGCTCGGCAGGGGATCGGACGGGGTGTAGGCGGTTTCCTGGGCGGGATGGGGCCCGGTGCTAGTCTCTGGACCGCCTTGGATCGCACTGCACCACTCTTCGTCGCGGTCATGTGCGCCGGCGTCATCGTCGCCGGCTGCCGGACGGTCTCCACGCCGGAGTCCACGGCGCAGGCGTACGCGCGCGCGCTCGAGGAGGGCCGACTCCACGACGCGTACGCACTGACTTCGACCTCGCAGCGGACGTCGGGCCTCACCGAAGCGATGTTCGCCAAGCTCTATCGAAAGCCCGATGCGCGCCGCGCCCGGGCCACGGCGGTCAAGGTGGCCGCATCCTCGCTCACCGCACGGAGCGGGACGGTTGCCCTGGTCCGGGAGGCCGAAGGCTGGCGGGTGGTGGAGCCGCTCGCAGACTTCGGGCCGAAGAAGACGTTGGAGGCGTTCGTCGCGGCGGCGGAGGCGGGGGACTTCGCGGCGGCGTACCGGCTCCTGGCCGCTCCGCTGCGCGCGCGTTACACGCCCGAACGCCTCGAAGCGGACTTCCGCGCTGAACCGTTGGCCAGAGAGCGGCTCGCGCGCGCCCGCCAGGCCCTCGCACAGCAGCCGGTGCTCGAGGGCGGAACCGCGCGCTTCCCCATCGGCGAAGGCCGTGCGGTGACCCTGACCCTCGAAGCCGACGGCTACCGGGTGGCGGCAATCGAATGAGCCGGCCGTCTTCAGAGCAGCTCCGCCGGCTGGGGCGCAGCCTGCGGGAGATCGATCCGAAGATGCTCGACGCCCACGATGACGAGGGACCGGTGCGGTGGTTCCTCGGCGAGAACGGGACCGAGCTGGTCGCGTGGATCGACGAAGCCGGTGCGCCGCACCACATCCAGCTGGTCTTCTCGCGCGTGTCGGTGGAGTGGACCGGGCGCGCGCTCGCCACCGGCACCTTCGACCTCCACGGCTCCACGGCCGGCGGGCGCTACGACCCGTACCTTCTAAGGATGGCCGGAGGGCTGGACCCGGAGGTCTGCGAGGCGGCGCTGGAGCTGCTTCGGGCCGCGGACATCGACCCGGTGGTGAAGGAGCCTCTGCTGGGCGCGCTGGCCAACGCATCGCGCTCGGGCGCGGAGACGGGTAGCAAGCCCTGACCCGGACGGCGGTTACGACAGAAGCTCGCGGAGCGTGTCGCGCAGCTCGTCCGGTCGCGGCGGCTTGGCGACGTAGCGCTGCACCGATCCGGCGACGATCTGGGGGCCCAGATCGGGCGGGACGTGCGCCGAGAACAGCACCCTCGGCACCGCCGGGCGCGTACGCCGGAACCACTCGAGCACGTCCACGCCGGACCCGCCGTCGCCCAGCGCCCAGTCGCTGACCACCGCGGCGATGTCCTCCCGCTCCTGGGCCAGCGCGATCGCGGAGGGAGCGTCCTTTGCGAGCACGACCGAGAACTCGGAACCGAGCTGCCGCGCCACGGCGCGGGCGATCTGAGGTTGATCTTCGACGACGAGCACGAGCGGGGCGCCGGTCATACGGTGCGTGGAACCAATCAGGTCCGCTTCTCGGTCGCAATCGTGGACTGACGCCCGCCTGTGGACGAATCGAGCGCATCGGGCGTGCGCGGGAGGGATGCGGCGCGTTATCGCTCGTTGACACGGATGGGGTGGAGTCGGATGTTGCCGCCGCTTTCGAAATCTCCACTGGAACAGGCATGAAGGTGACCGAGAACGACGTGCTGACCGCGCTGTCCGGCGTGATGGACCCGGAGCTGAATGTGTCCCTGGTGAAGGCCGGAATGGTGAAGGACATCCGGGTCGATGCTGGGAAGGTGCGGTTCAAGATCGAGCTCACCACGCCTGCCTGCCCGCTGAAGGGGAAGATCCAGAAGGACGCCGAGGACGCCCTGCGCAAGGCGGGGATCGAAGCCTTCGACATCGAGTGGGGTGCCCGCGTGCGCCCCGCGCCCGCAGGAATGGCGACCGAACAGCTCATCCCCGGGGTGAAGAACGTCGTGCTCGTGGGCGCCGGCAAGGGTGGGGTGGGCAAGAGCACGGTGGCCACCAACCTGGCAGTCGCGCTGCAGCGCTGCGGGGCGAAGGTGGGCTTGTTGGACGCCGACTTCTACGGCCCGTCGATTCCACTGATGACCGGCATCCGGCGGCAGCCCACGTCGAAGGACGGCAGGACGATCGACCCGATGGAGGCGCACGGGCTGAAGGTGATGTCGATCGGCTTTCTGGTGGAGCCAAACCAGGCGTTGATCTGGCGCGGTCCCATGCTCCACGGCGCGCTCATGCAGCTCGTGCGCGACGTGAATTGGGGCGAGCTCGACTACCTCGTCCTCGATCTTCCGCCGGGCACCGGGGACGTGGCGCTGAGCATCTCGCAGAACGTGCGCGCCGCAGGCGCGGTGCTGGTGACGACGCCGCAGGACGTGGCCCTGGCGGACGTGGTGCGTGCCAAGCAGATGTTCGACAAGGTCCACATCCCGGTGCTGGGGATCGTGGAGAACATGTCCACCTTCGTGTGCCCGCACTGTGAGAAGGAGACGCAGATCTTCCACCACGGCGGCGGGCGCAGGGCGGCGGAGCTGTTCGGCGTACCGTTCCTCGGGGAGATCCCGCTGGAGCTGAAGGTGCGGATCGGCGGCGACGAGGGCGTGCCGGTGACCGCCGGCCACCCGGACAGCCGCGAAGCACAGGCATTCATGGAGATGGCGAAGCACATCGCCGGGCGGATCTCGACGGTGAACCTGACCACGGTGAAGATGCCGGTAGTGTCGTAACGGCGGCGGGGACCGAAACCGAATGGCACATCCCGACGATCAGAATCCCGACCCGCTGTACGGCGACGATCTCCCGCCGGTCGACGAAGAGCCCGACCGGGGCGAAGGCCGCGCCGGCTTCGTCCCCGAGTTCGTCCGCAAGGTGGCGGTCGCCGGGCTGGGCGCGCTGTTCATGACCGAGGAGGGCATCCGCAGCCTCGCCGGACAGCTGAAGCTGCCGAAGGAGGTGCTGGGCTTCATCCTCACTCAGGCCCGGGAGACCAAGGACGACATCGGCCGCGTGGTCTCCGAAGAGGTCCGCCGCTTCCTCCAGAGCGAGAAGCTGCGCGAGGAGTTCCTGAAGCTCCTCGCCGGGATGACCGTGGAGGTGAAAGCGGAGTTCCGGCTCAAGCCGAACCCGAAGGGGGAGGGCACCGGCGAACCCGAGCTTCTGGTCACCGACGTCGGCACGCGGCGGTCGCCGGCGCGGAACAAGAAGGACTGACGTGGCCGAAGGCTGGCGCCGCAACCCGTGGATCCGCCGGCTGCCGCTGCTGATCGTCGCGGCGATCGGCATCTGGTTGTGGAAGGGCGGGGAGCTGAAGAAACGGCAGGTGTACCTCCTGCTTCCGCTCGATGACCGCGCGCAGATCGTCCGGTTCCACGGAACGCTGGAGGAGCGGGCGGGCGGTATCTGGGAGCTGCTCAAGAGTGAGGAGCGTGACTTCCCCGCCGGCGCGGCGCCGTCGCAGGTGGAGTGGACGCTGCCACTTTCGCGAGGCGAGTACCGCGTGGTGGCGGGCTACGCGCTCAGGTCGGGCGAGGGATGTTCCGTCGAGCGCACGCTGAAGCTGGATCAGGAGGAGTTGTCGATCGTCCTGCCGCGCCCGGGCTCCGCTGAGTGCCGCCCAGGCGGAGCGCGCGGAAGGTAGTGAGCGCCGCGGCCGTCATGGCGGCGGTCGGCGCTTGCACCCGGTGTCACAGCACGCAACGGCCCCGCCGAGGACGCCGACACGCCGAGGACGCCGACACGCCGAGGACGCCGACACACTGAGGACGCCGACACACTGAGGACGCCGACACACTGAGGACGCCGACACACTGAGGACGCCGACACACTGAGGACGCCGACACACCGCGGGCGCCGACACACCGCGGCCGTCGACACACCGCGGTCGCCGGCACACCGAGGTCGCCGGCACACCGAGGTCGCCGGCACGCTGACGACGCCGACCCACCGCGGGCGCTGATGCACCGCGGGCGCTGATGCACCGCGGGCGCTGATGCACCGCGGGCGCTGATACCGGCGCATGGCGCGCGATCCCGCATTGACCCACGGGACCCCGGCGCATAAAGACGCGGCCGGTTCTTCACTCGACGCGCGGAGCGAATGCACATGGCGGAACACATTCTGGTCGTCGGCGCCGGACAGATGGGCGCGGGGATCGCGCAGGTGGCGCTGCAGGCGGGGCTCAAGGTCACGCTGGTGGACGTCGCCGAGGCGGCGGTGAACAAGGGCGCGGAGCGGATCCGCGCCGGCCTCAAGAAGCTTGTGGAGAAGGGCAAGCTCGACGAGGCGAAGCACCAGGCGGCGCTCGCCAACCTTCGGACCGGCACGTCCATCTCCGGCGTGAAGGACGTGGACTTCGCCGTGGAGGCGGTGACCGAGAACGAGGAGCTGAAGGCGAAGATCTTCCGCGAGCTCGACGAGGTGGTGAAGCCGGGCGGGGTCCTCGCCACCAACACCTCCTCCATCCCCATCACCCGCATCGCCTCGGCGACCCGCCGGCCGGAGTCGGTCATCGGCATGCACTTCATGAACCCGGTGCCGGTGATGCAGCTCGTGGAGATCATCCGCGGCGCGGCGACCAGCGATGAGACGTACGCCGCCACCCGCGCGCTCGCGGAGAAGATGGGCAAGACCACGGTGGTGTCGAAGGACTACCCGGGCTTCATCGTCAACCGCATCCTCATCCCGATGCTGAACGAGGCCTGCTACGCGCTGATGGAGGGCGTGGCCTCGGTGGAGGACATCGACACGGCGATGAAGCTGGGCACCAACCAGCCGATGGGCCCGCTCACGCTTGCGGACTTCATCGGCCTCGACACGGTGCTCTACATCGCCGAGGTGATGCACAAGGGTCTGGGTGATCCGAAGTACCGGCCGTGCCCGTTGCTCAGGCAGTACGTCGAAGCGGGATGGCTGGGCAAGAAGAGCGGCCGCGGTTTCTACAAGTACAACCAGTGACTCGTGAATCGTGAGGGTGTGTCGATGAGCTTCGAGAACCTGAAGATCGAGTCGCAGGCCGGGATCGCCACGCTGACCATCGATCGCCCGAAGGCGCTCAACGCGCTCAACACGAAGACGCTGACGGAGTTGGCGGCGGCGCTGGAATCGATCGCCGCGGACAAGGCCGTGCGGGCACTGGTGATCACCGGGGCGGGCGAGAAGGCGTTCGTCGCCGGCGCGGACATCGCCGAGATGGCGGACCTGACGCCGGACGACGCTCGGCGGTTCTCTGAGCTGGGGCATCGCGTCCTGCTCGAGCTCGAAGCGCTGCCCATCCCCACCATCGCGGCGGTGAATGGCTTTGCGCTCGGCGGCGGCTGCGAGCTGATGCTGGCGTGCGACCTTGCGTACGCCTCGGAGAAGGCGAGGCTCGGCTTGCCGGAGGTGACCCTGGGGGTGATCCCCGGCTTCGGCGGCACCCAGCGGCTCACGCGGCTGGTCGGCAGGCAGCGCGCGAAGGAGCTCATCTTCACCGGCGACATGATCGACGCTGTGCGGGCGAAGGAGGTCGGGCTCGTGCTCGACGTCGTCGCCCCGGAGCGGCTCCTTCCGCACTGCCAGGAGGTGGCGGCGAAGATCGCCTCCCGGGGCCCTGTGGCGGTGGCCCAGGCCAAGCGGGTGATCGAATCCGGCGCGGACGCCGATCTGCGCGCCGCCTGCGAGCTGGAGCGGCAGGCCTTCGGTCTGCTCTTCGGCACGCGCGATCAGAAGGAAGGCATGAAGGCCTTCATGGAGAAGCGGAAACCCGCCTTCCAGGGCGCCTAGCAGGACCCCACTCCGCTGCGTCGTGCAGGTCGGCGTTTTCCTCGCGCTCGGCATGGGATAGACGCTCACCCATGAACTTCGAGCTCACCGACACGCAGCGTGAGATCCAGAAGATGTGCCGCGAGTTCGCGGCGAAGGAGCTCATCCCCAACGCCCGGGGATGGGACGAACGCCACGAGTTCCCCCGCGAGGCGGTGAAGAAGCTCGCCGAGCTGGGCCTTTTGGGCATCGCCGTCCCGGAGCAGTACGGCGGATCGGGACTGGACAACGTCTCCTACGCGATCGCCATGGAGGAGATCAGCCGCGGCTGCGCTTCCACCGGCGTGATCATGAGCGTGAACAACTCGCTCTACTGCGACCCGGTCCTCAAGTACGGCACCGAGGAGCAGAAGAAGGAGTTTTTGGTCCCGTTCGCGCGCGGGGAGAAGCTGGGCTGCTTCGGGCTCACCGAGCCGGAGGCGGGCTCCGACGCTGCGGCGCAGAAGACCACGGCGGTGCGCAAGGGTGACGAGTACATCATCAACGGCTCGAAGAACTGGATCACCAACGGCCCGGTGGCGGACGCGATCGTCCTGTTCACCATGACCGACAAGGAGAAGGGGAACAAAGGCATCACCGCGTTCCTCGTCCCCACCGACACCCCGGGCTTCAACCGCGCCCCGCCGGACCGGAAGATGGGCATCTGCGGCGCCCACTCCTGCTCCATCTTCTTCGAGGACATGAAGGTGCCGGCGAAGAACATCCTCGGCAAGGAGGGCGAGGGCTTCAAAGTGGCGATGTCCACGCTCGATGGTGGTCGCATCGGCATCGCCGCGCAGGCGCTGGGGATCGCGCGGGCGGCGTTCGAAGAGGCTTTGGCGTATTCGGGTGACCGCAAGACCTTCGGCAAGCCCATCCGCGAGCACCAGGCGATCCAGTTCATGCTCGCCGACATGGCCACGGAGATCGACGCGGCGCGGCTGCTCGTCCTCCAGGCGGCGCTGCTCAAGGACAAGGGCGTGCGCCACTCGCTCGAATCCTCGATGGCCAAGCTGTTCGCGTCCGAGGTGGCCTCCCGCGTCGCCAACAAGGCCCTGCAAATCCACGGCGGCCAGGGCTACTCGAAGGAGTTCGACGCCGAACGGCACGTCCGCGACGCGCGCATCACCGAGATCTACGAGGGCACCAGCGAGATCCAGCGCATCGTGATCTCGTCGAACCTGCTCAAGGACTGAGTGTCATGAGGATCCTCGTCACCGTCTGTCTGCTGTTCGCGGCGCCCCTGGCGCTCGCGCAGGCACAGGGCGCAACCACCGCCGACGGCGGCACGGACGCCGGGCTGGACGTGAAAAAGCTCCCGTTCACGCCGGATTCGATCAAGCAGGTGATCGCCTACCACCAGCCGAAGATCCAGGCCTGCTACGAGGAGATGCTGGCCACGCAGAAGAAGCCGCAGGAGGGCCGGCTGATGACCACCTTCGTGATCACCCCCGAGGGGCTGGTGAAGAACGCGAAGGTGGCGAAGAAGGGGACGACCCTCCGCAACCGGAAGCTGCACGACTGTGTGGTGGCGGTGCTGTCGGGGATGGAGTTCCCGAAGCCGCCGGATGGCCGCACCCAGCCGGTCGAGTACCCGTTCAACCTCAAGGCCATCAAGTAGCGGTACTCCCCGTGGAACTCGAGCTCAACGAGACGCAGCGATTGATCCGCGAGACCGCCCGCTCCTTCGCGCGCGAGAAGGTGGCGCCGGGCGCGGCCGAGCGCGATCGCAACGGAACCTTCCCCGCCGACCTCTACCGCGAGATGGGGCCGCTGGGGCTTCTCGGCGTGAACGTACCCGCCGATCTGGGCGGCGCGGAGGCCGGGCCGGTGGCCTACGCGCTGTCGATGATGGAGATCGCCGCGGCGTGCGCCTCCACCTCGGTGGGGATGGCGGTCACCAACATGTGCGCCGAGCTGATCGTCAAGTTCGGCACCCCGGCGCAGAAGCAGAAGTTCGTGCCCCGGCTGACCAGCGGCGAGGCGGTGGCGGGATCGTTCGCGCTCTCCGAACCGCACGCGGGATCGGACGCATCCGCGCTGAAGACCACGGCGAAGCGGGTGGGGGACACCTGGGTGTTGAACGGCGCCAAGCAGTGGATCACCAGCGGCGCATACGCGGGCGTCCTGGTGGTCTGGGCGCGCACGGATCCTTCCGTGGGCAAGGGCATCAGCTGCTTCATCGTCGAGGGCGGGACGAAGGGCCTGCACGTCGGCCGCCACGAGGACAAGATGGGGCTGCGCGCCTCCAACACGGTGGCGCTCACGTTCGAGGACTGCGCGATCCCCGCGGAGAACCTGCTCGGCCAGGAGGGCGACGGCTTCAAGCTGGCGATGATGGCGCTGGACGGCGGACGCATCGGCATCGCCTCGCAGGCGTGCGGCGTGGCGCGCGCGGCGCTGGAGGCGTCGCTGCGCTATCTCAAGGACCGCACCGCCTTCGGACGGCCGATCGGCGACTTCCAGGCCCTCCGCTGGTTCATCGCCAATATGAAGACGGAGCTGACCGCGGCGGAGCTCTTGACGCTGCGCGCCGCCTGGCTCAAGGAGCAGGGCCGGCCGTTTACCCGCGAGGCGTCGATGGCCAAGCTCTACGCCTCGGAGATGGCCCAGCGCGCCTGCGACAAGGCCGTGCAGATCCACGGCGGTTACGGCTACATCGACGAGTTCCCCGTCGAACGCTATCTGCGCGACGCGCGAGTGCAGACCATCTACGAGGGCACCAGCGAGATTCAGCGGTTCGTCATCGCGCGCGAGCTGTTCAAGCAGGCCGCATGAGCGCGCGCGCGACCAGGCGGACGGTGCTGGCGGCCGAGACGGAGTCGGGCGTCTTTCCGCCGCTGGACCCGAAGCGGGCCGTCCGGGCGCTCCGGCGGGCCGACCCGAAGCTGGCGCGGCTGATCGCGCTGGCCGGCCCGTGCCGGCTGTCCCCCACGCACTATCCGCCGTTCCGGGCGCTGTTCCGGTCGATCGTCTACCAGCAGCTCTCCGGCAAAGCTGCGGCGACCATCCTGGGGCGCGTGCTGGCGCTGTTCGCCCCGAAGGAGTTCCCCGACCCCGAGGACGTGCTCCGGCTGGACGACGCGGCGTTGCGCGCGGCCGGCCTGTCGCGCAACAAGCTGCTCGCGGTGCGCGACCTTGCGCAGAAGACGCTGGATGGCGTCGTGCCGGATCTGCAGGCGTTGGCGCGGATGGACGATCAGGAGATCATCGACCGCTGCGACGCGGTGCGCGGCGTGGGCCGCTGGACCGTGGAGATGATGCTGATCTTCAACCTGGGCCGGCCGGACGTGCTCCCGGTCGACGACCTGGGCGTGCGCAAGGGTGCGCAGCGCGTCTACGGCCTCCGCAAGCTCCCGGACGCGAAGAAGCTGGAGAAGCTGGCGGAGCCCTGGCGGCCGTGGCGGTCCGTGGGGAGCTGGTACATGTGGCGCGCGGCGGAGCTGCCGCGGGGGACCCTGTGAAGCGGCTCATCGTCCAGACCGAAGTGAAGTGGGAGGCGATCGTCGGCTACGCGCGGGCGGTGCGGGTGGGCGATCGCGTGTTCGTCACCGGCACCACCGCGACGACCGACGACGGCGGACACGTGGCGGGCGACGACGCGTACGGCCAGGCGCGCCAGGCGATCCTCAACATCCAGCGCGCGCTGCAAAAGGCCGGAGCAGATCTCGCGGACGTGGTGCGCACCCGGATCTACGTGACCGACATCGAGCGCGACTGGGAGGCGGTGGGCCGCGCGCACGCCGAGTTCTTCGGGGAGATCCGCCCGGCGACGTCCATGGTGAAGGTCCGCCGGCTGATCGCCCCGTGGATGCGCGTGGAGATCGAAGCGGACGCGATCGTCGGGGCGCGCTGAAGCCTCAGCCCTTGAGCGCCACCTTCTCGCCCGCAAGGTCGCTTTCGGGCTCGAGCACCAATAGCCGCACCCGCCCGGTCGCCACGATCTTTCCGGCCTCGTCGGTGATGGTGCCCTCCCAGACGTGGCTGCGCCGGCCCCGGGTGATCGGCCGGGCCACCGCCAGGAGCTTCCCCTCGCGCACCGCGCGGATGAAGGACGTGTGGTTCTCCAGCCCCACCACGCTCCGGCCCTCGGGCATCGCGTTCACCGCCGCGCCCACCGACGCGAGCGTCTCGATGATCGCCGCGTGGATGCCCCCGTGGACGATCCCGTAGCTCTGCCGGTGGTGGTCGGCGATCTCCAGCTCCGCCCGCACCTCGGTGGCGGTGGCGCGGGTGATGACCAGCCCGTTGGCGCGGATCCAACCGTTCGAGCCGGTGGTGCGGATGAGCTCGGCGTAGTCCTGTTCCTCTGCGTCTGACATGGCGGCTGCGGATATCACGCGCCGGCGCGCCCGGCAGCCCGGGTCACTCGCCGTGTCCGCGCCACAGCATCTTCCGCAAAGCCGCGTTCAGCTCTTCGACCGTGGGCACGATCCGCTCCAGCGCCTCATTCGGCCGCTCCTTCATCTGCGCGCCCTGCTTCGCGGCGGCCTTCTCTGGGAAGGTGTCGTAGGCGCCGCTCCGATCGGCGTCCACGAAGATCGCGTTGGAGAACGCATAGGCGCGGCCCGCCTTCGCGGTGCACACGTTGCCGTCGCAGGACACGCTGTCGTACGCCAGCGGGTACATCGTGGGCACTGCGCTGGATCCGCGGACGAGCACCACGTACCAGGTGTCCGCTTCGGGCTCGAGCGTGAACGTCTCCACCACGTGGTGCCGGTTGTAGGTGACGCTGCCGGGGATCCCGGGCACCGCCTCCACCGGGAGGTTTGCGCCGTCCAGCGCCTTCGTCGCCACCGGCGGCTTCCAGTCGGTGTTCGCCTCGCCGTTGACCGCCTCGCGCCCATCCGCGTGCGTGTAGACCTCGATCTGGTCGAAAGCGATCCACGACGGCGTCTGCACGTCCACGGTCAGCTCGACCTTGTCTCCCGCGGCCGCATCGAGGGACAGCGTGTCGCCCACACCCACCGCGTTGCCCGCAGGCATCCCCGATGCTGCTTCGATCCGCCGCGCCGTCACCCGGAGGAACGGGCCGTTGGTCCCGAACGCGTGCATCGCCTTCACGTTCTCGGCGAACACCTTCGGATCGAACTTCGTGACGTCGTCCGCGTTCGGATACTGCACGTACGTCCGCGAGTAGCCCCCCAGCGTCACGTACGCGAAGTGCGAGTCGGACACGCCGGTGGCGGTCTTGCGGCGGCCGGTAGAGAGCATCGTCATCCAGTCGTTCAACAGCGCGGTGGACGGCTGCAGCCCGTTGGCCACCTCGAAGGCGTCGAAGTTCCCGTCCAGAAGGCGCGTGTCGGTGGCGGTGGCGTCCGGTGCGGGATCCATCCGCAGGCTGGCGGGGTCGGCGTGGGTGGCGAAGGTGGCGGTGTCCGCCTGCACCATCGTGAGCACGCCGAGGCTGCCGCGCGCGTGGTTGACCTGGATCAGCGCGCCCGGGTGCTGTTCCCGTACGCCCGCGAACAGCTGCGGCGGCCGCAACGTGGCGCCCTCGGTGCCGCCCGCCCAGTCGAACGGGCCGCCGCGGTCCTCGTCGCGCGGTACCACCGGCCAGGCGTTGAAGTGGCCGAAGTCGAAGGTGGAGATCTCGGTGCCGACCATGGTGGCCATCACGCCTTCGCCGCCGAGCCGTTTCACGACCGGCCCGTAGTCGGTGAGGTACTCGTGGTCGGTCGACACGAGGACGTCCACGCCCTCGGCGAGGAAGGACAGGGCGCGCAGTTCGTTGGCCACGCTGGAGTCCGCGCTGTTGACCGCGTGGACGTGGAGATCCGCGCTGGCCCAGCCGGTGGAGTCCACGACGTGCGCCAGCGTGGCGGTGATCGTCTGATCCACCGTGGTCAGATCGACGGGCTGCCCCGCGTTGGGCCAGGTGTCCGGCCAGGCGCTGTACTCGGGACCGCGGGTGACGACCACCTCGTACGCGCCCGGAGCGAGGGGCAGCTCGAGCACTCCGGACGGCGGCACGAAGGCCACGGCGGCCACGTTCGTGGGCAGCCGCTCCAGCTCGAACAGGCGCCGGTAACCGTCCTGAGGGACGGGACAGGTGCCGGTGGGGCACAGCACGGTCACCTTCGCCGGCATCGGCACGTCGAACGGATCGACCACGTGGACGGTGAGCGTGCGCGACGCGCCGATCGAAAGCGTCACCTCCGTGGTGCCGGTGGTGCCCACCACCGCTTCGGTGGGCGGAGCGATCGCCGCGCCCATCCGCCCGGCGTACAGCTGATACGTCCCCGCGGGAACGTCCGCGTGGGCCCGGCCCTCATCGTCGGTCACCATCAGCGTCGTCATCCGCCCGTCGCCGCCGAAGACCGCCACGCGCGCATTCGCCGCCACGGAACCGTCGGCTTCCTTCACGGTCACCTTCAGGCGGCTCCCGGACGTGTGGTCTTCCGCGAGCAGCTCGCTGGACCACTCGGCGAGATCGCGCGTGACGTAGAAGTCGCGCAGCCACGTGCGGCTTTCGCCGGCGCGGATCCCGAAGGTGCCGGGGCGGTTCTGCGCGCCCGGATCGACCCAGCTGAGCACCCCCTGGCTGTCCTTCGCGCCCGCGAGCACACCGACCGGACCGTCGACGTTCACGAGCGCATCGTCCGAGCGCACGGTGGGGGATTCGGCCTTGTAGCTTCGGTAGCCGTAGGCGACCCCGTCTCCCTGCCAGGCGAAACCGTGCGTCGGATCGATGAGGCAGCCCTCGCTGCCCAGCCCGCCCACGCAGCCCTCGGGGTTGAAGAACTCGGTGGTGCCGCCCGGGTCGATGAGCTCGCCCAATGCTGTCTATAATACACAACTCCGCGCCC
>JADGHL010000092.1 GCA_019686135.1 Myxococcaceae bacterium | reverse complement strand
GAGGCCGAGCGCCTCGCGGCAAAGCGAGCCGAGGCTGAGCGCATCGCCGCGGAACGGGCGGAAGAGGAGCGCCTCGCGGCGGAGCGAGCGGAGGCCGAGCGTCGCGCTGCGGAGCGTGCCGAGGAGGATCGTCTCGCCGCAGAACGAGCGGAGGAGCCGTTCGCGAGAGAGGAGTGGCTTGTCTCGGAACGCGCGGGAGGAGAGCGCGTCGCCCAGCCAGGCGCGGAGAGCAACGAGGATCATCCGGCCGCCGAGCGGGCAGAACTGGAACGGCTCCCAGCAGCGGGAGAGCAGCGGTCTGGTCCGGAGCCTGTCTGGGACGAGCAGGTCGCGGAGGCGAGCGCGCAGGAGCAGGGCCTCGTTGCGGAACGGACGGGAGAGGAGCGACCCGCCTATGAGCGAGCCGACGAGGAATGGTTCGCGCCGGTCCACGAGGAGTGGCCTGCTTCGCAGCCCGCTGGAGGCGAGCGGTCTGCAGAACCCAGTGCGGACGAGGCGCGTCTTGCGGCGGATCGCACGCTCCCGGAAGAACCATCCGCGGATCGCACGACAGTGGATCCGCTCGCCGCGGAGCCGTGGGACGAGCTCCTCGCGGCGACGCCCTCGGCAGAGCCTGCGGAAGAGGAACGCGCCGCTGCGGCTCCCACGGAGACCGACCGCGGAGCCGGTGCCGGGTCCGCGATGGAGGCACGCCCGGCCGTAGCCACGGCCGAAGAAGTCCCGTTCGCTGCGCCGCAGGATGTGGGCGGCGCGGAGCTCGAAGAGCGGCGGCAGGCCGAAGTTGCTCGCCTGGAGGTGGAAGCCGAGCTCCGGCGGATGCAGGCCGACCGCGCGGCGCGCGGGCTTGAGGCAGAAGCCGGGCCCGTGCTGGTGGCGGAGCCGGCGATAGAATCGGGCGAGGTCTCGTCGCTGATCCCCGACGTCGATCTCTCCGCGCTGGAGAGGGCGCGAAAGCGGGCGCAGGAGGAGCTCGCGCGGGAGATGAGCGAGGCCCTGCGGCGGGCGGGCGTCGCTTCGGGTGGTGACGACTGGCTGAAGCAGGAGGACGAGGCTGGGCCCGCGGCGACCGCGTCCGGCCCCGAGCTGATCCTGGAACCCCAGCCTGGGGAGCTCGCGAACCCCGTGCTGGCGCAGACTGTCCCGGCGGATGCGCCCGTGATTGACGCGGCGTCGCTGACGGTGGAGGCCGATCTGGCCGCCGACGCCGGCGGCGCGCCGGTGCTGGATGCGGCCGCATTGAGCGTGGGCGCCGGAGCTCCGGGTGACGCCCAGGTGTACGACGCCGCGTCACTGGCTGTTCCCGCCGCCGGAGCCGTTCCGCCGCAGGCGGCGCCGGTGCCCCCCGTGGTGGAGATCACCGAGGTGGATCTGGAGACGGCCGCGCCGGCGCCCGCGCCGCTCGCCGCGCCCGAAGCCAAAAAGGTGCGCGAGGCCCCCGAGCCTTGGGTGGCGTGGACGCCCGGAGCGGCGGGGCAGCGGACCCGGCCGGCGGACGAACACGAGGACGACCTGTGGCGGATCGTCCGCTTCGACAGCCCCGGGGAGGCCTCGAGCGCGGCGTTGCCCAGCAGCTTCGAGGAGGCGCTGCAGCGGATCGATCAGAACCTCGAGCGCCTGGTGGGGATGCCGTACGAGCAGCTCATCGCCGCGCCGGCGGCCGCTGCGACGGAGGCCGAGCCCCCGGTCGAGGCGATCGTGGAGGAGACGCCGCTGGAGCCGACGTGGATCGGCCCGCCGCCGCCTGATCCCTCGGGGATCGAGCCGACGTACATCGGGCGGGCGCCTGCGGCTCCGGCGACGAGCGCGGATGACAACGCGGACCCGTCGGGAGAGTATCCGGCGGACTTCGAGGACTGGCCGCTCGACGAGGAAGATGTGGGAGACCCATCCGATCCAGCCGAAGCTGCGCGCCTCCGCCGTCAGCGTCTTTTGCGCCGTGCCATGGAGAACATGGGGACGCTGCCGCTGCGTGGTCAGAGCGTGACCGTGCAGCCCGTGACGCCCGCGCCGGCGTCTGCCCCGGCGGCGCCCGCTGCCGGGCCGCGGAGCACGGACGAGCGCGCGCTCGCGCAGACCATCGAGGAGAAGTTCAAGCAGGTCTC
Source organism: Myxococcaceae bacterium (assembly GCA_019686135.1). GTDB lineage: Bacteria > Myxococcota > Myxococcia > Myxococcales > Myxococcaceae > JADGHL01. The sequence continues at coordinate 19,389 of JADGHL010000092.1, read as the reverse complement.
GGGGAAGCGGAACCACTTCCAGGTGCTCGGGGTGCCGACCCATGCCACGAAGGAGCAGGTGAAGGACGCGTTCCTGAGCCTCGCCAAGGTGTTCCACCCCGATCGCCTGCCGCAGTCGTTGTCCGCGTACGCGCCGAAGATCACCTCCATCTTCGAAGCGATCCGCGAGGCCTACGACACCCTGTTCGACGACGACAAGCGCCGGGCGTACGCGCTCACGTTGCAGCAGGCCGCATCGCCCGCGAAGGCGCCGGATCCGAGGAACGCGACGATGGCGCTCGAGGAGTACAAGCGCGGCGAGGTCTACTTCCGCAAGCGGGACTTCGTCGCGGCGGAGGAGGCGTGGGCGCGCGCGTACGCGCTGGATCCGAAGGCCGAGTACCTCGCCGCGCGAGGCTGGGCGCTCTACATGGATCCGCAGCGCAGGCCGGAGGCGCCGCGGGCGAAGCAGATGATGGCGGACGCGCTGAAGGTGAACCCGCAGTGCGATCGCGCCCACTACCAGCTCGGGGTGATCGCGCGCGTGGAGAACCGGATGGAGGACGCCGAGCGCCACTTCCGCGAAGCCGTGAAGGCCAACCCGCGTCACCTCGAAGCCAACCAGGAGCTGCGGCTGATCGAGATGCGTAAGAAGAAGCGGAAGTAGCCCGCCCTACTCACTCCTCACCAGCCCCCACCAACGGTTTCGAGATAGCTCTCGAGGATCGAACGATCCTCCTCACTCATGCTGAGGAATTCGATGCCCATCCCGGCCGGTTCGCCGTCGCGCGGGAAACGCCGCACCCAGGCGACGCGGGCTTGAGCCTTCATCAGGCGCGGCACGCCCGGGACCCGGAATTCGACCACCAGCGCTTCGCCGTCTTCGAGCAACAGCTCGCTGCGCAGAAAGCTCCCGCCCGCGGAGAGATCGACGCCTTCGAAGAGCAGTTGTCCGGCACCGGACGCGTTCTTCGCCCGGAAGTCGACCTGCAGGCTCTTTCGCGGGTGACGGCGCTGCTCTTCGGCCATGGCGCGCCGGAAATGACCCGCCGGCCTCCGGCAAGTCAAGCAGGGCCTCGGCGCCCCGCCGAAGGGCCCGGAAACATTGACACTCCCTCGGCGCGCGCTCGATCATGCGCGCTCTTCGGAAAGGTCCAACCACGTGGCGAAGCAGCACCTGCTTCTCGTCGACTCCGATGCCAAGTCCCTCCGCGTCATGGAGGTCAGCCTCAAGAAGGCTGGTTTCTCGGTCACTACCGCGGTCAACGGCAAGGACGCGCTGGAGAAGGTCCAGATCTCTCCACCGGATCTCGTCCTCTCCGACACCCGCATGCCGGAGATGGACGGCTTCGAGCTGTGCCGCACGCTCAAGAGCGACGAACGCTTCCGCGCGGTCCCCTTCGTCTTCCTCACCAATCAGAAGTCGGTCGAGTTCAAGGTGAAGGGCCTGGAGCTCGGCGGCGACGATTACCTGACCAAGCCGATCTACATCAAAGAGATCGTCACCCGCGTGAAGATGATTCTCCAGAAGGCCGAGAAGGAGCGGCTGGAGAAGCGGGAGACGAAGTCGGGGTTCAGCGGATCGCTCGCCGACATGGGCGTGGTCGATCTGATCCAGACCTTCGAGATTGGCCGGAAGACCGGCACCATCACCATCACCGAGAACGACCGCACCGGCACCGTGTGGTTCCGCGACGGGCGCGTGGTCGACGCGGAGCTGGGGCGGCTTCGCGGCGAGAACGCGTTCTACCGGCTGCTGAACACCTTCGAGGGCAAGTTCGAGGTGAAGTTCGGTCCGGTCGAACGCCCCGACCGGATCGAGGTCTCCACCCAGGGCCTGCTCATGGAGGGCATGCGCCGCCTCGACGAGTGGGGGCGGATGCTCGAGCAGCTCCCTCCGTTGGAGACGGTCTTCGAGATCGACTACCCCCAGCTCGCCGACCGGCTCTCGGAAATCCCCGACGAGGTGAACGGGCTGCTCCGGCTCTTCGACGGCAAGCGCACGCTCCAGCGCGTGGTGGACGATTCGGACTTCGAGGACCTCGCCGCGCTGGGGATCATCTCCAAGCTCTACTTCGAGGGGCTCATCCGCGAGCTCGGCTCGGCTCCGGCGGACTTCGACGACTCCGCCCCGCCCAGGCCCAACATCCAGGAATGGCTCAACGGGCCGATCACGCTCAGCCATTCGCAGTCGAAGACTGCGGGGAGCGAACCTGCGCCGCCCGCGGACGAGCCGGCCCAGCCGGTCCTCCGCGCGGTACCGCCGCCGGATCCGAAGGACGTCCCCGCCGAGCTCGCCGCGCCGATCGCCGAGGAGGTGGCGGCCGCCGAGCCGGAGCTTCCCTCGACGCTTGAGCCGCCTGCGGCTTCCACCGAGGCGAAGCCGCCGGAGCCGGCGCCCGGGACGGAGCCGCCCGCGGCTCAACCGGTTCCGCCGGGCCTGACCCGCGCGCAGACCCAGCCCGCGAACGTGATCATGTTCGCGCCGCGCAAGCACGCGGAGCCCGCGCCCACGGCCGCCGTGGCATCGGCGTCGCCGCCACCGCTGGCTCCGCCCGCGCCGCAGCAGTCGCAGTTTCTGGTCGAGCCGCCTCCTCCGCGGCGTGCCAGCGAGCTCGCCCGCGCGAAGTTCCTGACCGACTGGTCCGGCGATCCCGATGATGGGCTCGGCGGCATCGGAGCGTGGAGCGCCAGCTGGACGCCGCTCGGCCATGAGCGCCCGTCCGCACCGCCGCCTCCGGCAGTGCCGCCCGCCGCCGCTCCGCCGCCCGCGCCGGTTCCACCTCCGCCCAGCGTCGGCCCGGTCCTCCCCGAGCCGACAAAGCCGCCGGTCTTCGGTGGCGCCGCGTCCGAGCCGCCGCGAACCCAGACGCCGCTCGAGCGGCCGCGGCTGGAAGCGCCGCCTCCAGCGCCGCCGCCCGAACCGGTCGCCGCGCCGGAGGTGCCGGTCCCGCTCCCGGCGCCGCCGCCTCAACCGCAGCCTCCACCTCAGCCTGAGCCTCAACCTCAGCTGGCGCTGCCGCCGTATCCGGGACACGGCGCTCCGTCCGCCCCGTCGGAGAGTCAGGACGCGGAGGCGCACTTCTTCTCCTCGGACGAGGAGGAGACCGCGGAGCTTCCGCCGCCGGAGCTTCCGAAGAGCCGCCGCGGTCTGTTCGTGGCCGTGGGCGCCGTCGTCGTACTGGCGATCGTCGGCGGTGTCATCCTGTTGCAGCGCGGCGGCAGCGGGGACACCACCGAGCCGAAGAACGAGGGCGTGGCCACGGCCACCGGGCCGACCGGTGTCACGGGGACGGCGGAGCCGGATGCAGGCGCCGCATCGGCCGTTGCGGCGACGCCGCCGGATGCCGGCGCTCACGAGCAGCCGATCGCGGCCGCGCCCCCGGATGCGGGAGCGGCGGTGGTTGCCGCGGTTGCGAAGGACGCCGGCACGACCGTGGCGGCCGCAGGCACCGTGGACCCGGCCTCGGCAACAGACGCCGACGCCGAGTACCTCAAGCTGATCCAGCAGGCGCAGCTGGCGATCCAGAAGGAGCGCTTCCGCACGGCGATCGCGCAGTACCGCAAGGCGCTGGCGCTGAAGCCGGACAGCGCCGAGGCCAAGGCGGGGCTGGGGATCGCGCTCGTGTCCTCGGATCCCGGCACCGCCGGCTATCGCGAGGCGGTCACCCTGCTGCAGGACGCGGTGAAGGTGGACGAGAAGAACGCGCGCGCCTGGCTGTCGCTGGGGATCGCCTACCAGGTGCTCGGCCGCGACAGCGCGGCGATCGCGCCGTACCGTCAGTACCTCGCGCTCGAGCCGAAGGGCGAGTTCGCCGGCGAGGTGCGCTCCGCGCTGCGGCAGCTCGGGCAGTGAGCGCGCGCTAGCGCAACGGCACCCGCGCTCCTCCGGCGCGGGCCTGCATCCCGGGTGCGAACAGGTCGCCCGCGTTGGGGATGCAGAAGCCGGAGGCCGGCGAGTACCCGGAAGCGCCGACCGCGGGCAGGGTGAACAGGCGGTCGTCGAGCTTTCCGTCCCCGTTCCGGTCCCGCGTGTCCTGGCCGAGCACCACCTGCAGCTCGGGGTGATCGAACGGGGCGACGTCGCACTGCACCCGCGGGTCGGTCAGCGATTGGAGGAAGCGGACCAGGGCGGCGAGATCGTCGGTGTGGGCATCCTTCCCGGCGGCGACGCACGCGGCGGGCAGTTGCCCCGTCGCCGGATCGGGATCGCAGTCGAGCAGGTTCAACGGGAGGATCGCCCCGGTGGTGTTGGTGTCGCAGTCGGTGACGGTGCTCATCCGCTCATAGGGCTGGTTCCCGTCGGGGCCGGTGCCGGTGTTGTCGCCGCTCGTGCACGCGGTTCCGGGCGCACGCTCCCGCTCGGCGTTGGCGGGGGTGATGTCACGCCGGTTCCCGCCGCGGTTGTAGAACTTCATCGCCTGGCGGAGGCTGGGGTAGCCGCCCCAGCTGAAGTACGGCGGCGTGAGCGCGACGTTGCGGAGGATCGGCGACTTGGCAGCGCCGTCCATGCCCAGCACCGGCGCGGGCTGGCCGGCCCCCGGCGTCCCGGGGACGACGAAGCCGAACAGGCCCTGGCCGGTTCGCACCGCGCGCTCGAGCGCGAGGTCGACGACCGGCGTGCCGTACTGCAGGTAGTTCTGGTACTGCCGCGCGTAGGAGAGCGGGTACCCGTACGGATCGGTGCCGCCGGTGAGGAGATCGGTGAACACCGGCCGAAGCCCGATGCTCATGAACCCGTTGTCGTGGCGGTGCACGCCGCCCAGGCTCTTGGGCACCTGGATCATCAGCGGGAACGTCTGGCCAGCCTGGAACGCGCTCTCCGCCAGCACCGCCTGCCGCGCAGGCGTCCCCGAGTTGGGCACGGTCCCGCCGTGGCACACCGAGCAGTTCCCGCCGGTTCCGTTGCCGACCGGCCCGTTGCCTGCGCTGGAGAAGAAGATTTCACAGCCGCGCGCCCACAGCGGATCGGTCACCCCGAGCGGGACGGTGTAGCAGCTCTCTGGCGTGGTGACGCCCTGCGCGTCGAACGGGCTCTGGTCGGCGATCAGCGTCTGCTCGTAGAGCATGATCGCCAGCCCCCAGAACATCGAGAAGTTCATCTCGATTTGCCGGTAGCCGTCGGGATCGGCCTGCAGGCGGCCATCGACGATCGTGTAGTGGCCATTGGCCTGCCAGTACTTCGGGTTGAACGCCCTTTGAATCAGGTACTCGTACCTGTAGGTGGGCCACAGGCCGCGTCCCCACGGGTTGGCCATTCCGCCGAGGACGCTGTCCCCCGTCGACACCTGCTGCAGCGCGAGCGGGATGGTCCCCAGGAGCTTTCGGCCGAGCTCCGGGAAGCTGCGGCCCTCGCAGGACATCTCCAGCGCGCTCAACGGCGGCGCCACCGCCTGCGACGCGAGGCTGGCGTTCTCCACTCGCAGGTAGTCGAGGCGGAGCTGGCCGCCCTCGAGCACGATCAGCCGCGCATTCGGGTTCCCGAGGATGTCGCGCATCCCGAACGGGCCCACGCCGTTGAAGTGGTTGTTGGCGCGGCCATCCCAGAAGTTCCGGTGGAAGAAGGCCGAGTTGATGGTCGTCGGCGTCTGGCGCGGCTCGACCTGGCGGACCAGCCGCTGCGCCGCCTTGAAGGGGCTGTTCAGCGCGACTAGGCAGCGATCCGGCTGACCCTGGGTGCCGATGCGGATCAACTGCGCGGCGAAGGAGCCCTGGGAGGAGATGCGGTCGTTGGTCGTCGTGCGGACGGGGGAGTTGCGATCGTGTTCGTCCGCCAGCTGGTGCATCGGCAGATCCGCCGGGACCAGCCGGTAGTTCGGGCCGGCGCGCGCGCCCGAGGGCATGTACCCCGGCCACACCTCGTGGGTGTCCGAACGCTGGGAGCCGAAGCTCAGGTCGCCGTCCGGTCCGAAGGTCAGGTCCTGCAGCCCCGGGCTGAGGGTGTTCTCGATCCGGGCGTCTGCGCCGGCGGAGAAGTGACAGCTCGCGCACGCGTTGCCGTCGCTGCCTGCCTGCTGATCCCAGAACAGCGCCTTGCCCAGAGCGATCGCCCACCGCCGGCCGTCCGGGTTGAGGATTCCTGCCTCCTCCAGCGTGAGCCGGGTGGACTCGTCCTCGGACATCACGAACGATTGGGGCGGGGAGAGCGCAAGTGCCGTGAGGGGGATCGCCCCGAGCAGCGCCATCAGCACGATCGTCCTGCCGGTGCGGTGGCTCGTCGACATGAGCGGTGACTCCTGCGAAGAGGGACACAGAGCAGGTGTACACGCCGGGCCGGGGGCCAAACTGGTTCGACGGGTGGAAGAAAATCAGTCGCCAGTTCCCGATTACCGAAAGCGGGTCGACGCTGTTAGACGTGGCGCGTGCGCGTCCTTGGCCTCGAGACTTCGTGTGACGAAACCGCCGCCGCGGTGGTGGAGGACGGCCGGCGGGTGCTCTCCGACGTGGTGTCCACCCAGGTGGACATCCACCGCCGATGGGGCGGCGTGGTCCCGGAGCTCGCCAGCCGCAACCACGTCGTCCAGGTGATGCCGGTGATCGACGAAGCGCTCCGGCGCGCCAACGTGACGCTGGACGACATCGATCTCATCGCGGTGACCTCCGGCCCCGGGTTGATCGGCGCCCTGATGGTCGGCCTCCAGGTCGCCAAGGGGCTGAGCCTGGCGCGGGGCATTCCGTTCGTGGGCGTGAACCACCTCGAGGGCCACCTGTTGGCGATCCGCCTTCTGGAGGACGCGCCTGATCCGCCGTTCCTCGGGCTGGTGGTCTCTGGCGGGCACACCTCCCTGTACGAGGTGCGGGACTTCGGCGAGTACCGGCTGCTCGGATCCACGCGCGACGACGCGGCCGGCGAGGCGTACGACAAGACCGCCAAGGTGCTCGGACTGCCCTATCCGGGCGGGCAGCCGATCGACCACCTCGCGCAGAATGGGAACCCCAAAGCGATCCGCTTCCCCCGCGCGCTCCCGGGGCACAACGTCTTCGACTTCTCGTTCTCCGGCCTCAAGACCGCGGTGCTCACGCATGTGCGCACCCACGGCGTGCCCGAAGGGCAGGCGCTCGCGGACCTGTGCGCGTCCTTCCAGGAGGCGGTGGCGGACAGCCTCACGATCAAGATGGTGCGGGCGGCGAAGGCGCATGGGCTGCGAAAGCTGGTGCTCTGCGGCGGCGTCGCGGCCAATTCGCGGCTGCGCGCGCTGGCGCAGGGGCGTGCACGGGGCGATGGCCTGGAGCTGTTCCTGCCGCCGGTGCGGCTGTGCACCGACAATGGGGCGATGATCGCCGTGGCCGGCTACGAGCAGTTCCGGAAGGGAAAGAGGGCGGACATGGGACTTGTGGCGAACCCGGCCTGGAGGCTGTGAGCGATGCTCGAGCACCCGTCCGTCATTCTGCGCCGCCACGGCCTTAGGCCGAAGCCGAGCTGGGGCCAGAACTTCCTGGGTGACGAGGAGGCGCTGGAGTCGATCGCCGCGGCGCTTCGGCTGAAGCCCGACGAGCCGGTGGTGGAGATCGGCGCGGGTCTGGGGCACCTGACGCGGTACCTCCTGGCGTTCGGCGCGCAGGTGACGGCGATCGAACGTGATCGCGACATGGCGCGGGTGCTCCGCAAGGAGCTGTCGGACGAGCGGCTCACCGTGGTGGAGGCCAACGCGGTGACCGAAGATCTGGCCGAGGCCGCGCACGCGCCGCAGGTGGCGGTGGCCGGCAACATCCCGTACCACCTCACCAGCCCGATCCTGTTCAAGATCCTGGAAGAGCGCGCCCGCATCTCGCGCGCGGTGCTGACGATCCAGAAGGAGGTCGCCGCGCGGATCACCGCCGAACCCGGCGGCCGCGAGTACGGGTTGTTGACGCCGATCCTCGACAACTACTTCGAGGTGCGGCGGATGTTCGAGCTGCCGGCGAAGCTCTTCCACCCGCCACCGAAGGTGGACTCCGCAGTGGTGCGCCTGTGGAAGCGCGACGCGCCGCTGGCGGAAGTGACCTCGGATGCGCGGTTCATCCGAGTGGTGAAGGCTGCGTTTGCGCAGCGGCGGAAGACGATCGCCAACTCGGTGAAGAGCGACAGGACGCTGGCATCGCCGGAGGCCTGGGCCCGGGCGTTCGAGCAGGCGCAGATCGACCCCACGCGAAGGGCCGAGACGCTGTCGACGAAGGAGTTCGCGGCGCTCGAGCGTGCGCTTCCGCCAAACGAGTAGTGAAGCACGCCCGGTCAGCGTTTTTTCTTCTCGTGGCGCAGTTTCGAGCGCGGTGTGTCCGCCACGGTCGTCTCGGGGATCCCGACGGGAGGCTTCGGTTGGGCGGGCTGTCCAGATGGCTCGGGCGAATCGGACGACTCGACCTGCGGTGGGCGAGTCTTGCGCACGTAGCGGATGATCGTCGTCGCCTCTGGGATCCGGGTCGGGGGGCCCGCATCGGGGTCGGGCGCGCCGGAAGCGTTCGTCATGGGCAGGGCGAACGTGGCCGTGACAGTCGGTTCGCGTGCGCTCTCTTCTGGCCGATCGTCCTCCAGTTCCGCGGCGTCAGAGAGCGGCCTCCGCATGGGTCTCGACCCCGGAGGGATGATCTGCGTTTGCGCTTCGTGGAGCGTAGACGAAATGTCCTGACGCGCAACGTGAGGATCGGCCTGCACATGTGAACCGGGATCCGCCGCCATCGGCTGTCGATCCGAGCTCGGCGTGCGCGAAAGGGCGTGAGGCGCGGGCGCGGTCACGCGCGGTGCAGTGTCCGCGCTCGTTGTCTGCCCAGGCGGCTGTGGCGTGTTCGCAGTCACGTGGGGCGTGCTGTCGGAGCTTGGAGTGCGCGAAGACGGCTGTGGCGTGTTCGCAGTCACGTGCGGCGTGCTGTCGGAGCTTGGAGTGCGCGAAGGCGGCTGTGGCGTGTTCGCAGTCACGTGGGGCGTGCTGTCGGAGCTTGGAGTGCGCGAAGGCGGCTGTGGCGTGTTCGCAGTCACGTGGGGCGTGCTGTCCAAGCCTGGCGTGCGCGAACGCGCCTGCGGCACGGGCGCGGTCAGGCCGGGTGCAGTGTCTGCGCTCGGTGCGTGCAGAGCCGCGTGTGGCGTGGGCACACTCATGCGTGGCGTGCTCTCGGAGCTCGGAGTGCGCGAAGCGGCGTGAGGCGCGGGCACGGTCACGCGAGGTGTTGTCTCCGAGCCTGGTGTGCGCAAAGGAACCTGTGGCGTGAGCGCGGTCACGCGCGGTGGCGTGTCCGGGGCCGCTGAGTGCGGGGGATCGTGTGGCGTCGGTGCGGTGATGCGCGGCAGGGAGCCCGAGCTCGACGTGCGGGGAGCGTCGTGGGGAGCGAGCCCCATCACGCCCGTTGCTGCGTCGTCGTGCCGAGAGCGTGGCGTCTCGTGTGCTGTGGGCACGCTCACCCGCGTTGTGGCGTCCCGGGTCTCAGCACCCGGCCGGGAGTGTAGCTCGGGCGGAGTGATGCGCGGTGTTGTGTCCGAGCCCGGCGATGGCTGAGGAACGTCGGCTGCGGGCGCGCTTGCGCGCGGCGAGATGTCCGAACTTCGTGTGCGCGGTGACTCGACGGAACCAGCCAGGGCCCGCGGAGTGCTGTCCGAGCTCGGAGTGCGCGGCGTGATCGTGACCGCGGCGAGGGGCAGGGCAGGGGTGATCGCAACTCCGGGCGGGATGGCCGCGGAAGGCGCCACCCGCTGCGGCACCAGCACCGGCGGTGGCTGTGCCGGACTCCGCTCTGGCCGCCGGTGGACGATCTCCGGGAGGCCTTGCGCTGGCATCACCGGCTGCGGGGTCGTCGGCTGCGCGGGCGCTGGTGGAGCCGCGACGTTCGCGCGGTGCGCGGCGGTCGAGACGATCGGCCCGGTCCCCGACGTTCGCCTCAGTGTCGGGGGCTTCGCCATGATCCGGTACAGCGACGGGGTGAGCAGAAAGCAGAACCGCACGTCCCCGAAGGCGACGATGTCCGAGTCCTTGAGCTCCTGGCGCGCCGCGACCCGCGCGTCGTTCACCAGCGTCCCGTTCGTGGAGTTGAGATCGACGACGACACACCTGCCGTCCTTCCAGTGCACCTCGGCGTGACGCTTGGAGACGGAGGTGTGGTCGATCACCAGGTCATTGTCGGGCAGCCGCCCGAGCGTGAGGACCTCCTCGGTGCTCAGTGGCGGCAGCGTGACGATCTCCAGATCCTCGAACTCGAACAACAGCGACACGCCGTCGGCCGGGCGCCGGCGCGGCATCAGCACCGTGCCCTTCGCCGCCAGCTCCATCGCCGCCGCGGCCTCGATCGCGTCCGGCGGCTTGCGCACCAGCACGAACGGCCCGAGCTGCTTCTGGAACTCCTCGAGCGCCATCGTGGCGCGCATCGCCCGGAGCTCCTGGATCGTCAGCACGCCCCGAAGCGTAGGGGCGCGTCCGGGGCGACGGCAACGAACGGGCTGTGCGGCCCGGACGGCGCTTCCTCAATCCATCGGATGCAGCTTCCTGAGCGCCTGGACGATCTTCTCCCGCGCGCGCCGCTCCGGCTTCCCGGTGCCGGGTTCCTTCGCGTTCGCGGAGCCGGTCACCTTCGCGGACTTCGGCGCCGCGCTCACCTTGCGCGCGCGCTCCAGCACCGCTTCCGGGATCCGGTTCTTGCGCCTCGTGTCAGCCACGGTCAGAACTTCTTCTTCTGGGCGATCGTCCGCAGCAGCCCACCGTTCTGTTCGAGGAAGCGGCGGAACTGCTCCTCGGGGATCTGCATCCGCGCCAGCACGCCGGCCAGGATCTCATCCAGCTCCTTCGCGCCCGGCTTCTTCAGCTCCATCGCGATCTTCAGCATCGCCACGCCGTACAGCGGGCTCTCCTCGACCTCCGCCTCCCTAGGCGGTGTCTGCTCGGTGACCTCGGACTCCTGTACCTTCGCCCCGTGCTTCCTGTAGCTCTGGGTCAAATCTGGTCCCCTCCCGCGAAGCGGACGGCACACCGGCGGATGTAACTGACGTGACGCTACGTGACCATCGCGGTCACGTCAATCAAGTTGCCGGGATCACAGAGCTTTTGCGCTGGCGCGTTGCTTTCGGCCGGGGCGCCGTGCTTGTATCCGTTCAATTTCCGAAGCCGGAAAATCGGCCTCGCGCGCGATTTTCCATGCCCGCCCTGGAGGGGGCCCGGACCTTCAATGGATCACCGCTATATCGTCGTCGAAGGCCCGATCGGGGTGGGGAAGACCAGCCTCGTCAATGCGCTGGCCACCCGGTTCGGCGGCCGCGTGGTGCTCGAGGTCGTCGAAGAGAACCCCTTCCTGGCCAGCTTCTACCAGGACCGGCAGAAGTTCGCGTTCCAGACCCAGCTCTTCTTCCTGCTCTCGCGCTTCAAGCAGCAGCAGGAGCTCTTCCAGCGGGACCTCTTCTCGAACCTCACCATCTCCGACTACCTGTTCGCCAAGGATCGGATCTTCGCGTGCCTCACGCTCGATCCGAACGAGCTTGCCCTCTACGACCGCGTCTTCGAGGCGCTCGGCACCCGGGTGGCCAGGCCGGATCTCGTCATCTACCTGCAGGCGCGGATCGACGTGCTCCTGGCGCGGATCAAGAAGCGCGGCCGCGAGTTCGAGCGGAAGTTCGACGTGCAGTACCTCGAAGAGCTCTGCAAGGCGTACAACGAGTTCTTCTTCCACTACTCGGAGACGCCGCTGCTGGTCATCAACACCAGCGACATCGATTTCGTGAACAACGAGGCCGACCTGGAGAACCTCTTCCAGGTCATCCACCGGCACAAGCGCGGGGTGCAGCACTACATCCCGCTCGCTTCGCGGAAATGAGGCGCACCGGGCGCCTTCGCGCTGGCCTTCCGGGCGGCCAGGCGACAAATTCCGGCCGCAACAATTAGACTTTCGTGTAGTTGTATTGCGGTGCCCCGGCGATCCGCGAGGACGGCGAGGGCTCCGCAGGTTGGGCGGCGGCGAAACACACACCCGACAGGAGGTGAACCATGAAGGACAAGGTCACCATCCACACGCTGAAGCGGCAGAAGCAGATCGGTCCGAAGATCTGCATGGTCACGGCCTACGACGCGACGTTCGCGCGCATCTTCGACGATGCGGGCGCGGATGTGCTGTTGGTGGGCGATTCGTTGGGCATGGTGGTGCAGGGCCACGCGAGCACACTGCCCGTGACGATGGACCAGATGGTCTATCACTCACAGGCGGTGAGCCGGGCGGCCCGGCGCGCGCACGTCGTCGGCGACATGCCGTTCATGAGCTACCAGGTCTCGGCCGAGGAGGCCGTGCGGAACGCGGGGCGACTCGTCTCCGAGGGCGGCGTCCACGCGGTCAAGCTCGAGGGCGGCGCCGAGTTCGCCGACACCATCCGCCGGATCACCCGAGCGTCGATCCCGGTGATGGGCCACATCGGGCTCACCCCGCAGTCGGTCCACAAGATGGGCGGCTACGTCGTGCAGGGCCGTGAAGAACAGGCCGCGACGAAGATGCTCGAGGACGCGATCGCGCTCGAGCAGGCCGGCTGCTACGCGCTGGTGCTCGAGGGCATCCCGCTCGATCTCGCCGCGCAGATCACCGCCCAGCTCTCCATCCCCACCATCGGCATCGGGGCCGGCGTCGGCTGCGACGGGCAGGTGCTCGTCTGCTACGACCTGCTGGGGATGAACCCGGACTTCAAGCCGAAGTTCGTCAAGCGCTACGCCAACCTCTACGGGAACATCCGCGACGCGGCCGAGGCCTTCTTCAACGAGGTCCGCGGCGGGCAGTTCCCAGACGAGGCACACTCGTTCAAGTCCACCCAGACCATCCGCCTGGTTGCCTCCAACCCCAGACCGGAGCCTGCGCCCGAGCGCGCCGAGGAGAAGGTCGGGGGGGTCTACGGAGTCCCCGTCTAGCCACCGAGCGCCGCCGTGCCCGTCCAGACCGTCCGCACCACCGCGGAGATGCAGCAGCGCTCCGAGGCTCTCCGGATGTCCGGCAAGCGCATCGCGCTCGTCCCGACGATGGGCTTCCTCCACGAAGGCCACCTCTCGCTGATGCGCGAGGCGAAGGCGCGCGCGGACGTGGTGGTGGTGTCCATCTTCGTCAACCCCACCCAGTTCGGGCCGAAGGAGGATCTGTCCCGCTATCCGCGTGACCTCGAGGGCGACTTGTCCAAATGCGAGTCGGTTGGGGTGGACGTGGTGTTCGCGCCCGCGGACCCGAAGGAGATGTACCCCGACGGGTATCAGACCTGGGTCGAGGTCACCGACGTCTCGAAAGGGCTGTGCGGTGAGAAGCGCCCCGGCCACTTCCGCGGAGTGGCCACGGTGGTCGCCAAGCTGTTCAACATCGTTCGGCCGTACCTGGCGCTGTTCGGCGAGAAGGACTACCAGCAGCTGCAGGTGATCAAGGCGCTGGCGCGAGACCTCAACTTCGGCATCGAGATCGTCGGCATGCCCACCGTGCGCGATCCCGACGGGCTCGCTATGTCCTCGCGCAACGCCTACCTCAGCCCGTCGGAGCGCGAGCGCGCGCTCGCCCTGTCGCGCGGGCTGCGCACCGCCCACCACCTGGCGCGCAACGGCGTGCGCGAGGTCCGCGAGCTCGTGCAGGCGGTCCGCAAGGAGCTGGAGGCGGCGCAGGTGCGGGAGGATTACGTGGAGGTGGTGGACGCAGAGACGCTGCGGTCGCTCACCACGATCGAACCCGGGCGGCCAGCGCGCGTGCTGGTGGCGGGCTTCCTCGGCACGACGCGCCTCATCGACAATCTGGCGCTGTGACGGACGATGTCGAACGCGAACGGAAAGGCGCCCGGAAAAAAGGAGGGCATCCAGCTCATCACCGAGAACCGCCGCGCGCGCTACGACTACACCGTGGAGGACCGACTGGAGGCGGGGATTCAGCTGATGGGTTCGGAGGTCAAGAGCCTGCGCGAGGGCACGGCCAACCTCTCGGACGCCTATGCGCTCCCGAAGAACGGCGAGCTCTTCCTCCTGAACGCGCACATCGGCCCGTGGAAGCCCGCCAGCCAGTTCGGCCACGAACCGCTCAGGCAGCGTAAGCTCCTTCTGCACCGCAGCGAGATCGACCGCTGGAGTGCGAAAGTGCGGGAGCGGGGTTACAGCATCATCCCGCTGATGCTCTACTTCAGGGCAGGCAAGGCGAAGGTGGAGCTGGGTCTGTGTAAGGGAAAGACCCACGAGGATCGCCGCGGGACGATCAAAGAGCGCGAGAGTAAGCGCGAGATCGAACGCGCGGTGCGACGCCGGTGATGCGCTGAGCGCGTCACGGGCCACAGGACCCGGATGGACAAGAAGGACAACGAGAAGAAGGACCGGCTTCTCTACGCGCTCGACCAGGGCATGGTGATGGTGCACCTGGACGCGCGGCGCCCGGGCGTGCTGGTGCCGAGGCACCTGAGCGGGGAGGCCCATCTCCGGCTGAATCTCTCCTACCGGTTCGATCCTCCCGACCTCACCGTGGGCGAGTGGGGCGTGCGCTCGACGCTGTCCTTCAACGGCACCCGCTTCAAGGTGGCGGTGCCGTGGAGCGCGCTGTTCGCCATCACCTCGCACGTGAGCAAGGAGTTCTGGCTCTACCCGGACGACATGCCGCAGGAGCTGATCCAGCAGGCCGTCCAGCACGCGCAGCAGCCGCCGCCGGAGAAGGCGCCGGCCGCCATGGCCCGCCCGAGGGCGATGCTGCGCGAGGTCGTGCTCGACAAGTCCGACGGACCCGCGGACCCGCAGGGATCGACCGGCGATGACGATCCGCCGAAGCCGAGGTCGCGCGGACACCTCCGGGTGATCAAGTAGCGCCGCGGTGGGTTTCAGCCGTGTTCCAGCATCGCGCCGACCGCGATCTGCATCAGGGGACCGTGCATGGCGCCGGGGCCGGAGTTGATTGGAATCGGGTAGGCGACCGACAGCTCCGGCATCACGGACAGCCACGACGCGAGACGAAGCCTCACGCCGAAGCCTGTCCCGGCCTGGAACGAGCGGCCCCTGTCGGAGCCGTTCAGGTCCGTCTTGAGCGCGGCGTGCGGGGCGAAGACGATCTCGTGACCCTCTCTTAGGGTGAGGCCCATCAGCAGGGGCAGCTCGAGGACGAGCGGCTCCTGGCTGAAGACCAGGTCGCCGACGATGGACCCCCAGGCCCCGATCGCCACTCCGGGGGCCACTGCGAGCGCGAAGCGGTCGGTCCGCGCGAGTTGATACTTCATCGACGCCCCCGCCCCGCTGGTGCCGGCCATGGCTCCGAGCTCGAAGTTGTCGGTGAGACCAGAGCGAGCGGCGATGTCGACCCCCGGCACCCGCCGGATCGGGCGCCGCGACAATCCAATAGCGCCGCGATGGGATCGCGGTAAGGGTCGGCGCGTGAAGGTTCGGATCTTCGACGAGGCCAGCGCGCTCGGCGCGGCACTCTGCGAGCGGCTCGGTGCGGAAGGACATGAGGTGTGCCTGGACGGCGATGACGCCGAGGTGTTGGTCGAGCTGCGGCAGCCACCGGGCAACGATGTAGCGGGCGCCGGCGCGGCGATCGCGCGGTTCGCCCACCTGCTGGATCGCGCGGCGGCGAAGAGGACCCCGGTCGTGTTCGCCTCCAGCGCCGACGTCTACGGCGCGACCGACAAGCTCCCCTTCGGAGTGGAGCAGCCGGTGGACCGCCACCGCGGCACGCGCGGCGCGGGGCTGCGCGCGCAGGAGCTGTTGGCGCAGGCGTGGAGCCATCAGCGCGGCGTCCCGGTGACGGCGTTGCGACTGTTCGAGGTCTACGGCCCCGAAGTGGAGGGATTCGTGGCGGACGCCATCCATGCCGCAAGGAGCGGCGCGCCGCTGAAGGTGCCCGGCGGGCTCGCACAGCGGCGTGACTTCGTCTTCCTCGACGACGTGGTGGAGGCATTCCTGCGCGCGATCGAGCGGCCGCCGGAGCCTCTGGGGGAGCTGCCTGCGTACGCCGTGCACAACGTCGGCTCCGGTTCGCCGACGCCGCGGTCGCGCATCGTGGAGCTCGTGGAGGCGAAGACCGCGCGCCGCATCCGGTGCGAAGAGGTCCCGTCCGCGCAGGAGCTCGTGCACAGCTGGGCGGACGTCCGGGAGCTGCAGCAGGCGTATGGCTTCCGTCCGCGCACTCCGCTGTCCGAGGGGATCGCCCGGACGGTGGAGTCTTCGGGGCCCTGACTGCTCAGGCCGGGTGCTTTTCCGAGGCCGACCGCAACAGCTCGAACGTGAAGATCCCGGAGTCGTGTGAGTCGCTGAAGGCGAACGCCAGCGCGTAGTTCCCGACCGGGGAGATTTTCTGAACCGTGGTGCTCTCCGGAACCCGGGCCGGGTCGAAGCGCAGCTTCTGGGTCCATTCATCGACGCACGCCGCGCAGGGGCACACCTGCCGGAGCGTCCGCGCGCTGATGCGGGTGGTCTTCCCGTCACTCCAGGCCAGTTCCACGACGCGCTTGTCCGAAGAGAGCTGCACGCCCGTGACCGACGGCGGCGGAGGCGCCGGTTTGATCGAATCCCAGAAGCTCACGGCGATTCGTTTAGCGGATGCCTTCGACCAGCGCCACCACCGCGACGGCGAGCCGCTCGGAGAAGCCGCGGATGAGCACCGGTGGCCGCGCGTCCTCGTCCGCCATCACGCCCTCCTCGTACTCGATGTCGAGCGCGAAGGGTTGAACGTGTTCGGAAGGGAGCTGCCGCGTGTCCACGGCGAAGTCGGGCTGGGTGGGGTAGCGGAGGAGCCGGGCCCTCAGCGCCTCGGAGGTGGAGTCATAGAGCGTGAGCCTCCCGTGGACGCGATCCGTCTCCCTCACCGGGGTGACGTTCACCAGGAGCAACGGCCACAGAAGGATTCCGAACCCGGTGGCGATCTTCTTGAACGCGCGGTTGGACCCGGCGATCTCCCGGTCGCCGATCACCACGCGGACCAGGCGCACCCGGCCCGTCACCGCGGGCAGCTCGCCCATGGAGATGACCTTCCAGTTCGGGCGCAGCCGCCGGACTTCCTCGATCACCCGGCGGTGCTCTTCCACCAGGGCCGGGACCCGCGCGTAGATGGGCTTTTCGACGACGTGGGTGACCACGTCCACCGGTTGGACGTTGCCGAAGGCATCCCAGGTCGTTTCGGACTGGTGCACCTCCCGTGTCTCCTCGCTGGCGAGCTCGAAGAAGGGCTCGAGGACGACGACCACCGGCGGAGGCTGGATTTCGGGAGGCGGAATGGGAGGCGGGCCGACCAGGCGGGCCGTCATGCAGCCCGGGGTCAACGCAAGCAGAAGCACACAGGCGCAGGCGCGGCCGCTCATACGGACCTTACATAGCGCCCCGGCCGGTCCGCGGCGCGCAACAGCCCCGATCACGACGCACGACGGACGACGCACCACGCACCCCACAGCCGGCACGCGCGGCGTCACGAGGCCAGCTTCACGGGCTTCCGCTGGCCCTCGATCCGGACGCCCTTCTTCTCCACGACGCGGCGGAGCGCGTCGAGGACTTCGGGATCCAGCTGTGCACCGCGCAGGCGCTCCATCACCTCCATGGCCTGATCCAGCGGCATGGCCTTCTGGTAGGGCCGCGTCGACGTGCAGGCGTCGAAGGTGTCGGCGCAGTTCACGATGCGGGCGATGAGCGGGATCTCCTTGCCCTTGAGCCGGTCCGGATAGCCGGTGCCGTCCCAGCGCTCGTGGTGGCTACGGATCGCCGCCCGCACCGGTTCGAGGAAGCTGATCGGCGCGACCATTTGATCGCCGATCTCCGGGTGCCCGCGCATCACCAGCATCTCGTCTTCGGTGAGCCGGCTCTGCTTGCAGAGGATCGACTCCACGATGCCGATCTTCCCCACGTCGTGGAGGATCCCGCCGTACTTGAGCCACTTGAGCTCGCGCTCGGTGAGCCCCATCTCGCGGCCGATCTCCACCGCCACCTCTCCCACGCGCTGGCTGTGCCCGCGGGTGTACGCGTCCTTGGAGTCGATGGCATTCGCCAAAGCGACGATGGTGTCGAGATATCCCTGCTCGAGCCCCTCGTAGAGGCGCCGGGTCTCCTGGTCGTAGGCGGAGAGCTGCGCGCTCATGTAGTTGAACGTCTTCGACAGCTCGCCCAACTCGTTCTTCTGCTTCACGTCGACCTGGTGGCCCAGCTTCCCGCGCGCCAGCTCCAGCGCCCCCGCCGTCAGCGTCCGCAGCGGCCGGGTCACGTTGCGCGAGAACGCCGCCGCCAGCCCGAGCGCGACCAGCACCGCCGTCGCCAGCACGAGGAGGCTTCGCCGCTCCATCGACTTCACCTGGCTGTAGGCCAGCTCGATCGGCTGCTCCGACACCGCCGCCCAGCCCGGCTGCGGCAGGACCGCGTACGCGCCGACGATCCGGTTGGGCCCTTCGCCGAACGCGCCGACGTGGAACGTCTCCGCCTGCGGCGAGTCGCGCAGGGTCCGGACGAAGTGGGCCACCGCCGGGCGCTGCGACAGATCCACGCCGCTGCGATCGCTCTGCAGCGCCGCCGCGTTTTTGGCGACGAGCCGCCCGCGGGCGTCCACCACGTAGGCGAACCCGCTCGAGCCGACCTTCTCGCGGGCCAGCACCTCGGCCAGCTCCCTGAGGGAGATCTCCGCAGCCCCGAAGCCCTGGATCGGATCGCCCATTGGGAACGCCACGGTGATGACCGGCTCGTGGCGCGAGGCGCTCCACGACACCTCGGAGTAGCGCACCTCGGAGGTGGGCAACAGCGCACGCGCTCGGGACTCGTGCTCGGCCAGCTCGGACGGCGGGATGTCGCGCAGCGCGAACGCCTGCAGCCCGGGGATGCGTTCCCCGTGCGCGTCGAACAGCGTCACCGCGGTGAGCTCGCGGCGCTGGGTCAGCAACGAGGCGAGGTGGGTCTGCTGCCGCGCGCGCGGCAGCTCGAAGAAGCCGGGGAGCCGCCCCAGGCCCACCGCGGCGCGCGTGGGCTCGTCCAGCAGCGTCCGGATCTTCAGCGCCAGCTGCTTCACCCGCTCCTGCGCCAGCTCCTGCGCGTCGCGGACCAGAAGCTCGCGGGTGTCGCGGATGGACGTCCACGCCACCAGCGCCGTGGGGATGGCGCTCGCCACCAGCATCAGGAGGAGGAGTTGCCGGAAGAGCTTCATCGCCTACTTCCAATCCGTTCCGCGGACTTCCAGCTTGATCCGCGCGGGTTCGACCTCGAACAGCCACGCCTCCGATGGCTCGCTCACCCGATTGCCCTCCGCCTTCGCCCGGACACGCCACGCGTAGCGCCCCGGCTCGAGCGCCCGGACGGTCACCTCGGGCCTGGCGCTGGTCAGGACGATCTCCTTCGCACCCTCCTTCTCGGGCAACAGCGTGACTTCGTAGCTCGTCGCGCCCGGCACGCTTCCCCAGCGCAGCTTGAGCGGCCCCAGCTTCCCAAAGCGATCGGCCCCCAGCTTCAGCTTCGCGTGGTGGCGGGGCGTTTTCGCATCCGGCGTCGCCAGCGGCGGCAGCTCGGGGGCGGG
>JADGHL010000226.1 GCA_019686135.1 Myxococcaceae bacterium | reverse complement strand
CGGCCCCCGGTTCCCCCTCCAGCCCCGACCGCCGACACGAGGCCGTTGCTGCCTCGCAAGGAATTGCTCAACGTGATCGGCGCCTCGGTGCGGCCGATGATCGCGGACTATTTCTGGATCCAGCTCATCCACGCCACCGGGACCGCCAGCGACCGCTACGAATATCGAAACATCTATGATTACGCGGACCTGGTCACCGACCTCGATCCCCGCTTCGAATACGCGTATGTGTTTTCAAGCACCGCGGTGACCTACAACCTGGGCAAGGACACCTGGGTCAACACGGAAGAGTCCACGGCCCTGCTGGAAAAAGGGCTCCGTCAGTTTCCCAAACACGTCTTTCTGCGCACCATCCTCGCCTTCAATTTCAGCTTCTATCACCGCCAGCCGCTGCGCGCGGCGCGGCTGCTCGAGGAGACCTCCCGGCTCCCGGGCGCGCCCCGCTATCTGGCGCAGCTGGCGACCCGCCTGTATGCACAGTCCGGCGCTTTCGACGCCGGGCTGGAGCTCGCGCGGACGCTCGCCGAAGGCACTTCGGATCCCGAGACGCGCGCAACCTTCGAGAGGCGGGTCAAGGAGATAGAGCTCGAGCGGATCCTTCAACGAATCGATGATGCCATCGATGCGTTCGAACGGCAGTCGAAGCGCCCCCCTCACGACCTCAAGGAGCTGGTCTCGTCCGGCTTTCTCGCAGCGGTCCCCGAGGATCCGCTCGGCGGCACCCTCTACATCGGGTCCGACGGCCGCAGCTACTCGAGCGCCAGCGCTCACCGGCTCGAAGCCTACGGCGGCGTGAGCCGGAAAGAGGGAGAAGCGTCACCGTGACGCATCCAATCGAAGTCCACCAGCTCAGCAAGACCTATCGGCTCGGCTTTCTGATGAACCGGCGCGTCCGCGCGCTCGACAAGCTGGACCTCACCGTCCGCGAAGGCGAGGTCTTCGGCCTGCTCGGGCCCAACGGCGCGGGGAAGTCGACCACCATCAAGATCCTCCTCAACCTCGTCCGGCAGTCCTCGGGAACGGCCTTGGTCTTCGGCCGGGAGCCCTCCAGCGCGGACGCACGCCGGCTCCTAGGCTACCTCCCGGAGAACCCGGCGCCGTACGAGTACCTGACCGGCCGCGAGTTCGTGACGCTGGCGGCGACGCTCGGCGGCGTCTCGAGCGCCGACCGGCCCGCGCGGGTGTCGCAGGTGATCGAAATGGTCGGGATGGGCCAGCACGCCTCGCTGCAGATCCGCAGGTACTCCAAGGGCATGCTGCAGCGCATCTGCCTGGCGCAGGCGATCGTCCATCGACCGAAGCTCCTCATCCTGGACGAGCCGACCTCGGGCCTGGATCCGGTGGGGCGCCGTCAGATTCGCGACCTCATCCTCGAGGAGCGGAGGAACGGTACGACCATCCTCTTCTGCACGCACGTCATCCCCGACGTGGAAGCGGTCTGTGACCGGATCGCGGTCCTGGTGGGCGGCAACCGCGTCCGCGAGGGGACGGTGAACGAGCTGGTGACCTCGAGCGTTCCTCTGGTGGAGGTCACGGTGGAGTCCCTCTCCCGCGAGAAGTTCGACGCCCTGGGCGTTCCGTTCAACGAGGTCCACGCGATCGGCGAGCGCCTCCTGGTGCGCACCGAAGATGCCCACACCCAGGCGCTGTTGCAGAAGGTGCTGGCGGCGGGGGGACGGGTCACCCGGCTTCTGCCCGCGCGCTTCTCCCTGGAGGATCTCTTCATCCAGGCCATGAACGAGTCGCACCACCGGGTCGGAGGTCGGCTGCTGTGATCGCCGCGTTCTCGGCGTTGATGCTCAACGGGTTCCGCGAAGCCCGGCGGAACCGGGTCACCCTGGCGGTGGTCTTCTTCGCCGTCCTTTTGCTTCTGGGATCGGCGTTCCTCACCGAGGTCACCGTCTCCACCTTCGACCGCGTGCTGGTCGACGTGGGCCTCGGGGTGATGTCGTTGTTGATGGTGCTTTTGGCGATCTTCCTCTCCAGCGGGCTCCTCGGACGCGAGATCGAACGGCGCACCATCTTCATGATGGTCTCCAAGCCGGTCTCCCGCGCCACGTTCCTGGTCGCGCGGCTCGCCGGGACCATGCTCACCCTGGCGGTGGTGCTGGCGGCGATGGGCGCCACGTTCTTCCTGGTGCTGATGCTCTATGGCACCCGGCTGCACCCCACGCAGTTCCTCGCCATCGGGATGCTGTGGATGGAGCTGTTGCTCCTGTGCAGCATCGGCTTTCTCATCTCCAGCTTCTCGACGCCGATGATCTCGGGCCTGGTGACGACCTGCGTCTTCTTCGCGGGGCACCTGTCGCCGGACATGTACTGGGCGGCCGAACGGTCGAAGAACTTGCCGCTCAAGTACCTCGGCAAGGCCATCTACTACGTGGTTCCGAACCTCGAGCGCTTCAACTACCGGCCACGGGCGACCTACTTCCTCACCCAGCCGGCCGGCGAGGTGCTGCTGAACATCGGCTACGGGCTCGGCTACGCCATCGCCGCCACGGCCCTGGCGGTGATCATCTTCCAGCGTCGCGACTTCAAGTAGCCCGCCGCCGGTCAGTCGATGCCGTGCTTGGCGAGGCGGTAGCGGAACGACCGGAAGGTCAACCCCAACAACTCCGCGGCGCGCGTCTTCACGCCGCCGGCAGACCGGAGGGCCTCGACGAGGTACTGCCGCTCCAGCTGATCGAGGTGCTTCTCCAGAGAGAAGCCGGCCGGCAGAATGACCTCATCCCGGGGCGGCGGCGCGGACTGGCCGGAGACGGACGGCGGCAGGCTCTCCGGCCCGAGGACGTCGCTGTCCGCGAGCGTCGCCGCGCGCTCCACCATGTTCTGGAGCTGCCGGACGTTGCCGGGAAACGAATAGCGCTCCAACAGCGCCAGCGTCTCCGGCGCGAACGTCAGTCCGGGGCGGCCGTTCTCCTTCCCGAACCGCTCCAGGAAATGCCGGGCGAGCGGCGCGATGTCTTCGGGGCGGCTGCGCAGAGGCGGCAGCTCGATGGAGATCACGTTCAGGCGGTAGAAGAGGTCCTCCCGGAAGCGGCCCGCGCGCACCTCCGCCTCGAGGTTCCGATTGGTCGCCGCCACGATGCGCGCTTCGAAGGGCTTCTCCTCGCTCGACCCCACCGGCTTGACCTTGCGCTCCTGCAGAACGCGCAGGAGCTTGACCTGGATCCCGAGCGGGACCTCGCCGATCTCGTCGAGGAACACCGTGCCGCGGCCCGCAGACACCAGGATGCCTGGCCGGTCCTGGGTGGCGCCGGTGAACGCCCCCCGGACGTGGCCGAACAGCTCGCTCTCGAGCACGCCCTCGTTCAGCGCGGCGCAGTTCACCGGTGAGAACGGCTGGCCGGCTCGCGCGCTCTGCAGGTGGATGGCGCGGGCGACGAGCTCCTTCCCCGTGCCGCTCTCCCCGGTGACGAGGACCGTGGAGCTGCTGGCCGCGACCTTCTGCACCAGCGCAAGCACCTGCCGCATCGCCGGGCTGTTGCTGATCCACACCACGTTCCCGTTCGGGAATGCCGTGCTGCGCAGCGCCCGGTTCTCGTTGAGCAGCGCGTGCTTCTCGAGCGCCTTCTGCACGAGCAGCTTGAGCTCGTCGTTGTCGAACGGCTTGCAGATGTAGTCGTAGGCGCCGCGCCGCATCGCCTCCACCGCCGAGGCCAGCGTGCCGTAGGCGGTGATGAGGATCACCTCCGGAGGCGACGGGAGCGCGCGGGCGGCCTGGAGCACCTCGAGCCCGCTCTCCGCCCCCAGCTTCATGTCGGAGATGACCAGATCGAAGTCGCCGGCCTGCAGCAGCTTCGACGCGTCCGCCGCGCTGGCCGCGGTCTGGACCTCGTACCCCGCCTGCTGCAGCAGCAGATCGAGGTACTCCCGCATCGACAGCTCGTCATCAACGACCAGAATCCGCACGAAGCTCCTCTTCCGCCCGTGGCAACTCGACCAAAAACTCGGTGCCCGTCTGGGGCGCCGAACGCGCCACGATCGTCCCGTGGTGGGCGTGGACGATCGAGTGCGCGGTGGAGAGGCCGAGGCCGGTTCCACCCGCCTTGGTCGTATAGAACGGTTCAAAGACGCGGACGAGATCCGAAGCGGGGATGCTGCCGGCCGAATCCCATACCCGGATCTCGCTGCGCCCATCCCGCTCGCCGACGGTGATCCGGACCTTGCCGCCCGGCCCGGCCGCCGCCAGCGCGTTGCGGACCAGATTGATCAACACCTGCCGGAGCTGGTCCGGGTCCCCGCGGCAGCTCACGTCCGCGATGTCCGTCTCCAGCGTCACCTTCTCGGCCAACGGGTCGCTCCGGAGCATCTCGAGCGTCTCCATCGCCACCTGTTTGAGGGAACAGTGGCGCAGGGTGGGCGCGGG
>JADGHL010000225.1 GCA_019686135.1 Myxococcaceae bacterium | reverse complement strand
TGGTGGGCTCGGTTATTTGTTTTAGAGACAGACATGAGCCACCCCGCGATCCTCGCGCGCCGGTCGGTCCTGCTCCGCTCCGGCCCTACGGGCCTCCGCTCCGCAGGACCGACCGCCCGAACAAATACCCCCCCACGGCACTACCCGCCGACTCTCACAGACGGTGGACCGAACGACGGAGGCCGGTCAAGTGCCTTATCCTCGCTGCGCCACGGGTCGATGCCGTAGCGACGGATCATTTCGTCGCGGGTGCCCGGCATGAACTGCGTCGACCCACGAGCGCCTGCACGTGACGTCGCAGTCCCGCGCCCGCCCGACTCGCCACGTTCCAGCTTGGCGAGCAGAGTTGCCCCTGGGTGCTGGCCCTTGATGCCGTAGCTCCGGGACAGTGTGTTCAACGAATGGCCATAAGCATCTGGGACAGAGAAGGTTCGCCGCTGTGAGACCCGAACTGAAGCTCCATGCCAGTCAATCCTGATCTGCTCGCGTGACTACGCGCGGCCTGCGCCGAGTATCGCTTCGACGTCGCGGCGCTCTATCAACGCCATGGCGATCATGCCTGGCCGCTTCAGGCGGCTGACGCGGACGAGCTTGCCCGTAAGCTTGAGAGCGGAGGGCACTTCTTGCCGCTACCAAAGGAGCCGGCGGCGCTGGCGAACGTGCTGGAAGTCTCGATTGTGCGGTTTCTCGTGGAGCGTGCGGAGCATGAGCAGGGTGTGACCGTGCGAGTCGGGACAGAGCGTGGGTACCCAGATCTCGAGTTCTCGGGCGAGCGGTTCGGCGGGGGGTTCCACGCAATTGACATCAAGGCGGCCCGGCGGAAGCTCCTGAAGCGATCGCCGCCGCGGGAGACGCAGAGCCGGATCACGCTCTACACCGGGAACACGTACTTCGCGTGGCCGGACCTTCGGTGGCCGGGCATGTTCCGGCCGTTCGCCGACTACGAGAGCCATCTTGATGTGCTCGTCATCTACACCTTGGAGCCGGACGCGATGGAGCGCGCGACCGATATTGAGGTTGTCGTCCAGGAGCCCTGGAGGATCGCCTCAAAGGAGCGCTCATCGACAACTCGCGAGTACATCGGCGCGGTCACCCAGCTCGACCAGCTGCGCGAGGGCAACGGTGATTTCGAGTCCGAGGAGGGTTTCTACGAGTACTGGCGCGCCTACGAGTTCCGTATGCCGAAAGCTCTGAAAGCGCAGCTTCGTAAGTTGATTGAGCAGCAGAAGGGAGGCCGGCCGGGTCGGTAGGTCAAGCCGCGACCAGGTCGAGCTGGACGGGCGCCGCGGTCTTGTCATCCGGCCCGGCGAGCAGCGCACGCGCCACCTGCTCAGCTAGGAGGGGCGGGACAGCGTTGCCGATCTGCACCTGGGCGGAGCGCCGAGAGCCGACGACGACGTGCTCGTCCGGAAAGGTCTGGAGTCGCTTGATCTCCAGCAGGCGGAGCCTGCGGTTGTGCCAGTGGAACGGCCCAACGTACGGGCCGGGCTGAGCCTGGATGGTCGGCGCCGGTTGCGCCGGGTCGAGCTTCAGGAGGAAGCTCCAGTAGCGCTTGCGCCAGCCAAAGAGGCGCTGAGGGTGGCCGCGCTTGGCGGTGAAGTAGAGGTAGTTATCCCCCGGGGGGATCTCCGGCAGGAGATGGCCGTACTTGCCTCCGACGATCTCCTCGGGCTCGGCGAGATCGTCGCGGCCTGCGAGGTCGCCGATCGCCTCGCCGCTCGTTGCGTGTGGAGCGAGTGAGCGATCCCAGTGCTTGCGGGTCTCGTGAGGGCCTCCGTGCGTCGGTGCCGGGAACGCAGGCATTCCCTCAAGCGAGCCGATGATGAAGAGTCGCTGCCGGCGCTGCGGGACACCATAGTCGGCGGCGAGCAGAGCGCGGTGCGCGACCCGGTATCCGAGCTGGTCGAAGGTCTCAAGGAGCCGCTCGAGCCACGGCCGATTGTGGTTGCGGTAGGCGAGGGCAAAGACGTTCTCGAGAATGAACGCTCGCGGTCGTGCCTCGTCAAGGATGCGTAGGTAGTGCTCAAGCAGGCTCGCCTCGGGGTCGAGTCCCTTGCGCTTGTACTCCAGCCAGTACCCCGACTTCGAGAACGGTGTGCAGGGCGGCCCGCCGACGAGCAACTCGGCCTCTCCGGGTCGCAGCCGCGCTGCTCGGAGCAGCTCTGCGGTAGATACGTTCCGGATGTCGGCCTCGATGACGGCAGTCTCCGGGAAGTTGGCTCGCAGCGACGAGCAAGCATCGGCCTCATACTCCAGGCAGGCGCGCACCGAATAGCCTGCTGCCTGGACTCCGAGATCGAGTCCACCGCAGCCCGAGAACAGCGAGATGGCAGGCAACTCAGCCACAAGCCGCCCTATGAGCCGGAAGGGTCGCAGCCGGATCATGGCGGCGATCAGGAGCACGGACACCAAGCCCGAGCGGCTGCTCCGATGTGCGCTCTGGCAAGACGGGGCACGCGGCTACCGTTGCCAGTGGCGCGGGCCTGGCGGGCGCATCGATATCGCCTTCACGCGCTGGAAAGTGGCCGTATTCGTGGACGGGTGCTTCTGGCACGGCCATCCCAGCAAGTGGCAACCCGGCCGCTGGACCGGTTACTGGGACGAGAAGATCAAGCGGAACATCGCTCGCGACGAACGCCAGAACCGCGCCCTCGCGGACGCAGGCTGGACGGTAATCCGGGTGTGGGACTTCGAGGTTGAGCATGATCCAGTCGGGTCGGCGAGGCGCGTTCTGGTGGCGTTGGATGCTGCCCGGAAGGCTGCCGCCTAATCCTTGCGAGCGATCCGGACGCTACCTCGGTAAGTCCGCGACTCGCCGATTTTCTCCCCCCCTTTCGTATCGCCCAGCCATGCCTGGAGGTACGGCGCTTGATGCCCCGTCCGAGGCGTCTCCACCGGGCTGCGGGGCGGAATCGGAATTCTGGACAGACCGCGACATGGGACATCGAAAGACGCTGAACGAGAAGCAACTGGCGATTCTGCGCTGGATCGCGGATGGCTGTCCCGAAGGCGTTATGAAGGACTACTCGCATCGCATCTCCGCGGCAGCCCTGCGCGCGCGAGGACTCGTTCGTGTCTCTGGCCGCGGAGCGACCTGGACGGCTACGGTGACTGCGGCCGGACGCGAGTATCTCGAGCGGGCGGCTGGACCTAGTCCCCCGGTGCCGAGACAGGCGAACGCCTCGGTCACCAAGCAGCTGGTCGATGACGTCATAGCGGCCGGTGGCTCGCTCCGAGTGCCTCGAAAGCGCTATTCGGCACGAGGTCTCTCGAGCTGCGCTTCCGCGTGCTCTCAGGATCCTTCAGGGGCTCGTCGTCGAGGCCGAGCGGCGCGGGTACGAGGTGGAGATCGCGTCCCCTGGTGAGTCTGGGAGATACGGACGCTCGGCTTGGAGTGGGGGAAAGCAGGGTCACGTCGTGATCACCGTCGATGGGTGCTCCACCGCGGTCAGGGTGATGGAAGAAGGTCTTCCGAGCCGGGCTTACTGGGAAGAGCGGAATAGCACCTACTCGTACGGGCTGGGCGGGAGGACGAGCAGGCTGCCGCCGCTCCGCGAGTACGAGGCGAACGCGACCGGGCGTTTGAGTCTGGAGCTCGTCCAGAGCCACTCGGTCGAAGGAC
Source organism: Myxococcaceae bacterium (assembly GCA_019686135.1). Taxonomy (GTDB): domain Bacteria; phylum Myxococcota; class Myxococcia; order Myxococcales; family Myxococcaceae; genus JADGHL01. Next base: position 769 of record JADGHL010000225.1, on the reverse strand, counting down.
GCCCTGTGAAGTGGGCAGACCGGAAATCCTGGACGCTCGAGGAGAAACTGCCGGAACTTCTACGGGAGCTCGAGATCCGAGCAGCCGAGGAACGTGAGCGCCAGCGAAAGGCTAAGCAAGAGGCCGCGGAACGTGAACGACAGTGGAACGCGGCGATGGATCGGGCGCGGGAGCTTCATGCCGAGAATCACCGCGGCGAGGTGTTGCGGGATCAGGTCGCCCGATGGCGCACGGCGGAGGAGATCCGCGCCTACTGTGACGCCGCGACTGCCTCTTATCCGGACGATCCTTCCACTGCGGAGTGGATCGCGTGGGCTCGCTGCTACGCCGATGAGCTGGATCCGCTCCGAATCGCGCCGCGGATGCCAGCCGCGCCCGAGTGGGTATCTGCGGAGGAGCTTCGACCCTATCTCGATGGCTGGGATCCGTACGGGTCTCACCGGCGTCGCTGGTAGGCGGCGGTACCTTCGTCAGCGGGTTCACAGAGTTCGCCCCCGCTGGCCAAGACGCTATCGAGCGGCGCGAGCCGCATTCCGCCACCGAGCTTCGGAGCGGAAGGTACGGATCCGGTAGTGCGCGTATACGGTTTCGTCTACACTTGTGCGCATGATGGCGACTACGACGATTCGGGTGAGGGCGCATACGCGGGATCGCCTCAATCGACTGGCTCGGGAGGAACGCATCTCGGCGCCGGACCTGCTCGACCGGCTAGTCGAGCGCGAGGAGCGCGAGCGCCTGCTCAACGCGATGAACGCGGACTTCCAGCGCC
>JADGHL010000224.1 GCA_019686135.1 Myxococcaceae bacterium | reverse complement strand
AACATTACTACGCGTCTCGTGGGCTGGGAGTTGTGTATAAGATACAGCAGGGGGCGGGCCCGGGGCGAGCGACTGCACTTTGGCGGTGGCGGCCGCCTTGGCTGCCGCGGCGAAGGGGTTTGACCCGAACGCGTCGGGGGTGCCGTAGGTGAACGCATTCCCTTTGGCGAGCGTCTTCACGAGGCCGGCGTTGGAGGTCCCCCGGTCCGCCTGCTTGTGCTTGTAGATTCGCTCTTTGCCGACGGTCTTCGGCTGGCCCTTTTTGCCGCCCGTGTAGTCGTTCGCGTACTCGGCCTTCACGTCCGGCCACGGGCCGGCGGGGCGGTTCTGCTTTTGCGTTTCATAGCGGGATTTCACCGTGCCCTTGTGGTGGGTCTTGGGAACCACGTTGCCGGTTGCGTCGAGCCGGGCGAAGTTGAAGTGCAGGTCGGCGTTGACGTAGTACTCGCCCGAGGCGAGCACGCCCTCCGTGATGTTCCCGATGTCGACACGGTACGCGTATACGTAGCCGTTGTTGATTCCGGACTTGATGTACTGCTCGGCGTAAGTTTTGTGCTGGCCGTTCGCCCAGCCGGTGATCGGAAACAGGTTCTGCTGGTTGGCGATCCCGCCGAGGTCGTGGTTGAGCAGGTGGCCCTTCACGTAACCATCGCTGCTCGAGCCGGAGGCGCTGGGTAGCAGCGACATCCACTTCTGATCCGTGTCGGCTTTCGACTCGGTCCCCGTTGGGTGATCCATGCTGAGCGGGTTCGCCAGCATGTACGTGCCGACGATGTAGTCACCCTGGCCATCCAGGGTCAGCTGGCTCGTCTTCCACTCGACCTTCGTCTGTGGAACGCCCGGCTTCGAGTCACTCCCCTGGGCACGCATCTCTAGGTGCGTGCCGCCCAGTAGCACCTCGAACTCAGGGTTGATCTTGAACACCACGCGCGCGCGCGGCGTGCCCAGTTCGACGAAGTCGATCCACTGCAGGTCGTAGCGGAACTGAAGCAGATCGAAGTAGTCCGCCATCTCCTCGGTGTCGTTGACCGTCCGCGCGAGATGTTCGATGTCCCTTTTCGCCGCCTCGCCGCGCGCGAGCTGCTCCTCGTGGATCTGCGCCTGGCTGGGCTCCTGGGGCTCCCGATAGCTGCCGAAGGTCGAGGCGTCCCAGGTCGGTAGCGGAACGTCCTCGAACGCAGAGTCTGAAGTCGATGCGAGCAGACCGAACGACAAGCCGGGTCCGACGTATTGGCTGAAGGGCTCCGATGATGCGAACGGCGAAGAAGGCTCGGACGTCGGCGGCGGCCCGATCGTGGGGAACAGTCCCGGGAAGGACGTCTGACCGAAGACATGTTGCGGGCCAAGGCTCCACGGCGTGTCGAAAAACGATGGGGATCCGAACGTCGACGGTGGGCCGAAGGACGACGGCGGTTCGAAGAACGGCTGACCGAACGATGGCGACCCGAAGGACGGTGACCACAAACTGAACGTCGTGGTCTGCCCGAATCCAATCGACGTCGGCGCAGTCTCGGTGCGCTTGTTGCGCTTCTCCGCCAGCAGCGCCTCCCCACGCTGACGGCTCTGCTCCATCGCGTCATTCCGACGCTTCGCGCGGCTCTCCTCGAAGTCGAACGTTCTCTTGAGCACCCGCCTCTTCGGATTGGACCGGGGCAGCTCCCGATTTGGATTGCGCTGCACCACCGGGCTGCGCTGCACGCCGTCCGCCGCACCGGCCCCCTGTTGAACCACGTGGGTGAGCTCGTGGGCGATGAGTCGTTGGCCTTCGGGCGTTTGGGGCGCGTAGTGGCCGGCGCCGAAGAAGATGTCCCGGCCGGTCGTGAAGGCGTTGGAGCCGAGGGTCTGGTTGAGGCGTTCGGATGGAGGCCCGGTGTGCACCCGGACGCCGGAGAAGTCGTTCCCGAGCGCGCGTTCCATGGGAGTCCGGACCTCGTCCGGGAGCGGGTGGCCGTGACCGCGCGCCGCGTGGATCTGCGCGCCGACGTGCGGGTCCACCATCCCGCCCGCGCTCGATGTCAGCGCTGCACCTGCATCGCGCTGCACGGCGGCGACCGGAGCGGCCGGGGCCGGTTCCGGTGAGGCGAGGCCGGATGCGACCTGATCCGCAACCTCATCTGCGTGGCGCTCGAAGGCATCATCCACAGGTCCCAGGCGGAGCGTTGGCGCTTGGGCGGCCGGGTGATGGAGCCTTTCGGGGGCGTGGGTGGCCGATGGGTGCGGGACCCGGGTGGTCGTTCGGGGGCTCACCAGAACTCGCTTGCGCTCACGCCAGTTGTGTCAGTGAAATACAACAAACATGAAGGAGCCGAAAGAACCTTGCTGCGAGCGCAGCGCGGAGATCTGAGAACCTCGGAATGGCCTTCTCGCGGCTCCAGATCGGCTCCGCCGGGCCAACTGCCAGCCCGGCCGCGCGTGCTCCCGACGCGCTCGATGTGCGCACCGCCGCGCAGGTGTACCGGGACGCCTTGCGGCTGGCGCGCGCGGAGCTGCCGGATTGGGCGGCCTACTGGCCTCCGGGGGACGAGGCCTGGTTCGCCACCGACGATCCAGGGCTGGTGTTGCTGCAGATTCTGGCGCGGCTGCACACCTCGATCACCGCGCAGCTCAACCGGCTGCCGGACAAGTACCGGCTTGCCTTCCTCGACTTCTACGGCATCGAGCTGCGTGCGCCGGTGGCCGCTTCGGTGCCGCTGACCTTCCGGCTGGCGAAGGGCGCCGATCCGGTGCTCCTGCCCGCGGGTACCCAAGTCGCGGCGTCGGATGCCCCGAACCTGCTCTTCGAGACCTGCGCCGAGCTGCGGGTGCTCCCGGTCGAACCCATCTCAGCGCGGCGGATGGATCCGGCGAGCGACACCTGGACCGACCTGTCGTCGCTCATCGGGCAGACGGTGCCGGCGGCGCAGCCGAACCCGCTCGAACACGTCCTCTTCCTCGGCAGCACCAGCCTCTTTCTCCAGCCGAGCCCGCTCGAGTCGCTCTCGGTCACCCTGGAGGGTGTGAACCTCTCCCAGCGCATGTTCGCGCGCTGGGCCGATGGCGCGGGCAGGCCGCTGCGGCCCCGGGTGGACCTGGATCGCTACGACACGCTCACCGTCTCCTTCGACGGCTTCGTCCAGAGTGCGCTCGCGGAGGTGGATGGGATCTCCTCGGCCTGGCTGCAGGTCCGCCCCGCAGAAGACGTGCGGATCCGCGCCGCCGACGCGCCGCTGCTCCCGGGGATTTTCGGGCTCTCCGCCACCGCACGTTCGCGTGCGCTCGCCGCCGACGCCACCTTCACCAACGGCACTCCGGTGGACATCACCCGGGGCGGCTACCCCTTCGGAAAGACGCCCGAAGTGGAGGACGCCTTCTACATCGCGTCCGCCGACGTGTTCTCGAGGCTGGGCGCGCAGGTGACGCTCGAGCTGACGCTGACGGCAATCGATCCGCCCACCGCGGTGGAGCTGGCGTGGGAGTACTGGGACGACGGGTGGCGCGCGCTGCAGGTGATGGACACCACCGCCGCCCTCACCCGTTCGGGGACCGTGTCCTTCTCCTGCCCGGCGATCCCGCTCGCCACCATCAACGGCAGGAAGAGCCGGTGGATCCGCGTCCGCATCGCCAGCGGCGGCTATGGCACCCCCGCGGGGATCGTGGAGACGACGACCGCCGAGTACGTGGTGGACGATCTGCTTGCGCCCTATCTCACCGACAAGGGCGAGGCGCTCCATATCCTTCAGGAGAACCATCTCAACTTCGGCTACGAGTACAAGCCACCCGACTTCGCGCCCCCGTTCCTCTCCGCGCTCCGGCTGCGCTTCGTCCTCACAGATCGCCCCGCGCAGCTCCGGGTCCACAACGGCTTTTCGCAGGGAGCGCTATCGGTGCAGCCCTGGGTGCCGCCGTCCGACGAACACTCCGCCCTCTACGTCGCGTTCGATCCGGAGCCCTTCCTCCGCTGGCTCCCCGGACAGCAGCTCCCGCTGCTCGTGCTGCTGCCCGACGCGGCCACCCCGCGCCCGAGCGATGCGACCTGGGAGGGCTTCGATGGCGAGCGCTGGCGCACGCTCCGGGTGGAGGATGGGACCCACGCCTTCACCACCGCGGGCGTGGTGACGCTGACGATCCCGCGGTGGGTGCGCGCCAGCGAGCAGTTCGGCCAGCACGCGCTGTGGCTGCGCCTGCGAGCGCCCGATGCCGATCCCACGGCGTTGCCGGTGCTGGCGCGCCTGGTCACCAACTCGGTGGAGGCGGTGAACGGCGTGACCTGGGAGGAGGAGATCCTCGGCTCGGGGACCGGCGGGCCCGGGCTTTGCCTCAACTTCGCGCGGACGCCGGTGCTCGAAGGCCAGGTGGTGGAGGTGCTGGAGCCCGCGCCGCTGGTGCCCACCCACGCCCCCGGGGGCGCGCCGCTCGCCCCGCCCACCGGCGCCACCGCCTGGGTGGAG
>JADGHL010000014.1 GCA_019686135.1 Myxococcaceae bacterium | reverse complement strand
CTTGCGGGGCGGGGCACGTTCCGGTGCTTTCGGCGGCGGCGGTGGTGGCTCCTCGACGGAAGGCGGTTCGCGCCGTTGCGTGGCGATGGTCTTCGGCTCGGGTGGCGGGGCCTTCGACGGTGGCGCGGAGCGCGCGCGCTGCGGGGGAGGCTCCGCGGGCGGCTCGTTGCCGAGCAGCTTCGCGAGTTGGAAGTCACCGGTGAGCTCGCTGGCCATCGCCTGGGCCTCGCTCATCAGCTTGCGCGTGGCATCGCGCCGCTGGGCGAAGAGGCGCGTGACGAATTCGCCGCTCTGCTCGGGGTGCCAGATGTGCGGCCCGGCGGCGCGTTCGATGGCCCGGGCGAGCTCCAGCGCGGTGGCGTAGCGATCGTCGCGCCGGCGCTGCAACGCCTTGAGCGTCACCTGGTCCAGCTCGGGCGGCAGCGCGGCGTTCTGCGCCGACGGCGGGAGCACCTCGCCCTTGAGCGCCTGCATCATCGCCTCTTCGGGCGTGCGGCCATGGAACAGGCGCATCCCGGTGAGGCACTCGTGCAGCACCACGCCCAGGGCGAAGATGTCGCTGCGCGCATCGAGCGGCTCGCCGAGGATCTGTTCGGGGGACATGTAGCCGGAGGTCCCCTTCACCATCCCCACGCTGGTCCGCGACGAATGCCCCAGCGCCTTGGCGATCCCGAAGTCGAGCAGCTTGGTGACGCCTTCGTATGTCACCATGATGTTCTTCTCCGCGACGTCGCGGTGGATGACCGTCTGCGGCCGCCCGAGCGGATCGGTGAACGTGTGCGCGTAGTGGAGGGCCAGCGCGGTGTCCCGCACCGCCTGGAGCGTGAAGCCGATGGGGATGGCTTCGTTGCGCTGGCGCGTGGCGCGGGCCACCTCCACCAGCGTGGCGCCGGGGACGAACTCCATCGCCAGGAAGAGCTCGCCGTCCTGGATGTCGAGGTCGAACACCTGCGCGATGTTCGGGTGGTTGAAGGCGGCGGTGATGCGCGCCTCGTCGAGGAACATCCGGACGAACTCCTCCTCGCCCTTGATGTCGGGGAGGATCTGCTTGAGCACCACGTACTTGCGGAAGCCCGCCAGCCCGCGCTGGAACGCGAGGAAGATCTCCGACATCCCGCCGGTGGAGAGCCGGCAGAGGATCTCGTACTTGCCCAGCTTGCGGCCGCTGTGTTCGTCCGGCGCGTGCGTGAGGAGTGGGGCGGCCATGGCGGGAGGTGCCCCTCGACTATAGCCCCGGCGTGGGGTGCCCGGCGTTTGGCGCCCGGGCCGCTCCGTTGGAGGATGGACGGCGGGATGCCTTCACTTCGGGCGGCGCTCGCCGCACTCCTGGTCCTGGTCGTCGCCGGCTGCCGCGAGCCGCAGGCGGGCCTTCACGTGGAGATCGACGGACCGCTGGTGCCGGGGACGGACTTCGATCGCCTCTCGCTGGTGGCGTACCTCGCGGACGACGGCACGCCGCTCTACTCGGACTCGCTGGATGCGCCCGATCTGCCGGTGAGCTTCAACCTCCTCTCCGGCCCGGGAACGCCCGAGGGCACGAAGGTGGAAGTGCTGGCCTCCGCCGAGCGCGCCGGCGAGGTGGTGTCGGCCGCGCGTGGGACCGGCGTGCTGCGACGGGGCGAGGGCGAAACGCTCCGGCTCACGCTGCCGGCGATTCCGGCGGCGCCGGACGGTGGCATCGTCGAAGTCTGTGATGACCGCGTCGACGACGACGGCGACGGGCTCGCCGACTGCGCCGACCCGGACTGCGAGGCGAGCGTCTGCGGCAGCGGTGGCCGCCGGTGCGTGATGGGCGCGTGCGGTTGTCCTGGCGGAGCGCCGCTCGGCGTGTGGTGGACGCCCGTGTCCGGCTTCGCCGCGCGCAGCGGAGCGCAGGCGATCGCGCTCGACAAGGGACCGGCCGCCGGCGCGGTGCTGCTTGCCGGTGGCACCGGAGCCGACGGTCAGCCCACCGGCGTCGTGGAGCTGTACCGCCCCGGCATCGCGCTGCAGACCATCACACTGCAGGTCGCACGGACCGACGCGACCTTCCTGGTCACGGACGATGGCAGCGTGCTGGTCGCCGGCGGCGTGACGGTGCCGGCGGGCGATCGGGATCCGCTGCCCATCGAGGTGCTCGACCTCGGCTCGCTCCAATCCACCGAGGGCGCGTTGGTTCCGGAGCTCGCCTTCAGCGACGCGCGTGCGTTGAAGCAGGCCGACGGCTGGCTTCTGTTCGGCGGCTCGCTCGGCGCCGACGTCGTCGCGCTCCGGCCACTGGATGCGGGGAGCCCGGCGTGGTCGCAGCAGAAGCGGGTGACGCTCGCCCGTGCCCGTTCCGCCGCGGTCCGTCTCGCCGACGGCCGGGTGTTGTTCGCGTCCGGTCCGACGGCGACGGAGCTCACCGAGCTTCTGTCCGAAGAGGGCGAGGTGGCGATCGGCCCCGGCCTTCCGGTCGCGCTCGCGGGCGCCGCGCTTTTGCCACTGCCCGGAGGGGCCGCGCTGCTCGTGGGCGGAGAGGGACCGGACGGGGAGGGGATGACCTCCGCGTACGTCTTCTCCGCGCAGGGAGAATCGGTGAGCCTGCGGTTGGCCGGCGAGCTGCACCAGGCGATCGCCGATCCCGTGGCGGTGGAGCTCGGGAACGGCTGGGTCTACGTGGAGGCGCGTGACGGCACCGCAGCGGAGTGGTTCGACTTTGCCAGCGAGCGCTTCGTTCCGGCGACGCCCCCGCCGACACCCACCTCCGATGCCGCGCTCGCCGTGCTCGGGGGGCGGATCTTCCGTGCCGGGGGTGTCCGTCTCGGCGATGGCGCAGTGAGCGACGAGGGCGCGTTCCTCGAGCCTGCGTGCGCGCCGTAGACGGATCTGCCCCGCCTTGCTAAGCGCAAGCGGGAGTTCCGCGATATGAAGACCTTACGTTCCTTGTTCGTCGTCGCCGCGCTCGCCCTGTGCGGCTGTCCCAACACCACTCCGACACCCAACCCGACCACCTGCACGAGCGATTCGGACTGCGGGAGCGATGGCCAGCGCTGCTGCGACGGCGAGTGCATCGACGTCACCGCCGACGTGAACAACTGCGGCGCGTGCGGCGCGGTCTGCACGGCTGACAGTGCGGAACCTGCGTGCATTGCGGGGAGCTGCCACGTCGGCGCGTGTCACACGGGCTTCGCGGATTGCGATGGCAATGCGGCGAACGGCTGCGAGGTGAGCCTGCTCGACGACGCGAACAACTGCAGCGCCTGCGGCATGGTGTGCACGGTCGACAATGCCGAAGCGGCGTGCGCTGCGGGGAGCTGCGGCATCGGTACGTGTCACGCCGGCTTCGGCGACTGCGACGGGGACGCGGCCAACGGCTGTGAGGTGGCGCTGGAGTCGGATCCCCAGCACTGCGGCGCGTGTGGACATTCGTGCGGAGAGGACCAGTGGTGCGAGGCCGGCGAATGCCACGCGGCGCCGCTCATCATCTACGGCGGAGCCGCGGACCCCAACGACTCCCAGGGACTGTCGTCGCTGGTCCGGTTCGATCCGGTTTCGAAGACCTTCGAAGAGATCACCGCGATGGCCGGACCGGATGGAGCTCCGGAGCCGCGCGCCAACCATCTGGCCGCCTGGGATCGGGAAGCCTCCCGCATGGTCGTGTTCGGCGGGACCGTCAGCGCGTCACCGTCGCTGCTGTTCGCCGCCCCCGCGGTGTGGGCGCTCGACTTCAGCCAGGATCCTCCGGTCTGGAACAAGCTCCCGGCCGGCACGGCCTCGCCCGGTGCCCGCACGGCGAACTGCTTCGGCGTCGATCGCGCGCACCGGACCGTCTACATGTTCGGCGGACTCGACGCGCAGAACGCTTTCCACAATGACCTCTGGAGCCTCGATCTCGCCAGCGGGTCGTGGACGCAGATCCATGGCGACTTGACCGGGCCGGAGAATCCGCCGCCGGTCAGTACCCCGGGGAGCTGTGCGTTCCTGTCGGATCTGGGGCAGTTCGTGATGTTCGGGGGGATCAAACTCGACCTGGAGATATCCGGCGCGCTCTGGACCATCGACCCGACCGCGGCGACGCCGGTGTGGACCCGGGTGGACGCCACCAACCCGCCCACCCCCCGGGCCGGCGCTCTCTTCCTGGGCGACCAATCGCCGCTGCCGCTCTTCGGGGGCTTCAATATCGAGCCGGGCCTCGGAATCGAGGTGTTCAAGGACGTGCAGGTGCTCGATCTCGCGGCCACGCCTCCGGCGTGGACGGAGGAGTCGCCCTCGTCGGGCACGATGGGCTTCCCGATTCCGCGCGCCCTCGCGGTCGGCGCGTTCAACGCTGGCCACCGCTACGTCTTCGGAGGCGCGGTGCCGGTCGGCGTCGACACCATTCTGCTCGACGATTTGTGGGAGTACGACCCGGCCGCGCGGGTGTGGACCCAGCTTGCGCCGACCGGAGCGCCGGGCGCGCCCCCCGGTAAGCTCGACGCGACGATGGTCGTCGCCGACTGATTCGACCTCTCACCGCGAGGCGGGGCGCTCTGCCCCGCGCCGGCCAACAGCGCTCGTCGATCGTCCCGCGGGCGGATTGAGCGCCCGGGGTGGTCCGCACATCTTGCGCGCTGTCTGGTGACGAAGCTGCGCACTCATCCTCGTGCGCAGTCCGCCGCGGGTGGCGACCCCCTCCGACACCCGCGGCGATTTTTTTGCCCCGTCAATCCGCGCCCTTGATGCAGGCGATCGGCCGCAGCCGTTTGTGGACCTTCGCGAGGCCCGCCCGCTCCACCGTCTGCAGGACCTCCTCGAGCTCCTTGTAGCAGGGCCCGCTCTCGTCGAGCGGCGTCTGCCGGGTGTTGAGCAGGATGTCGCGCGCCCTCATGCGGCGATCCGTCTGGTGCTGGTCCAGCGAACGCCGCGCCTCGCCGCGGGAGAGCCGGCGGCCGGCGCCGTGGTTCACCGAGTAGATGGACCTCTGCGCGCCCGGTTCGGCGAAGAGGATCGCCGAGCCCGTCTCCATCGATCCGGGGATGAGGATCGGGTGCCCGGTCTGCTCCCACACGGTGCCGCGCAGCGCGGGGTGATGCGCCGGGAACGCGCGGGTCGCGCCCTTGCGGGCCACGAAGCGTCCGTCCTCCTTCTGGATCAGGTTGTGGGAGATCTCGTAGTAGATCTCCGCCGTCCCGCCAAACACCGTCTCCAGCGCCTCGCACACCGCCTCGCCGATGATGAGCCGGTTGGCGACGGCGAAGTTGGCCGCCATGTTGTGCAGGTTCCAGTAGGCCCTGCCGGTGGGCGAGTCGGCATCCAGCCAGATGAAGTCCTCGCTGGCGCGGCCGCCCCGGAGCCCGAGCTCCTGCGCGCCCTGGACGAAGAACGTCTTCGCGATGTTCCAGCCGAAGCCGCGCGAACCGGTGTGCAGCATCACCCACACCCGGCCCTGGTCGTCGACCTGCATCTCGGTGAAGTGGTTCCCGCCGCCGAGCGATCCGAGCTGTCCGCGCTTGTCGTACGCGCGCTCCGGGATGTCGACGCGGTCGTCCTCCACCGGGATGAAGGCGCGTTCGGTGACATTCGACGTGCGGCCCAGCGCCTTGGCGCCGTGGCGGACCACCTCGGCGAAGGTGCGCTCGTCGATCTTCCGCTGCCGCTGCGCCCGCGACGCGCCCACGCCGACGGCGATGCGCTTCTCCACTTCGTCGATCCACGCGCGGCGCTTCTTCACGTCGCGCACGTCGTCGAGCGTGAGCGTGGTCTTGAGCTGCACCATGCCGCAGCCGATGTCGTAGCCCGCCGCGGTGGGGAGCAGGACGCCCTCGGTCTCGATGGCCGTGCCGATCGGCACGCCGTAGCCGACGTGGCAGTCGGGCGTCACCGCGACGCGCGTCACGCCGGGGAACGAGGCCGCGTTCACGATCTGCGCAAAGACGCTCTCCTCGAGGCTCTCCAGCAGCACGTCGGAGAGGAACAGGTCCGCGTGGACCCGCATCGTCTTCAGCTTCGGGAGGACGTAGTGGCCCTCCTCCACCTTTTCGAGAGTCGCTTTCCAGCTCATGGTCGCCTACCCGGCCAGCGAGACGCCGGTCAGCCGCACAGGCTGACGATGATGTGCGCCGGATATGGGGAGAACAAACGTCCGCGGGACCGGCTTCGGCCCCGGGTCATCGCGCACGCCGGAGGCACGCCTCGTAGCGCCGCAGCACGCTCTGCGCGAACCACTTCGTCGTGCGCTTCGACTTCATCTTGGGAGAGACGATCGCCACCTCCGGGAGCCGCGCGTAGGGGAGCGGCCGGCCCGTCTTCTTGAGCCACGTCGCTGCGAGCGCCCGGTACGTGTCGGTCTCTTCGAAGCCGTGTGACTTCTCCTGGAGCAGATCCGCGCGCAGGTGCCCGTCGGAGATCCAGGTCGCGTATCGCGCCGTGAAGAGCCGGAGGGCCTTCTCCGTGTTGGAAGGTTCATCGCGCGCGTCCCCGTCCTCGTCGTATGCGAGCAGATCGCCGTCGGGGACGAGGGGACGCCCGGTGAGCTGGGAGAGCGCGTCCTGCACGGCGGCGTTGCGCGAGGCGTAGAAGCCTGCGTTGTAGTCGGCGAAGCGGTACACCGGCGCGTCGTAGCCGGCGTCGTACCCGAGCAGCCGGGCGCTGCCCAAGTAGAGGCCGCCGGCGCGGGTGTAGAGCCGATCGCGCACCACCCACTCGTCGGCCTCACCATCCCCGCTCTGGCGCGCCGCGTACTCGACGGAGAACCGCACGCTGACCTGCATCGAGCCGGCGGTGGTGATGGGGTTCAGCTGCGAGAGCGACCCGCGCCCGGTGAGCTCGCTGGCGAGGTCTGCTGCGCCGAAGAGGATCGGATGCTCCTCCTTCGAGTAGCGGATGAGGTCGCGGAAGACGAGGTCGAGATCCCGCTCGGTCCGGACCTGCCGCAGCCGCTCGCCGAAGGTCGCCTTCGAGCCTCGCGCGCGGGCCTGAAGCAGCTGCTCCAGCGCCGTGGCGCCCAGCGGCCCTAACTTTTCCGCGTAGCTCTCCAGCCGCCGACGGACGATGCGCGCCAGGTCGGGGACCACCGGGTTGGCGTGGTAGTTCGACTCCTGTTCGACCACCGCGAAGACCGCGCAGACCGACGGGAGATCGGCGGGCAGGTGATTCCGGTCGAGCGCGTTGAGCGTATCGAGCGCCCAGCCCTCACGGTCCGGCACGGACTCGGGGACCAGCGCCGTCGCCTCTTCCGGCGTCAGCCTGGGCGTCGACGGTTCCGTCGGGCGGACCTGCCGGGTACACCCCGCCGCCCACAGCGCGCACAGTGCGGGAATCAGCAGCCGGGAAGCGAACGAGCTCACAGCTTCTTCTACGTCCGAACCCGCGAACGCTTCCCGAAATCGTTGCGTGGTGCCGCCACCAGCGCAGCGCTACCCGCAGCCGGAAGCGCTGCCACGCCGGCGCACGTAGGCACTTCGCGGCGCGTCTGTCGGCGCAGGACCGATCCGGCGAGCGGACCCGGTGAGGCTCCCCACTGATGGACGACGGCCGAGCCGTGAAGGTCCGGTCTTCCCGTCTGAGCATCGCGCTCCGCACGCGGAAGCGCCGCTGCATCTGCACGGACCTGGCGAGACTCCTCGCCGATCAGCTGATGGCCGAACGGTGACGCGACGCCCGCCCGCCATCGACGGCGGATGCGCTGCCGGAAGCTCAGCGCTGTGGCGCTGGGGCCGGTGTCGGCTGCGACGCTGAGGTCGCGTGATGAGACCGGGCATGCGTTCGGCGCGGTGACGTGGCGCGGGATGCCTGGGAGCCTGCGAGCAGTGCCGCGCCGATCAGCCCGAGGTACACGAAGAGCCGCATGCAGCGAGGAGCAGCAAGGCGCGTACCAGCACGGGTCAGTACTTGTCCGGATCGCTGCCGGGGACGGAGAGAATCCGCTCCGCTTCGGAGATCGCCCGGCGCACGGGTCCTTCTTCCTCGGACTCAGGGCGCGAGGGTCGGTGGCCGCGATCCACTTCTTCGGGGTGTGGAGGCGACGCGAGCAGTCGCCAACTGGGGACGGACAGCCAGACCTCACCGTTTCGGACCTCGGAGATCTGGTCTTCGCGGACCAGATGTTCGTGCGGGACGAACCGCCCGTGCTCGATGAGGAACCCATCGCCGGTCCGTCGCGCGATGCGCCCCAGTTCGTGTCCATCCGCGCTGCGCACCAGCTGTCCCTCGACGACGTCGTCTCTCATGCGTCTGAGTCTGCGGACGAAGCGGGGAAGCGCAACGACGCGACCGTCCGCTCGCCCAGCCGCCCAGCCCGGCGACTCGCCGCGCAGAGTACGCCGTTGCCCGCGGAGAGAAGTCCGACGCACCAGGCGGCTGCGCACCGGCCGCCGCCCTGGCTGCACGGCGAGCAGCGACCTGAGCCGATGGGGGCGTGGCTGGCGCCATCTGCGACTCAGCCCGCTCGGCCGCGAGTTGATCCATCTCCGCCCCATAGGCCACTTCGCGCATTAGCTCGCCCTCGAGCGTTGAGAGGTGCTCAGCGCGGCGATTCATTGGCTCCCTCTGTGACGGGACGTGGTGGCGGCAGGGTGCGCGCGATCGCGGTCGCGCTCATCGGCCGACAGGGGACCCTCCGCCCGATGACCGAGGGTCCTCGCGATGACCGATGGCGCATGCATCCGGTACAACGCGTGCGTGCTTCTGCTTCGCCGACCTTCTCCCGCGCTCGTCCTCCTTCTCGCGGCGATCGCCTGCGGTCCGCCGCCACCACCACCCGGCCCGCCCGCGTTCGAACCGTTCTCCCTCGCCGACGGCGAACGCCACGAGGTGACGCTCACGCTGGACGCGGAAGGAGAGGCGGTGCTCGCGCTGGAGGGTGAGCTGGACGGCGTAGCGTGGAGGACCGCGAACGCGGAGTCGGTGACGATCGAGGTGATCGTCGACCGCAAGGTGCGGCGTCATCTGATCTGGACCGATACGCCCGCGGGGACGCACCGAGCCGCGGTGGGCCGGCTCGGCGCGGGCGACCACACCGTCCGGCTGACCCGCGTGGCGGAGCAGACCCGCGCGCATGAGGCCACGCTGCGGGTGACCGGCACTTCGCTGACGCTGAGCCCGGAACAGACCCTCGCCCGCTTCGCGCCAATCCTTTTGGGCCGCGAGGACAGCGCGTTCACCGATGTACCGCTCATCCTCTACGGCCACGAGCGCTCCGACGGCGCGCTCGAGTACACCGTGGTCTTCTCCAACGAGGACGGCGGCACCGGGGCGAAGCCGAAGGTGCTGGTCGCCGAGTGGGGGCGGCTCTCGGACATCGAGTGGGCGCTCACGGTCGAGCGCGACGCGGACGGGAACGCCACGGCCCGCACCTTCCAGGGGATCTTTCACGGCAGCCTTTCCTTCGCCGGGCCGATGGAGGGCGAGCACGCGCTCCTCAATGTCGCCACCAACAACGGTGTGTTCGCGGACGACGGCGAAGCCTCACCGTTCCGGATCGGCCTGCCGGTCGTGGCCTTCGAGCCGGGCCCGGGTCGCCCGCGCGAGGCGGTGGTGGACGACGTGCCCGGCGCGGTGGCGTTGATCGACGACGAAGGCATGCGGGAGGGGAAAATCGACCCGGCGTGCGCGGATCCGTCGAAGGTGTGGCTGGCGAAGTGCTACGCGTACGTCGACGTCACCGTGAGCGCGTCGGCGGGCCTCGGCGAGCGCCGCCTGTGGGGACTGGAGGCGCGCACGGAACGCGGCGACGTCTTCCGCAGCGAGGCGGACCTCGGTCAGGCGGGACGGCTGAACCGCACCGGCCAGGTGCGCGTGGCCATCCCCGTCGGTCCGGACCAGGAGGTGGCCGAGGTGCGCGCCTACTTCGTCGACGACGGCGAGGTCCCCATCGAGCTCACCTTCAGCGCGCCCATCCTCCGCCGCTGGACGGGCAGTGAGTGGAAGGTAATGCCGGGCGATGAAACCGTGGTCATCGGCGGAACGACCGATTCGGGCCTGCTGTGGCCATGACGCGCTTCCGCCTCAAGGTCATCGCGCGCGGAAGATGAGCAGGTACTGATACGGCAGAAGGTCGGGCCGGTCCGCCAGCTCGAAGCCCGCCTCGGCCATCTCGGCGATGACCTGCTCCGGCGCAAGCTTGTGCGAATCGGGCGGGCCGCGCGGCGCGCCCTTCTTGAAGTCGACGATCGCCACCCGCCCGCCAGGGCGGAGCGTGTGCTCGCGGAGCCGCCGGAAGTAGTCGGGCCGCGCGTCGATGTGATGGAACGTGTCGACCACCAGCACCACGTCCACCGGCTCGGGCAGCTTCGGATCGTCGGGGGCGGCGGTGATGGCCCGCACATTCGCCAGCCCCTCGCGTGCGGCGCGCGCGCGGAGATAGTCGGTCATCGACGGCTCGACGTCCGCGCCGTACACGACCGCGTCCGGGTGGCTGCGGGCGATCCGCACGGTGAAGTACCCGGTCGCCGAGCCGATGTCCGCGACCCGCCCCTGCGGTGGAAGGTTCAGCGCGGCGATGACCTCGTCGGGCTTCTGCCACGCATCGCGCTCCGGATCCTCGAACTCCTTCGCCCACATCTCCGCGTCGTCGAAGCGGTGGTGGACGGTGGCGTCGTGGTGCCCGTGACCGTGCGAGCAGGCGCCTGCTCCAAGGACCAGACCGACGAGAGCGAGCAGTCGGAGAACGATTCTCATGCGGCGCATGTTGGACCGGACGCCGCCGCGCCGGAACTGCGGATGCGCCGGAAAAAAGAAGACCGGCGCGCCTCCGTGAGGGAAGCGCGCCGGCGTGGAAACGACCGGATGCGGAGCGTCCGCTACGGCGTGACCGTCAGCACCGGCAGATCCCCGAGCGAGAAGCTCAGGTTCGGGTTGGAGCCCGCGCCGAGGTCGCCCTGTTTGGCGTCGCAGTAGGTCCAGCTCGCGCCGTCGTCGAGGCTGAAGCGGTACGCGTACCGATAGCTGCCCGGAGCCGGAGCGTTGAACGACGCCTGGTACTCATCGTCGTTCCCGTTCTGGACGTTGAAGGTCGCCGGGATCCACGTCCAGCCGGGCTCGTACTGCGGGTTCGCGGTCTCCGGACCGAAGCCGAGCTGCGCCTTCACGCTCGACGAAGCGCCGCCGGCCTCGGTGACGCCCGCCTCGAAGATCCGCCCGTAGATGGAGCCGGTGTTCGCGCCAGAGGTCACGGACAGCGAGAGCGGGAACTGCACGTTGCAGTAGTCCGCCTCCGCCGGAGTGTTGGACTCGTTGGTCACGCTCGTGCACAGCACCGGCGGGCTGCTGGAGTTCCGCGGCGCCGGGTTTCCCACGACGAAGTCGTTCGAGTTGTCTTCGGTGTCCTGACACCCGTCCTGCTTGCGGAGCGCCGCGGTGGAGTTCGAGAGCGCCGGGGTTCCCGCGCTGCCCTCGAAGCAGTTCGCCGATCCGAACCCGACGATGTCGAGGGTGAGCGCGCGCGGCGGGCAGGCGCCGTTCGGGTTCTGGGTGGTCGTGGCCATCAGGGCGAACTTCCCGTTGGTTCCGGACACGGAAATGCTGCCCGTCTGGTCCGGGGTGGGGAGCGCCGCGCCGTTGCTCCCTCCGGACAGCTGCACGAGGAAGTAGCCGCCCGGCGGGATGGTGCCGCTGAGGGCCAGCACGTTGCCCCAGGTCGTCCCGGTCTGCGACGCGTACTGCAGCGACATGCCGTTGAGGCTCACCGGCGCCGCGCCCCGGTTGTGGAGCTCGACGAAGTCGTGGTCGAGCGGAGCGCCGGAGTTGCCGCCGCCGCCGTAGACCTGGCTCATCACGACAATCCCCGGCACCAGGGTGGTGAACCCGGTGGCCTGCGTGAACTCCGAAGCCAGCGCCACGCCGCTGGCGCCTTCCGCCGCGGTGGTGACGCGGATCTTGTACGTCCGGTTCACCAGGAGCCCCGGCGCGGGCGTGAACGTCGCCACGGTGTCGCCGCCGCTCATGGTCGCGGTCGCGCTGGCGAACGCCACGCAGGTGGCGAAGTCGTCGGCCGACACCTGCACCGACCCGGAGCACGCGCCGGCGATCGTCTGTGCGGTGAGCGTCGACGGATCCATCGCCGTGCTGAAGGTCACGCTGATGGCCGTCGACGCGGCCACGGTCGTGCTGTCCGCCGGGTCCGTCGAGGCCACGGTCGGAGCGCTCACGCAGGCGCCGGCGCCGTCACACACGGTGCCGCCGTTCTGGCTGCACGGAGTGCCCGCCACCACCGGCGCGTGCTCGGCAGTGCCGCTGGTGCAGACCTCCGCGGTGCACTCGTTGCCATCGTCGGCCGGCACGTCGGTGTCGTCCGCGACCGCCACCATCTGGCCTGCGCCATCGCACTGGTTGCTCGAGCAGTCGCCCGCGGTCTGCGTCGACACCACCGTGCCCGCCGCCGCGTAGCTGAAGCCGCACGCGCCGTTCTCGCAGGTCCGCGTCTGGCACTCGGTGTCGGTGCCCGGGCACTGCGACGCAGTCGTGCAGCCCACGCAGGCGCCGGCACCGTCACACACCGCGCCGCCATTCTGGTTGCACGCCGTGTCGGGCGCGGAGGGCGGGAACGAGGGCACGCCCGCGACGCACACCTGCTCGGTGCACTGGTTGCCGTCGTCCGCCGGGACGTCGGTGTCGTCCGCCTGGGTCGCCGTGCCGCCGGAGCCGTCGCAGGTGATGACCTGGCAGTCCCCCGGAGTCTGCGTGGCGACCGGCACGCCCGCGTTCACGTTCTCCATTCCGCAGGTGTTCGACAGGCAGGTGCGGAACGAACAATCGGTGTCGGTGCCCGGGCACTGCGACGCGGTGTTGCACGCCACGCAGGCGCCGGCGCCGTCACAGAACGCGCCGCCGTTCTGGTTGCAGGCGGTGTTCACCGGCTTCGCCGGATGCGACGGCACCCCGGCGGTGCAGACCTCATCCGTGCACTCGATGCCGTCGTCCGCGGGCAGGTCGCTGTTGTCGGCGACGCTGACGACCGCGCCCGCGCCATCGCACTGCGCGACCTGGCAGTCCCCCGGCGTCTGCGCGCTGACCTGGGTGCCCGCGGCCGCGTAGCTGAAGCCACACACGCCGGCGGTGCAGGTCCGCGTCTGGCACTCGGTGTCGGTGCCCGGGCACTGGTCGGCGGTGTTGCACGCCACGCACGCGCCGGCGCCGTCACAGAACGAGCCGCCGTTCTGGCTGCAGGCAGTGTCCACCGGCTTCGCCGGATGCGACGGCACGCCGGCGGTGCAGACCTCATCCGTGCACTCGATGCCGTCGTCTACGGGCAGGTCGCTGTTGTCGGCGACGCTGACGACTGCGCCCGCGCCGTCGCACTGCGCGACCTGGCAGTCGCCCGGGGTCTGCGTACTGACCGGGGTACCCTCTGCGGCGTAGCTGAAGCCACACACGCCGGCGGTGCAGGTCCGCGTCTGGCATTCGGTGTCGGTGCCCGGGCACTGGTCGGCGGTGTTGCACGCGACGCACGCGCCGGCGCCGTCACAGTACGCGCCGCCGTCCTGGGTGCAGGCGGTGTTGACCGCCTTCGGCGGGTGCGAGGCCACACCGTCCATGCAGACCTCGTCGGTGCATTCGTTGCCGTCGTCCGCCGGCACGTCCGAGTCGTCGTTGACGCCGACGATTTGCCCGTTCCCGTCGCACTGCTGGACCTGGCAGTCGCCTTCGGTCTGCGCCGCAACGGGGGTTCCCGCCGGGACGTTGCTCACGCCGCACGTGTTGTTCTCGCACACGCGCACCGCGCACTCGGTGTCGGAGCCGGGACACTGCGACGCCTCGGTGCACTCCACGCAGACGCCGTTGGAACAGATGCCGCTGGC
This sequence comes from Myxococcaceae bacterium, assembly GCA_019686135.1. GTDB lineage: Bacteria > Myxococcota > Myxococcia > Myxococcales > Myxococcaceae > JADGHL01. Next base: position 47,086 of record JADGHL010000014.1, on the reverse strand, counting down.
ACAGTCGGTGTCGGTCGCGCAGGTGCCGCCGTTGGCACACTTCGTCGCGCAGCTCCCGCCGCAGTCGACGCCGGTCTCGTCTCCGTTCTGGATCCTGTCGTCGCAGGCGGGGTTCACCCCGGCGTCTTCGGCGGGAGTGCCTCCATCGGGAGTGGGTTTTTCGGGTCCGCACGCGGACAGCACGGTGAGCGCGGCAAGGAGCAGCCAGGAATGACGAAGCATGTGCACCTGTGAGCTGGAAAGTTCGGCCCTGAACGGAGCCGCTCTCCTAGCACGGGTTCACGATGAATTCGCAACGCCCCACGGATCGCCGGTGGGAGCATCCGGGGACGGTGACTGCCCTGCAGGTCGCGCCGTCTTGCGCCCCGGGCTCGACCCGGTCCGCTTCCGCCGCATCCTCCCTGCAGCCGGCCCATCGGGCAGCCCACGACATCGACCCGGATGCTTCCTCCCACCGACGCTGTGACCGCCTCCTTGGAGCCGGCGCTTCCCGGAAGATGTGCACGTCCCAGCGCCCTGCCAAAGGACAGCGTCTGCTCGTCGACAGCGACCGCGGGGCCTGCAACTTCGCGTTCAGCCCTGCGGCGGCTGTGGTAACGACCAGCGGCCTATGCCGGATCCGAAGGAAGTGTCGGCCATCGCGCGGCGCAAGGTGGCCGCGGGCGCAGTGCTTTTGGACGTGCGGACGCCCCAGGAGTTCATGGCGGGTCACCTCGAGGGCGCGAAGAACATCCCGGTGCAGGAGCTGCAACGCCGGTTGGACGAGGTCGGGCCGAAATCGACCCCGGTGGTCGTCTACTGCGCGGGCGGGATGCGCGCGGCGGCCGCCTGCGAGGTGCTCCGGCGCTCGGGCTTCGAGGACGTCTTCAACCTCGGGGCGATGTCCGCCTGGTGATCCACGACGACGGAGAACGACCGATGCAACGACTCACACTCGTGGCGGCGCTTCTGGCCGGAGCGCTCGCGTTCGCGCAGAGCACAGGCGCCCCGGCAGCGGAGCCCACCTCGGCGCAGCTCCATGTGCCGTACGAGAAGTACACGCTGAAGAACGGGCTGGAGGTCATCCTCCATGAGGATCACCGGCTCCCGCTGGTCACCGTCTCCGTCTGGTACCACGTGGGCGCGCTCAACGAGGTGCCCGGCCGCAGCGGGTTTGCCCACCTGTTCGAGCACATGATGTTCCAGGGCTCGCAGCACGTGGCCGACGACCAGCACATCTCGATGCTGGAGCGGCTCGGCGCGACCGACCTCAACGGCACCACCAACTTCTACCGCACCAACTACTTCGAGACCCTCCCCGCCAACCAGGTGGAGACCGCGCTGTGGCTGGAGAGCGATCGGATGGGCTTCCTCCTCCAGGCGCTCACGCCCGAGAAGCTGAAGACGCAGCAGGAGGTCGTGAAGAACGAGCGCCGCCAGCGCTACGAGACCTCGCCCTATGGCCTCGCGCGGGAGAAGGAGTGGCAGGCGCTGTTCCCCGCGCCGCACCCGTATCACGGCATGGTCATCGGCTCGATGAAGGACCTCGACGCGGCCAGCCTCGAAGACGTGAGCCAGTTCTTCCGCACCTGGTACGCGCCGTCGAACGCCACGCTCACCGTGGCAGGGGACATCGACAAGGCGCACATCAAGGAGGTCATCGAGAAGTACTTTGCGACGCTGCCTTCGCCGCCGAAGCCCAACCCGCCGAACGTGGCGAAGGTGACGCTGGAGCACCCGGTGCGGATCGACCACGTCGAGCAGGTCGCGACGCTGCCGATGGTGTCGGTGGCCTGGTTGTCGCCCGCGTTGTTCGAGCCCGGGGACGCCGAGGCGGACGTGCTCGCGTCGATCCTCGCCAACGGCAAGGCCAGCCGGCTGCAGCGGCGGCTCGTCCGTGAGAAGCGGATCGCCCAGGCGGTGAGCGCACACCAGCAGTCGCTCCAGGAGCAGTCGGTCTTCGGCATCGAAGCCACCGTGGCGCCCGGGCACACGCCCGAGGAGGTGCTCAAGGAGATCGACGCGGTGCTCGATGACATCCGCCAGAAGGGCGTCACCGCCGAAGAGGTGCTGCGCACCCGCAACCGGATCGAGACCGGCTTCGTCAGCGGCCTGCAGTCGATCGGCGAGAAGGCGGATCTTCTGCAGGCCTACAACCACTTCTTCGGCGAACCCGACAGCTTCGGCCGCGACCTTGCCCGCTACGAGCAGGTGACGCCGAAGGACGTGGCGGCGTTCGTGAAAAACGTCCTCACCCCGAACCGGGTGGTGACCTTCGCCGTGCCCGAGGTGAAGCCGTGAATCGCACCGACACCTCCCTGCGCCGTGCGCTCGTCGCCGCGGTCCTGGCGCTCTGTGCCTGCGCCACCACCGCCGAGCAGCAGAAGCCGGCCGAACCGGAGCAGAAGGTCGAGCCAGCGGCGAAGCCCGCTCCGGCCGAGGCGAAGACCGCGCAACCGCCCACGGACATCGAGCCCTGGCGCGCCCAGCCTCCGAAGCCCGGTCCGTCGCCCGAGCTCGTCATCCCGACCTTCCAGAAGGCGGTGCTCCCCAACGGCCTCACCGTGCTGGTGAGCGAACGGCACGATCTTCCCCTGGTCTCACTCGCCGTCGCCTTCAGCGCAGGCACGGCGCAGGATCCGGAGGGCAAGGCGGGGCTGGCGGACCTCACCTATCGGCTGTTGCTCGAGGGCGCCGGCAAGCGTGATGCGATCGCCCTCGAGGAGGCCTTCAGCGATCTCGGCGGTCAGCCGTACACGCAGACCCGGGCCGACGGTGCGCTGGTGGGGACGCGGGTCCTGACACGCAACGCGCCGCGGGCGCTCGAGCTGCTCTCGGACATCGCGCTCCACCCGCAGATGAAGCAGGCTGGCTTCGAGCTGAAGAAGAAACAGATGCTCGACACGCTCGCGCAGCTCGCGGGCGATCCGACTTGGCTTGCGCAGTGGGCGTTCGCGCAGGAGCTGTACGGAACGAACCATCCCTATGGGCAGATCGGCTCCGGCACGCCGGAGAGCGTGAGCGCGCTGACCTTGAAGGACGCGAGGGACTTCTGGGCGAAGTGGTCCGGGCCGAAGGGCGCGGCGCTGGTGGTGACCGGCGACGTGACGCTCGACCAGGCGAAGCAGTGGGCGGCGAAGTACTTCGGCAAATGGAAGGGGAAGGCCGCGCGACCGCCGGTGCCGCCCGCTGTGCAGCCGGACGCCACGCGGCAGTTGGTCCTCGTCCCCAAGGCCGGGCTGGTGCAGACCATCGTGGCGATGGGCCGGGTGGCGATCCCCTCCGGGCACCCGGACGAGCCCGCGCTGCAGCTGGCCTCCACCATCTTCGGCGGCTTCTTCGGCAGCCGGCTGAACATGAACCTCCGCGAGGCGAAGGGGTACTCGTACGGCGCTTACGCCTACGTCGACCCGCGGCGCGGCGAGGGGCCGCTGGTGGCCTCGTCGAAGGTGCGCGCGGACGTGACCGGGCCCGCGCTGCAGGTGTTCCTCGAGGAGCTCAAGGGACTGCAGGTCCGGCCCATCACGGACGACGAGCTCTCCGCCGCGCGCGAGGGGTTGATCCAGTCGCTGCCCGGATCCTTCGCCACCGTGGAGGATCTGACGCGCGCTGCCGCCGGGCTGTACTGGGAGGACAAGGCGCTCGACCACTACCAGCAGCTGGTGACGAAGCTGGAGGCCGCCACCTCCGCGCAGGTGCAGCAGGTGGCGGAGAAGTACTTCAACCCCGTCCTGCTGGATGTGGTGCTGGTCGGCGATCCGGATCTGGTGACGAAGCAGGTCCAGCCGCTCGGTCTGGGCGAGCTCGTCGTCCGGCAGCCGCCGAAGGGCGCTGCGCCGGCCGCGAAGAAGTAGGCGCGTTCACGCCGGCGGACCGAACAGCTCGAGGTACGGCGCCGCCGGATGCGAGAGCTTGACGCCCATCCGCCCGCGGAGCTGCAGCCGTGGATCGCCCGGCTTCGCCCAGGCGACCACGCCGTGGAACTCGACGTCGCGTCCGTGGACGCGGATCCGCCCGCTCACCGGGCTGCCCGGTGGCAGCACCCGCATCGCCTCGGTGCAGAAGCCGCCCGGCGACACGTCGACCGTGAACGCTGGAGTGCCGGCGAATTCGATCCGGAGCCGGCGGCGGGTGCGGGGGAGGGCGCGCTTGTTCGACATTCTCCGCGGCAAGGTGCGCAGCGGGTCCGCCCCGCGCAAGCCCGCGTCGATGGAGGCCGGACGACGCTTCGTTCCGACCGCGGTCCCGGGTCCCGGCGTCGCTTTCCGCACCTAGCTTCGGTCCTCCCAGAGGACCCCTGTGTCCAGCACCTTCCCCCACCGAAGCGGTCGTCGCCGCCGCGTGCTCCATTACCTCGTGGCGATCGTCGGCGTGCTGCTGGTGGTGGTGGCGCTGGCGGGGATCAAGTTCCTGCAGATCAGCCACCTGATGGCCTTCGGCGCGCAGATGGAGCAGGCGGGGCCGCCGCCGGAGGCGGTGGGCGTGGCGGTGGCGCAGGAGCAGACCTGGGAGCGCACGCTCCAGGCGGTGGGCACCGTCTCCAGCCCACAGACCGTGGAGATCCGCAACGAGGTCGCCGGCACGGTGAAGCGGATCGCCTTCAACTCGGGCGCAGAGGTGAAGGCGGGCGCGCTGCTGGTGGAGCTGGACGCGGACATGGAGCGCTCGCAGCTGAAGGCCGCCCGGGCGCGGCGCGATCTCGCGAAGGTCACGCTCGAGCGTTCGCGGCGGCTGATGAGCGCCGGGGCCATCTCCCGCGCGGCGCTGGACCAGGCGACCTCGGAGTTCACCGCAGCGCAGGGCGAGGTCTCGTCGCTGGAGGCGCAGGTGGACAAGAAGACGATCCGCGCGCCGTTCGCCGGCCGCCTGGGGATCCGCGAGGTCAGCGTGGGGCAGGTGCTGAATGTGGGCACGCGCATCACGGTGCTGGACGCGGTGGGCGGCGGCTTCGTCGACTTCTCGCTGCCGCAGGAGGACGCGGCGAAGGTCGCGCCCGGCACGCCGGTGCGCGTCACCCTGCGCGCCGCGCCCGAACGGACGCTCGCGGGTGAGGTGGTGGCCACCGCGCCCACGGTCAATCCCACCACGCGCAACCTCGGGCTCCGAGCACGGGTGGAGGGGCTGTCGAACACGCGGAGCGCGCTCAAGCCGGGGACGTTCGTGGAGGTGACGCTGGTCATGCCGCAGAAGTTGACGGCGGTGGTCATCCCGGCGACGGCGGTCGTCCACGCGCCCTACGGCGACTCGGTGTTCGTGATCGAGGAGAAGAAGCCCGGGACGCCGGGGCTGGACCGAACGCCCGACGGCCGGCAGGTCTTCATCGCGCGGCAGCAGTTCGTCCGGCTCGGGCCGCCGCGCGGGGACTTCGTGGCGGTGCTGCAGGGGCTGAAGGCGGGCGTCCGCGTCGTGAGCGCGGGAGCCTTCAAGCTGCGCAACAACGCGCCGGTGGTGATCGACGAGTCGCCGCAGCCGAAGCCGAAGCTGCACCCGACGCCGGAGAACCGCTGAGATGGCCTCGTTCACCGACACGTTCATCAAGCGCCCGGTGCTGGCGGTGGTGGTGAACCTGATCGTGGTGATCGGCGGGCTGCAGGCGATCCGCACGCTGAACGTGCGCCAGTACCCGAAGCTGGAGAGCGCCACGGTGGTGGTGCGCACCGTCTACGTGGGCGCCAACGCAGATCTGGTCCGCGGATTCATCACCACGCCGCTGGAGCGGGCGATCGCCGCCGCGGACGGCATCGACTACATCGAGTCGCAGAGCACGCAGGGGCTCTCCACCATCAACGTCCGCCTCAAGCTCAACTTCAACGCGGCGGACGCGCTGGCGGACATCTCCTCGCGGGTGAACCAGGTGCGCGCGGACCTGCCGCCCGAGGCGGAGATCCCCGCCATCACCATCGAACCGTCGGACGCGGCGGTGGCGGCGATGTACCTGAGCTTCCGCTCGGACATCCTCGAGGACAACCAGGTCACCGACTACCTCATCCGGATCGTCCAGCCGCGCCTGTCCGCGCTGGACGGCGTGCAGCGGGCGGACATCCTCGGCGGCCGGACCTTCGCGCTCCGAGCCTGGCTGAAGCCGGAGCGGATGGCGGCGCTGAACGTGAGCGCCTCGGAGATCCGCGCCGCGCTCTCCACGAACCATGCGCTCACCGCGGTGGGACAGACCAAAGGCGCGCTGGTCCAGGCCAACCTCACCGCGGATACCGACCTGCGCACGCTCGAGGAGTTCAAGCGGCTGATCGTCCGCGAACAGGCCGGCGCGGTGGTCCGCCTCGAGGACGTGGCGGAGGTGGTGCTCGGCGCGGAGAGCTACGACGAGGACGTCCGCTTCTCGGGAGAGAAGGCGGTGTTCATGGGCGTGTGGGTGCTGCCCAACGCCAACTCGCTGGACGTCATCAAGCGCGTCCGCGAGGAGTTCGCGCAGATCCAGAAGGACCTGCCCGCGGGGATGGAGGCGAAGATCGCCTTCGACTCCACCACCTACATCGACGACGCCCTGAAGGAGGTCGTGCAGACGCTGACCGAGACCATCGTGATCGTCATCATCGTCATCTCGCTCATCCTCGCCTCGCTGCGGACGTCGATCGTCCCGGTGGTGGCGATCCCGGTCTCGCTCATCGGCGGGGTGTTCCTGATGCAGCTGTTCGGGTTCACCCTCAACCTGCTGACGCTTCTGGCGATCGTCCTGTCCGTGGGCCTCGTGGTGGACGATGCGATCGTCGTCGTGGAGAACGTCGAGCGCCGGGTGCACACGGGCGAGCACCCCTTCGACGCGGCGCTGCGCGGGGCGCGCGAGCTGGTGCGGCCGATCATCTCGATGACCATCACGCTCGCCGCGGTCTACACGCCGATCGGGCTGCAGGGCGGGCTCACCGGGGCGCTGTTCCGCGAGTTCGCGTTCACGCTCGCCGGCGCGGTGATGGTCTCCGGCTTCGTGGCGCTCACCCTGTCGCCGGTGATGTCGTCGAAGCTGATCCGCTCCGAGCCCAGGGAGAACTGGGTCCAGCGCCATTTGACCGGCGCGTTCGAGAAGGTGCGGGAGCTCTACCTGCGCGCGCTGGACGTGACGCTGGGGATGCGGCCAGCGGTGTACGGGATCTGGATCTTCCTGACCCTGCTGGTGCCGGCGATGTACTTCTTCGCGCCGAAGGAGCTCGCGCCGACCGAGGACCAGGGCGTGGTGTTCGGGGCGATCGAAGCGCCCGCCAATGCGTCGCTGGAGCAGGTGAGCTTCTACACCGAGAAGGTCTACCAGCGCTTCGCCGAGACGCCGGAGTTCATGAACAGCTTCCAGCTCACCACGCCCTCCGGCGGCTTCGGCGGGATGCTGGTGAAGCCCTGGACCGAGCGCGACCGGGACATCTTCCAGATCGACCAGGAGCTGAACCCGAAGCTGGCCACCATCAGCGGGATCCGCGCGCCGGTGTTCCTCCCGCCGGCGCTGCCCAGCCCCGGGCTCTTCCCGGTGGAGTTCGTCATCTCCTCGACCGCGGACCACGAGGACCTGGTGCGCTACGCCAACCAGATCGTCCAGGAGGCCACGGCCAGCGGACAGTTCGCTTTCCCGCCGGTGGTCGATGTGCGGATCGACCAAGCGAAGGACGAGCTGGTGATCGACCGCGACAAGGCGGCGGCGCTGGGGCTGACCATGCAGCAGGTCGGGGCCGATCTCTCCGCGATGCTGAGCGGCGACTTCGTCAACCGCTTCAACCTCGACGGTCGCAGCTACAAGGTGATTCCGCAGCTGGAGCGGACGGCGCGGCTCGAGGCGTCCCAGCTGCCCGGCCTGCGTCTCACCGGCCCCGGCGGGCCCACCGGCGAGCTGATCCCGCTGAGCGCGATCGCCTCGGTGAAGACCACGGTGGAGCCGCGGACGCTGAACCGGTTTCAGCAGCTCAACTCGGTGAAGATCTCGGGCGTCCCCACGCGGTCGTTGAACGACGCGCTCACGTTGCTGGAGACCATCGCCGCGCGGACGCTGCCGCCCGGCTACCAGATCGACTACACCGGCGAGTCGCGGCAGCTGCGCGAAGAGTCCGGGCGGTTCCTCCCCGCGATGGGCCTGGCGCTGGTGCTGATCTTCCTAGTGCTGGCGGCGCAGTTCAATTCCTTCCGGGACCCGCTGGTGATCCTGGGCGGTTCGGTGCCGCTGAGCATGTTCGGCGCGCTGATCTTCATGTTCCTCAAGTTCCAGGGCCCGCCGCAGGTGCAGTTCCCGCTGACCGAGGGCTGGACCACCACGGTCAACATCTACTCGCAGGTGGGGCTGGTCACTCTCTGCGGGTTGATCGCCAAGAATGGAATCCTTTTGGTCGAGTTCGCCAACGTGCAGCAGCTCGCGGGGCTCTCGAAGCTGGAGGCGATCCGCCAGGCCGCGCGGATCCGCTTCCGGCCGATCATCATGACCACCACCGCCACCGTGGCCGGGCACTTCCCGCTCACCCTAGTCCACGGCCCCGGCGCGGAGGCGCGGAATTCCATCGGCTTCGTGCTGGTGGGCGGGATGACGATCGGAACGCTGTTCACCCTCTTCGTGGTCCCGTCGCTCTACGTGCTGATCGCCCGCCAGCACCGGGAGGGGCGGCGCGAAAGCGCCACCGCCCCGACGCCCGCACCAGCCACCTGAGAAGCGCCCGGCAGGCAAATCTCAGAGCATCGGACCAGTGCCAGCGCGGTACTGTCGCGCCGCCCGGAACGACGCCGATGCCGCGCCCGGAACCGTCCGAACGAGGTCGTCGAAAGCCGCGAGAGCCCGATCTGCCTGAGCAACCGGACCGATGAAATGCGAGGAGGCAGCTCAGCTCACCGCAGTCCAGATACCACCGGAGTTTGGGCCCCCACCACTCACTTCATGCTTTTCGCAAGCGCATAGGCCGAGTCGATCAGTCGGGCGAGGGCATTCTCATTGATGCCGGTGCCCGGTCAGAGTTTGACGTGGCGCCCGCGCTTGCCCGATCCCTCCAGCAACCGGGCCGGGTCTTCGAGGAGCGCGCCGTAGAAGAATCCGACGTTGACGTGGTCCCTGAAAGCGCCGACGTAGGCGAACGCTGCATCGCCGACACAGGCCGTCGGACATCCGTCGTGCATCAACTCCCGCACGTCGTCGCCGCACGCCCGAATTCTCTGGAACCACTTCTCCACCAGCGGGCGCAAATCCACCCGCTGCGCCCGCAGCCAGGTGTCGACGGCAGGGTCGTGCTTCACCGCGGAGGGGAGGCGGAAGACAGCGTCCATGGCCGGACGAGTCTGCAGCGGCCGCGCCCCCCAAGACCAGAGGCCGGCTCCCACAACCGTCGAAGCCCGAAGCTTCACCGCATCAGCCGCTGCAACTCGTCGCCCAGGCGCGCCAGCACCTTCCCGAAGTCGGGCGCCGGCCCGAGCGCCGCGAGCAGCGGATCCGCCTTCCACTTCTCCGCGCGCCTCACCGCGTTCTTGATGTTGAACGCCTTCGGGCCGTTCTTCTCCGTCACCTCACGCCAGCTCAGCGGCATCGACACCGGCGCGCCGGGCAGCGGGCGCACGCTGTAGGGCGCCACCAGCACCTTGCCGTAGCCGTTCTGCAGATAGTCGAGGTACACCCGGCCGCCGCGCTCGGCGATGACGCGCTCGAGCGTTGCGATGTCCGGCAGCGTCGAAGCGACCACGCGGCTGATCAGCTCGGCGAGCCCGCGCGCCTCGGCGTGGGTGCAGCGCGCGCCGAGCGGAATCAACACGTGGAGCCCGGTCGACCCGCTGGTCTTCACCACCGTGGGCAGATCGATCGCCTCGCAGATCTCGCGGATCTTCCTCGCCACCTGGACCACGTGCGCGAACGGCGCGCCCTTGGGGTCGAGATCGATGCTCGCCCAGTCCGGCGCCTGCGGCGTCTGCACCCGGCTGGCCCACACGTGCAGGAGGATGGTGCCGAGGTTGGCGAGGTACGCGACCGACTCCTCGTCGTCGCAGAGGAAGTAGTCGACGTCGCGCTCCACGCTCTCGCTCCAGATGCGCTGGCGCCGGATCCAATCCGGCACGAACGCGGGCGCGTCCTTCTGGAAGAACGACTTGCCGCGGATACCGTCCGGGTACCGCGTCAGCACCAGCGGGCGATCCTTCAGCCACGGCAACAACCACGGGGAGATGGCCCGGTAGTACGCGACGAGGTCTCCCTTGGTGTAGCCGTCCTCCGGCCAGAAGACCTTCTCCGGGTGGGTGACGGTGAAGGTCCTGGCGTCAGCGCGCGCGGCGGGGGCGACCGCAGGCGCGGGCTCGGGAACCGCCGGCGGCTCTCTCGAATCTGGATGCCCGGGCGCATCCTGAAGCCGGCACTCCTCCGGCGCCTTGTCCTCGCGCAGTCGCACGAGCTTCGGGTGGCGCAGCATTCCGTCGGCCGTCCAGTCGCCGAACGCGACCTCCACCACCAGCGAAGGGTTCACCCAGACGTGCTTTCGTCCCGGCGTCGGCGTGCCCACGAACACCGGCTTCGGGATCGCCTCCGGTTCGAGACGCGCGCGCAGCCCCTGCAGCAGCCGATCGGTGAACCCGGTGCCCACGCTGCCGACGTAGATCCACCGCTCGCCATCGCGCGCGGCGAGGTCGAGCGCGCCCAGGCCGGTGCGGCTGCCCTTCGGCAGCGTGTAGCCCACCACGGCGAACTCGCCGGTGTACTCGCCCTTCACCTTGAGCCAGTCCGGGCGCCGTCCTCCTTTATAGGGAGCGTCCGCGCGCTTGCCCATGACGCCCTCGAGGCCCAGCTTGCGGACCTCCTCGTACATCTCGCGGCCGCGCTCCTCGAAGTGTTCGACGTAGCGGATCGGCCCCACCTCGGGCAGCACGCGCCGCAAGAGCGCTTTCCGCTCGCGGAGCGGCAGGCCCCGGAGGTCGTAACCCTCCAGCGAGAGCAGGTCGAACGCGAACAGCGTGGCGGGGTGGGTCACCTGCATCCGGGCGATGTCCGCTTCGCGCTCGAGCTGTGTGCGCTGTTGCAGCCGCCCGAAGCTGGGCAGCCCGCGCTCGTCGAGCACCACCAGCTCGCCGTCGAGGACGCAGTCGTACGCCAGCGCCTTCACCGCCACCGCCAGCTCCGGGAAGGTGCGGGACACCTCGTTGCCGCGGCGGTAGCGCAACGTGGCCTTCCCGTCCTCCCGCGCCGCGACCATTCGGAATCCGTCGTACTTGAGTTCGAACAACCATCCCGGCCGGGAGAACGGCGCGTCCGCGGTCTCCGCCAGCATCAGCTCCACCGTGCGCGGATCGACGCGCGCGCGCGGAAGCCGGCGCGCCTCCAGCTCGGCGCGGAGGGATTCGCGGCGCGCCGGAAGGTCCGGCAGCTCGTGCACCTCGAGCCCGGAGTAGATGGACGTCTCCGGCAGCTTCTGCGCCTCCCCCTTCCGCGCGAAGGCGTCCGGCTTCTTGATGAGCAGCCACTCCCTCGCACCCGGCGCTCTGGTTCGCACCAGCGTCCAGCGCCCCTTCAGCTTGTGGCCGTACAGGTCGAAGAGCAGCTTGCCGTGCTCGAGCCCGTGCTTCTCGCCGGGGAGGTTCACCCAGTACCCGCGGTCCCAGACGATCGACGGGCCGGCGCCGTAGTTGTCCGCGGGGATGACGCCCTCGAAGTCGGCGTACTCGACCGGGTGATCCTCCACGTGCACGGCGAAGCGCTTCTCGTCCGGATCCGGCGATGGGCCCTTCGGCACCGCCCACGAGAGCAGCACGCCGTCGTGCTCGAGGCGCAGGTCGTAGTGCAACCGGGTGGCCGAGTGCTTGTGCACGACGAAGAGGCCCGGCCGTCGTGGACCCGACCCTCCGAACGGTTCGGATGTCCGCTCCGCGTCACGCCTGGCCCTGTAGCGGGCGAGCGCGTCGGCCTCCGGTGGCTGCGGATTGGCGGGCTTCAAGAAGTGGCTCCTAATATGGCTGCCATGGCAGCCCGCTCGACCGGTACCGCGACGATCTCCTTCGGCCTGGTCTCCATTCCCATCAAGCTGTACTCGACCAGCGAGTCGTCTTCAGGGATCTCGTTCAACCTGCTCCACGACAAGTGCAAGGGGCGGCTCAAGCAGCAGTACATCTGCCCCCGCGACAACAACGAGATCGTCGACCGCGGCTCCATCGTGAAGGGGTACGAGTTCGCCAAGGACCAGTACGTCATCTTCACCGAGGAGGAGCTCAAGGCGCTCGAGGAGCAGGCGACGAAGACGATCGAAATCACCGAGTTCGTCCCGCTCGACCGCGTGGACCCGTTGTACTTCGAGAAGGCCTACTACGTGGGTCCGGACAAGGGCGCCGAGCGGGCGTACCGGCTGCTGGGGCTGGCGCTGCGCGAGACCGGCCGCTGCGCGCTGGCCCGCTACGCGGCGCGGGGCAAGCAGTCGCTGGTGCTCCTGCGCCCGTTCGAGGAGGGCCTGGTGATGCAGGAGCTCCGCTACGCGGACGAGGTGAAGTCGTTCAAGGAGATCGACCTCGGCAACGCCGCCGAAGTGAAGGAGGCGGAGCTCAAGCTGGCCACCCAGCTCATCGCCCACGGCAGCAACGAGCAGTTCCAGCCGGAGAAGTACAAGGACGAGGTCCGCGCCCGCATCCAGGAGCAGATCCAGCGGAAGATCGCCGGCGAGTCGATCTCCGCCGCGCCCGCGCCGCAGGCGCAGATCATCGATCTGATGGAGGCGCTCAAGGCCAGCCTCGCCGGTAAGACTTCCTCCGCGCCGGCGGCCGATACCTCCAGCGCCGTGCCCGCACCGGAGGCGGACGCGCAGGCCGAGCGCAAGGGTCCGAAGCGCGCGCCCCGCAAGAACACCACCGCCGCGAGCAAGCGCGCGAAGTAGTCTTCGCCGCGGATGAGCGAAGGTCGCACCGCTCGCGAGGTCGCGAAGCTTCTGGGCCTCTCCGAGGCCGAGGTCCGCCGCTGCGCGCGCGCCGGCTTCCTCACCGCCACGCCCGGCCCGGACGGCGAGCCCCGCTTCACCTTCCAGGACCTCGTGCTGTTGAAGCAGCACGCGCAGCTCATCTCCGCGCGGATCAAACCGCACCGCGTCCGCGCCGCGTTCACGCGCCTCAAGGCGCAGGTGCCAAACGGCGCGCCGCTCTCCGGGGTCGAGGTCACCGCCGAGGGCAGGGCGATCGTCGCGCGCGACGGAGAGAAGGTCTGGGACCCGTTGTCCGGGCAGATCCACTTTGACTTCCAGATGCCAGACGACTCCGCGCGCAGGAACGCCGCTCCGGCGAAGCTGGAAGTGGCCGCCCGCGCACCGCGGGGCGAGAGCGTGGAGGCGCTGTACCAGAAGGCGTGCGCGCTCGAAGAGGTGGATCCGGACGCGGCGATACGCGCGTACCGCGCCGTGCTCGAGGCCAATCCGGCGCACGTGGACGCCGCGGTGAACCTGGGCGGGCTGTTGCACGAAGCAGGAAGGCCCGCCGAAGCGGTGGAGGTGTGGCGTCGCGCGCTGGAGCAGGGGCCGAACGCGCTGCTCAGCTTCAACCTCGGCGTGGCGTTGGAGGATCTCGGGCAGGAGGACGAGGCGATCCGCGCCTATCAGGCCGCCATCGCCGCGGACCCCAACGCCGAGGACGCGTACTTCAACCTCTCACGCATCTACGAGCGCCGGGGCGAGCGAGCCGCGGCGCTGCGCGCGTTGATCGCCTACCGCAACCTCACCCGGCGCTGAGCGTCGACCCGAAGAGCTCGAACAGCGCCTTCCAGTGCCGCTCGGCCTGCTCCGGATCGTGCACCGCCGTGTCCGGGGGCACCCAGCCGTGCCGGGCCGGGTACGTCTCCACGACGTGGCGAACGTTGGCGGCTGTCAGCGCCTTCACCAGCCGCGCCTTGTGCTCGTCGGTGAAGTTCGCGTCCTCGATCGCTCCGGCCACGTAGATGCGCGCGTGGATCTTCGGCGCGAGCAGATGAGGGCTGTCCGGTGCGTCGGTCACGAGCCCGCCCGGGTGGAAGGCCGCCGCCGCAACGATCCGATCGGGGAAGTTGCCTGCGGCCAGGAACGACAGGCGCCCGCCCATGCAGTAGCCGGTGGTGCCCACGCCGGCCTTCTGATTCACCTGCGGGCTTTGGGCGAGGTGATCGAGGAACACGCGCGTGTCCCGCATCACGTTGGCCACGGTCACGGTGGGTATGAAGCGGGAGAACAGCTCGGCGCGCTGCGCCGGATCCGTGAACACGGTCTTCGCGTTCATCGGCTCGTAGGGGCCGGCGCGGTAGAACATGTCCGGGAGCAGCACGTGGTACCCGCCGTTCGCCAGGCGCTCGCCCATCTCCACCAGCGCCGGGCGCATGCCGATCCCGTCCATGAAGAGGATGACCCCGGGCAGCGGCCCCTTGCCGTCCGGGTGGAGCTCCCAGGCCGGACACACTCCGTCTTCGGTGCGGATCTCGATTCGCTGGCGCGCCATGGCTGCTCCTCCTCGGGAAGGGTGGAGCTTTCCGCCTACTGTCGCTCTCGCTTTCTCGCAAGGAGGGAACTTCGCCGCCCGGTTTGACCGCGCACCGCGGGCTCCGTTAGGAGGGCGCCGCCGCGAGCCGCCCGGCTCGGGCGAGGGGAGGATTCCATGCAGCTCGAGCGTCGTTCCCGTGTGCTCGCGTCCGCGGTGCTGAGCGTCGCGGCGGCGGTGGTGCTGGTCGTTGCCGCTTGTGGTCCGACGCACGAACAGGCCTGCGGCCCCGGCACCTGCATGGGCTGCTGCGACTCGAACGGGCTGTGTCAGACCGGTATCGCCGACACCCAATGCGGCCGGCAGGGCGCATCCTGCGAAGCGTGCGCCGCGGGCACCGCTTGCAACCTCGGGATCTGCGCTGCGCCCCAGGGCTGCAACGGCTGCCTCGACGGGACCGGCGCCTGCGTGGCGGGGACCTCGAACGCCGCCTGCGGCGGGAACAGCGAAGTCTGCGTGGCGTGCGCGTCCAACGAGCTGTGCGTGAACCGCGCGTGCCAGAAGATCTGCAAGGACCTCGGCATCGCGTGCACCAGCGACGCCGAGTGCTGCGACGGCCGCTGCTCGTTCCTCGGGTTCTGTTCCACGCTGCCGCCCGACGCGGGCTCCACCGATGGCGGTGAAGAAGGAGACGGCGGGACGACTGGCGAAGACGGTGGTTCCGGGAGCGACGCCGGAATGGGCTGCGGCGATCCCTGCGTGCCGATGAGCGGGCCGATGGCCATCACCTGCAACCCGTGCGCGGCGCAGGTGTGCGCGTTCTTCTCCTCCTGCTGCACCACCGCCTGGGACAGCACCTGCGTGACCATGGCCAGCCTGTTCTGTACCGCCGGCTGCGGGCTCGGCTTCGACGCCGGCTTCCCGGGCTTCGATGGAGGGTTCCCGAGCTTCGACGGCGGGTTCCCCTGGTTTGACGGTGGCTTTCCCTGAGCCGGGCTACTCGGTCCAGTCGACGCGCCAGGTGATGTGCTCGCCCGTCGTGCGGGTGCGCGTCACCTGCATGGTCTTGGCGCCCATCTGACGCGGCCCCTCCTCCAGCACGCCCTCGAAGTACGCCGATGGCCCGACCAGTGGACCGAGCTCGACTTCGATCGACGTCGGCGCCAGCACCTTGACCGTGGCCTGGATGTAGTTGTTTCCCTGCCGGAACGTCGTGCCGATCCGCTGGAGCGATCGCCGCACGCCCAACAGCTGCATCGCGGTGAGGACCGCCTTGCCCAGCAAGGTGCTGTTGAGCCCGCGCCCGACCTCCCGGCACTCTTCCTCCTCGGAGAGCTCCGGGAAGCGCTGGCGCGCGGCGATCTTCATGCACTGGTAGAAGTCCGTGGCGGGATAGGGCCGGGTCCAGCTTCCGGGAGATCGAGCCCGGCGGCGCGCAGCTTCTCGACCAGGCCCGCGTCCTCGTGCGCTTGCAGCGCTCCCCGGAACAGCCCGTCCGCCGGCTGTTCGAACTCAACGCGTTCCTCGGTCATGCCGCATCACAGCGTACAACTTCCGTTGCCGCCACCCTTCGGCGCTGCGCTTTGGCGATCGCCTCTCGGCCCGCTACGGTCGTGGGAAACGGAGGGAACGCATGAAGACGGGTGTGATGCTGTCGTGTCTCGGGATCGGCGTGCTCGGTCTCACCGCATGCGGCGGCGCCGCGTCGTCCGCGCTCGACTCGTACAAACCGGCCACGGTGAACACGCCGGAGGACGCCAAACGCTGGGCGAAGAACGCCAGCGCGCCGAACGTGTATCTCTCCAGCACCGCGGTCCTCGGGATCACCGGACTCAACGGCCAGGGCCAGGCCGAGGACACCACCTGTCCGAAGCGGAATCAGGACGGGAACACCCTGTGGCTCGAGGGCGACTGCACGGACAGCGAGGGCCGCAAGTGGGTCGGCAAGGCGCGCCGGGAGAGCGAGGCCGCGGGCTCCGACACTGGCCGGTTCGTCTACGAAGGCTTCGGCTACGAGGGCACCGACACCTGCGGCGGAAAGGAGATCGCCGGGAAGTGGATCTTCGAGGGCGTGGTGGACGTCACCGGCACCGAGGAGGAGATTCACTTCGACATCGACGTGCGCACGGACTTCACCGGGCCCGACGAGGACGCGGACTGCGCGGTGAGTGACGAGAGCATGGCGTGGGACTACACCGGGACGGTCGTCGAAGACGGATCCTCGAAGAACACCTGGTCCGGCAGCGGGCGCGTCGGCAGCTCGAAGATCGGCGTGGCCACGGTGGAGACGAAGGACGAGGTCATCGACATGAGCGTCTGCGATTCGGAGGCGATCTCCGGGACGACGACGCTCACCGGCGGCTCCGACACGGTGGTCATCACCTACGACGGCGCTACGGACTGCGAGTCCTCCTCGACCGTGCAGTGGTCGCTCAACGGCGAGGCGAAGGGTGAGCTGACCGGCGTGAGCTGTGCCTCGGCGGGGTCTGCGCCGGCGTGGGCCCTGCTCGCGTGGCCGGCGGTGATGCTGCTTTGGCGCCGGCGCTCGCGTGATGTCCGCGGAGGAAGGGGCAGGCGCCGGATCTGAGGAATGTCGCGCAAGGGCCAGGCGAAGCGCGAAGTGGCGGGTGAACCCTGGCCCATCGGGCGTGTCGCGCGGAGTGCGCCATCGCGTCGCCGCGATCTCGAGATGAAGTCGTTATCCGCGACAAGGCGCTCGATGACTCAACGCGTGCGGCGCTGGCGCACCGAATCATCCGCACCCGTATCGCGTCGTCGTGGACGGCGGCGGAGTGGTCGCGCTCGCCGTGCGGTCGGGCCGGCACACGGCGGATCGCACACACAGCACCGCTCCTCACCGTGAAGCTGCCATCGGCAAGCCGGCCGCTACTTCCGGGTGAAGTCGATGATCACCCCGCCCGGCTCGTTCTTCCGGTACTCGATCGCGATCCCCTCGCCGTAGCGCTCCTGCATCTGCTTGAGCAGCGGGAGCGGATCGTGATCGTTCATGAACCGCATCGTCTCGCCGGGCTCGAGCGCATCGAGCGCACCGAAGATCGCCGCGTGCCGGAAGCGTTTGGCGATCCCCCGGGCGTCGAATGGAAAGACGGTGTCCTGGACGAGGGGCAGTGGATGCGAGCTCATGCTGCGGGACCGATGAGTTTCGGAGCGCCGCGCAGTCTAACCCGCTGAACCCCGAATCGAGGAGACGCGTATGGCCCTCAAGGAGAGCGCGAAGATCTTCCCCCACCTCTGGTACACGAAGGAGGCCGAGGAGGCGGCGGCCTTTTACACCTCCATCTTCCCGGACTCGCGCATCGATCACATCACGACGCTGCAGTCCGAGTCCCCCAGCGGCCCGCCGGGCTCCGTGAAGGTGGTCGACTTCACGCTGTTCGGGCAGCGGTTCCAGGCGATCAGCGCCGGGCCGCTCGAGCCGTTCAACCACGCGATCTCCATGGTGGTGCTCTGCGACACCCAGGAGGAGCTGGACCGCTACTGGAACGCGCTCCTCGAGGGCGGCCAGGCGGAGCAGTGCGGCTGGCTGCGCGACCGCTACGGGCTGTCCTGGCAGATCGTCCCCGCGATGTTCGACGAGATGATGCGTGACCCGGACCCGGTCCGTTCGAAGCGGGTGACGGACGCGATGCTGAAGATGGTCAAGCTGGACATCGCGGCGCTGCGGGCGGCGTACGAAGGCGCTCGGGCCGGCCGGTAGTCCGAAACGACAGGTCGCGCGCAACGCCGGGGTGACGCCCGGCCTGCCCCCCGGGCAGGCGCGGTGTCGAACGTGGTAGGATGTGGGTCGAAGGAGGATTCACCTTGCGCACCCACCTCGTACCGAGCGCGCTCCGGCGCATTGCACCCTTTGCCCTGTTCCTCATCGTCGCCGGCTGCGGCCCGACCAAGCCGGATCCGCTTCCTCCGGACCCGGGCCCGGGCGGCGAGACGCCGTCGTGCACCGACCACGTGCGCAACGGCAAGGAGACGGACGTCGACTGTGGCGGCGGCATCTGCTCTCCGTGCGTCACCGGCAAGGCGTGCGCCGCGGATCCGGACTGTACCAGCGGCTACTGCGCGGACGGAGTGTGCAGCGTGCCGTCCTGTGACGACGGGATCCGCAACGGCACCGAGAGCGACGTGGACTGTGGCGGCGCCGAGTGCCCGCCGTGCGCGGACGGCAAGTCCTGCACCGGCAACGCGGAGTGCGTGAGCGGGACGTGTGCGCAGGGCGTGTGCACGACTCCGTCCTGTACGGATGAAATCAAGAACGGCGACGAGACCGACATCGACTGCGGCGGCCCGGGCTGCGAGCGCTGCGTGCCGGGCAAGAGCTGTCACTCGGACGCGGACTGCCAGAGCGGCAACTGTGACAACGGTGTGTGCGCCGCGCCCTCCTGCACCGACGGCCTGAAGAACGGGATGGAGACGGACGTGGACTGCGGCGGCGGCGCCGGCTGCGGCCCGTGCACCCTCGGTCAGGCCTGCAGCAACGCGACCGACTGCGACACCGGCATCTGCACCAACGGTGTCTGCGCCGTGCCCTCCTGCACCGACGGCCTGAAGAACGGCAGCGAGACGGACGTGGACTGCGGCGGGACGTGCACCGCCAAATGCGATCTCGGCCAGGCCTGCACCACCGGCCTGGACTGCCAGAGCGGCAACTGCTCCGGCGGCGTGTGCGCAGCGGCCAACTGCATGGACGGGGCGAAGAACGGCGGTGAAACGGACGTCGACTGCGGTGGCCCCGCCTGCCCGGCCTGCGGAGACGGAAAGGCCTGCACGGCGTCCGGCGACTGCGCCAGCGGCGTGTGCACCGGCGGGGCCTGCCAGCCGGCGTCGTGCACCGACGGCGTGAAGAACGGGAACGAGACAGACGTGGACTGCGGCGGCGGCACCTGCCCGGCGTGCGCGGCCAACCGCGCCTGCGTCAACCCCAGCGATTGCCAGAGCCTGTTGTGCACGGGGAACATCTGCCAGGCGGCGAGCTGCACCGACGGCGTGAAGAACGGGAACGAGGCGGACGTGGACTGCGGCGCGGGCTGTCCGCAGAAGTGCGCCTGGGGGAAGAGCTGCAGCAGCAACGCGGACTGCATCGCCACCGTCGACTGCGCCGGCGGAACCTGCAGCGCCTGCGCGGCCGGCCGCGGAGACTGCAACTCGGACGTCAGCGACGGCTGCGAGGTGAACACCGCGACGGACGTGAACCATTGCGGCGCGTGCAACCACGGCTGCACCGGCGGCGCCAACGGGGCGCCCGTCTGCAACGGCGGGTTGTGCGGCATGATCTGCAACGTCGGCTTCGCGAACTGTGACTCCGACCCGTCGAACGGCTGCGAGAGCAACGTGCTCGTCGACGCGAACAACTGTGGCACCTGCGGCAACGCCTGCTCCGGGCCGCACGCCACGGGGACCTGCAACAACGCGTCGTGCGTGGTCACCTGCGACACCGGCTTCGCCAACTGCGACTCGTCCGCGGCCACTGGGTGCGAGGTGAACATCACCAGCGACCTCAACAACTGCGGCGGGTGCGGGGTGAGCGTGGACGACGGCAATTCCTGCACCACCGACACCTGCTTGGCCGGGACCCCGAACCACGCGCCCATTCCCGGATGCGGGATGTGCGCGCACCCGGTGTGCAGCCCCACCGGCGGACCCCTCACGAGCGGCTGTGACTCCTGCGCGACGCAGGTCTGCGCCGTGGACCCCTATTGCTGCAACACCGACTGGGACGAACAGTGTGTCAGCGAAGCCAACGGCCTGTGTGGGCTGTCCTGCGCCTGTGCCCACAGCATCTGCTCCGCCGGCTCGGCCCTGAACGACACCTGCGACGTGTGCGTGTCGCTCATCTGCGACGAAGACTCCTACTGCTGCACCAACCAGTGGGACAGCCAGTGCGTCGACGAGGTCGATCTGGTCTGCGGCCTGACGATCTGCCCGTAGCGGAACGCCGGCAGCGGACGACCGGCCCCTGAGCGGCCTTTGGGGCCGGCCGTCCCTGTTTGACGGAACAGACGCAGCGGGCTACATCACCCTGTCTTTTCAACCAGTTGTCCGGTGCCCGCGGGAGTAGGTGCGATGGAATTCAAGATTGCCGCCGACGAGCTGAAAAAGGCGCTCTACCGGGCGCAGGGCATCGTCGAACGCAAGACCACCATGCCCATTCTGGCGAACGTGCTCATCAACGCCAGCAAGAGTGGCGTGACGGTGACCGCGTTCGACCTGGACATCGGCATCGTCTCCGAGCACCCGGCGGAGGTGATGAAGCCGGGCGCGGTGACGGTGTCGGCCAAGTACGTCTTCGACATCGTGCAGACCGCCCCCGAGCCGTTCGTCACGCTCAAGCGACTGCAGAACAACTATGTCGAAATCACCTCCGGCCCCTCGCACTTCAAGATCGTGGGGATGGCGCCGGAGGAGTATCCGAAGCTCCCGCGCGAGGAGAGCGCGCCGCTGGTGAAGGTCAACGGCGGGGTCCTCCTCGAGATGATCAAGAAGACCCAGTTCGCCATCTCCACCGATGAGACCCGCTACATCCTCAACGGCGTGTATTTCGAGCCGCGCGAGGGCGGGAAGATCCGCATGGTGGCCACCGACGGCCATCGGTTGGCGCTGATCGAGCGTGAGCTGGACGGCGACTTCAAGCTCAAGAGCGGGGTGATCATCCCGCGCAAGGGCCTGTTCGAGCTCAAGCGGCTGCTCGACGAAGCGCCGGATGCGGAGTGCCACCTCGGCTTCGCGGAGAACTCCGCGCTCTTCAAGAAGCCGGGTCTCACCATGGTGATGCGCCTCATCGACGGGCAGTTCCCGGAGTACCAGCGGGTCATCCCGAAGGAGGGCGAGAAGCAGGTCACCCTCCCGCGGCTGCGGTTCCTCGAAGGCCTGCGGCGCATCGCGCTGCTCTCCGCCGACAAATCCAACGCCGTGAAGATCCGACTGGGGGACAACGCGCTGCGGATCACCAGCCACAACCCGGACCTGGGCGAGGCCCGGGACGATCTCGAGGCCGTCTACCGCGGCCCGGAGCTCAACATCGGCTTTAACGCGCGCTACCTCACCGACGTCCTCTCCGTCGTCGACGCCGACGAGGTGGTGTTCGAACTGGGTGACGAGCACAGCCCGGGTGTCCTCCACGCGCCGGGCGATCGCTCGTACACCGCCGTCGTGATGCCGATGCGCGTGTGAGCGTCGGGCCGCCCCGAGCGGGCCGCGGCGGAATCAGGCGGCGACGAAACGGCTGACGGACCGGGGTGGTCTGCTGTCGCCCCGCGGGCCTGATAACGTCGAACTCCGCATGCAGATTCGTGCACTCGTCCTGCTCGGTGCGTTGACGGGGATCGGCCTGGTCGCCTGCGACACGCTGGAGATCGGGCCGAACTTCTACGCGTGCGATCGCTCGGGGAAGAACCCGGACGAACAGTGCCCGTTCGGGCTCCACTGCGGCGTGCAGGGGTACTGCTACGACCGCGCGGACGCGGGGGAGCTTCCGTGCGTCCAGGGCGCGGACGACTGCGCGCCCTCCTGGCGGTGCGATCTCTCCGGCGTTTGCCGTCGGCGCGAACCGGGGGCGTGGGCCTGCGCGATCGACGGAGGCCTGCCCGCGGTGCTCGTCGACGCGGGAGTCACCTCGGACGAGCTCTGCGAGGGCTGGCGCTGCGGCATCGACGGCCGCTGTCATCCGCGCGAACCGGGCCCGTGGCCGTGCGCGGCGGACCCGGACTGCGAGGGCGGGTGGCGCTGTGGCATCGACGGGCGCTGCCAGGATCCGTCGGCGGAGGCCATCCCCTGGGACGAGCTGCCCGCGAGCATGGGCTACCAGCGCGTGAACCCGCGCTTCATCTCGTCTCCGCCTTCGCTCGTGGCCGTGGCCGGCCCGGACGATCCGGTCTCTCCCTCGGACCGCACTGAGCCCGGCTGGGACGAGGACTTCGCGGCGGCGATGGTGTTTCCGCGCTCCAACGACAAGAGCAGCACCCTCGCGCACGTCCGCGCTCGCGAGCCGAACAAGAGCAACCCGGACCCGGACGCCGAGCCGGGCTTCGTCTCCGCCCAGGGCACGTTCGCCGGGAAGGTGTTCTCGCTGGCCACCACCAACCTCGGGCCGGTGGCGCTGGGGGACGATGGCTCCGGCCCCAGGGTCTTCCGCTATCACGCCAACGACGACGGCTCGCTCGTCGTGCTCAAGACGTGGCCCGTCAACGCGAGCGAGCTGCGCGTGATGGAGCGCACCCCGTTCACCGGCTTCGCCTTCAGCCCGGGCGCTCAGGGCGGCACGTTGATCTCCATGGTCAGCACCCAGGCGCTGGACCTCCCCAAGGACCTTGCCCACCCGAAGCTGCTCGACGCCACCAGCTTTATCAGCTGGACCTACCCGATCGCGCGGCCCAGCCCGAGGCGCTGGTTGATCGTCGCCACGCCGGATGGCTTTTACGCCTACCACCTCGACGAGGCCGCACCCGGGGGGATTCCGGCAAACCCGGAGATGTGCGTCTTCGAGAAGGACGCGAATTCGGTGATGCTGGGTGGCACGGGCGATCGGACGGTCCAGCTGCGGGCGACGCCGCAACACCAGTTCGGGATACCGCCGGGTGGTGCGCTGGCGGTGCGAAGCCTCAGCATCGACGAAAGCGGCTTCGTCCCCGTGACCATCGACCACCTCTGGCTGCTGGGCGTCTCCAACCGCATCGCCAGCGGCGGGCAGTACTGCGATCCCGCGCAGCTCCCGCAGGACGTCCTCCTCGGTCCCTGTAAGAACCCCTGCCTCGACGCGCAGATGGAGCTCCGCCAGTTCATGCCGCTGCGCACGTGGGATCTCTCCGGCGGGGCGATCGACGTGGAGTGCGCGCCGCCGGGTGTGCAGGGCGCGACCGCGGCGTTCCGGCTCACCCGCGGCCTGCTGAGCGGGTGCGTGGCCACGCCGATTTCCCTCCCGGAGAGCGGCACGTCGCTCGACCACCTGCGCACCTCGCCGCTCTCTGGCGGAGTGCTGGCGTCGGTGGGCGGGCACGGGCAATTTCTCGTGGGCACCGCGCTCGATGACGCCCAGTCGCTCACGCTCACGCGCAGCCCGGACTTCTTCGTGCACGGCGTCACCGGGTACGACGTCGTCCCGGTCTTCCACCGCGGCGTCGCGCTGAACACCGCGCTGGGCATCACCGAGTTCCCCGCCGACGTCGACGAGTACCTCGAGTTCGTCGCCGCGGTCGGGCGCCAGCCCTGGACGGTCCACCGCGCCGGGCTCGTCACGCACTTCCCGGACACACGCCTTCTGGCGTACCTCGACACCACCGTCCACGAGTTCGAGCCGCCTTTCAACGCCGACTTCCTCCCGCACCAGAGCGGCGACGGCGGGTACCTCACCGTCACCGCCTTCGACCATGTGCTGAGCGCGCGGATCGACGACGCCGCCGCCAACGGGCCGCAGCCGGCCCCGGGCGGGATGGACGGCGGCACCGACGCGGTGACGCTCGACCTGCGCCTGACGCCCTTCGCCGGGAATCCGATCGTCGCGCTCGCCGCCACGCCCACCGCGGCGTTGCCAGACGGCGGGGTCGCGCTCGCCGGCGGCTATCTCGCCACGCAGGAGCGTGCGTGGCGGTTCTGGGCGGAGACGGATCGCAAGTGGCGCACGCAGGAGCTGTCGCTTCCGGACGGGGAGATCCGCAAGGTGTGGGTGGACCGCTTCGGGCGCGGACGCGCGGGGTTCCGGGACGGGACCATCGTCTCTCTGCCCTCCGGCTTCGTCCTCGCCGGGCCGATCGCCGAAGAGGTCGGCGTGGCGGACTTCGCGGACGTGTGCGGGCGCCCGTGGGTGGTGACCGCGGAGGGCGTCTACCAGCTCGTGCCCGCTGCGGATTCGGCGGTGGGACAGTGGGAACAACTCCTCGCGGAGGGCGACCAGGTGGGCGGCTGGACGGTGCAGGGGCTCGGCTCGGCGCGGCTCGGCGTGGGCGATGAGCGGGTGCTCCTCTTCAGCGCGGTGGGAGACGTGATCGAATTCACCGTGCCGGACTGCCACGGCGAAGGAGCGCCATGAGCTGCCGCACGCTTCTCGTTCCCTGCGCCATCGTCGCCGCGCTCGCCGCGGCGCCCGCCGTCGCCGCTTCCAGCGAGGCGCCGAAGCTGATCGTCCTCGAGCTCTCTGCCGCGGGCGGGATCGACCCCACCGTGGCGGGGGCGCTCTCGGAGTCGATCGCCTCGGAGATCGGCACGCGCGGCTACTACCAGGTCATCTCCGCCCGCGAGGTACAGACGCTGCTGGGGATGGAACGGCAGAAGCAGCTTCTGGGCTGCAGCGACGACGGCAGCGCGTGCCTCGCCGAGCTCTCGGGGGCGCTGGGCGCGCGCTTCGTCCTCTCTGGCACGCTGGCGCGCCTCGGCGAGGCGTACCAGCTCACGCTGCAGACGCTCGACACGCAGAAGGCGCAGACGCTCGCGCGCGCCACCCGGCTGGCGAAGGACCTCTCCACCCTCCGGGCGCTGGTGCCGTTCGCGGTCTCGGAGGCGACCGCCACGCCGCCGCCTCCCGCGCCGTCGAAGGTCCTGCAGTACGGGTTGATGGGCGCCGGCGCGCTGGCGGTGGTCGCCGGAGGCATCCTCGGCCAGTCCGCGCTCAGCCAGCAGGCAGCGCTCCAGTCCGAGCTGCTCCGCGGCGAACGCTTCCCGGGCACGCTGGACACCTTCGCCAGCTACGAGCGCCGCAAGGAGGCGATCGACCGGGACAAGCTCATCGCCCTCGGCGCGGTGGTGGCCGGGGCGGCGCTCATCGCGACCGGCGTCGTCACCCTGCCCGCGGATCCGGGCGGCGCGGTGCCGCATGCGTCGCTGGTGCCCACGGCGAACGGCGTGGCGTTGGTCGGGATCTGGCGGTGAGGCCGGGAAGGGAGAGTCCGACGTTGAACCTGAGAAGACGCGTGGTCCTCGCGGCGTGGTTGTGTCCGGCGCTGGCGTTCGCGCAGGCACCATCGGCGGACCGGATGCGGACCCGCGCGGACGAGAAGCCACGGCTGGCGGTCAGTCAGCTCGAAGCCCAGGGCGTGGAGCCGACCGATGCGGCCGCGGTCACCGACGCGGTGGTCTCCTCGTTGACCGAACGCGCGCTGTTCCAGGTCCTCTCCTCGAAGGACATCGAGTCGGTCGTCGCCGCCGCGCGCAACCGGCAGCTTCTCGGCCAGTGCGCCCGCGGGCCGGGCGATCCGCCTTCGTGCGCGACGGATCTCGGCGAGCTGCTCGGTGCGCCGTTCGTGATGACGGGATCGCTCTCGAAGA
The DNA here is from genome assembly GCA_019686135.1 of Myxococcaceae bacterium. GTDB lineage: Bacteria > Myxococcota > Myxococcia > Myxococcales > Myxococcaceae > JADGHL01. The sequence goes on along the minus strand of JADGHL010000014.1, from coordinate 21,475 downwards.
TCGGCACCGCGTACCAGCTCAACCTGCAGACGCTGGACACGGTGAAGGGCACGGTGGTGGGCCGCAGCCTGCGCCTCGCGGGCGATCTCCAGACGCTCATCGCCGTGGTGCCGTATGCCGCGGCCGAGGCCACCGGATCGCCCCTGCCGCCGCCGCGCTCGCGTGTGGCCCAGTACGCGATGATGGCGGGCGGTGCGGGCCTCGTCGTCGGTGGTGGCTTCGTCGGGATGATGGCGCTCTCGCGGCAGGCGGTGCTCAACCAGCAGCTCTGTCCTCCCTCCGGCGTGCCCGCTTCCGACGGCTCCTGTCACGGTGAGAATCTCCTGCCGATGGCGGCGTACCAGGCGGAGAACCAGGCGCTCGGCGTACAGAAGACCGTCTCGCTGGCGATGCTCGGTGTGGGGACGGCGTTGATTGGAGCGGGGATCCTCCTCCTGCCACCTCCCGAGCAGGGCGGTCCGCGCGTGGCGCTGGTGCCCTCGGCCGGCGGTGCGGCGCTGGTGGGGGTGTGGCCATGAAGCGGACCTGGTTGTTGGGTGCGGTGGCCGCGGCGATCGCCGCCGGAGTGGCGTGTGAAGGCGGCATCCACCTCGAGGGCGGCAACGCCTATCCGTGCCGGTTCGCCGATCCGCCGGAGACGCGCGATCTCGCCTGCTATCGCGATCCGGAGGGCATCGGGTCCTGGGTGTGCGGCGTGGACGATCTCTGCCGGCCTTTCAAGCGGGATGAGATCTTCTTCGGCGAATACGACCCGCGCGTCGATCCGCCGCCGTTGCCGAAGCTGGACTTCAGCCGCGCCGCGCGGCTGTATCCGCTGCTGCCCACTCAGCCCATCGCCGCGATACTCCCCCACTTCGAAGGCGACGGGCCACCCACCGCGCTCGAGCTCGTCTACGCCGGTTCGCGTTCGCTGCAGCGCGTGGACTTCGTGGCCCACACCCTTGGGCCCGGCGCGCCCGTGCCGGAGGCGGTGGCGCAGCCTGCGGGTGGCTTCTCCTTCCAGTCCGGGGAGGAGGCGCTGGACGGCCACGCGTGGCTGGATGGGGACGGCGGCACCATCTTCGTCGAGGGCACGTTCGATCCGGGCACCGGGCCAGAGACGGTGAGCGCGCCCGTGTCCGGGCTCACAGGCGCCGTCGAGCTCGAGCCGTTCGCGCCGGCGAAGAACCAGCTCGGGCCGGGGCTGGAGCAGCTTGCCCTGGTGCTGCGCGCTCCCGACGGAGCGGCCTCGCCGGCGCGGGAGGCGGGCGAGCTGGTGCTCCGTCCCTCCGGCGTCGCGTTCGCCCCCTTCGAGCTGCCGGCGCTGGCGGATGGCGGCACGCCGAACGTCCGCGACGTCCGCTCCACGCTGTGGGCGAAGCGCCGGGCACCGCTGGTGCTGGCGGACGAGGGCCTCTATCTGCGCTGTACCTCCCGGGCGTTCCCCGGACCGGCCGACGCGGGCATCTTCTCCGGCTGCGAGGGAAGCGGACCGGAGACGTGGCTGCCGATCGCTCCCACCTGGAACACCGGCCGCCCGGTGTCGCTGGGCGTGAGCGCCGATCGCGGCGTGTGGTCGGTGCTCACGCGGTCGAAGGGACTGGACGGTGCGGACCACTGGATCCTCCACTCGCTCCGGGTGAACGAGACGCCGACTGGGCTGGAGGTGACCCCGGCGTTCGATTCGTGCGAGCCCTGTCGCCGCGGCCGCGCCGAGCTGGTGACGCCCTCTTCGCGCGGAGGCGTACACGCGGACGTGCTCTGCGCGTTCGACGCCGAACAGGGCGCGCGGCAGACCGTGGTCCGGGTGGTGGGCGCGCTGTCGGGTGGCGCGTGTGAGGTGGACGAGACGCCCGCGTCGCTCGACCCCACCTCGGTGGCGGTGGCCAGCGCGCCGGTGAACGGCCTGGTGGTGGTGGGCGGAACGCACGGGCAGATCTGGCTGGGCGACACGCTCGGCGACGCGCAGCCGCGGTTCCTGGATCGCGCGCCGACCGCGGTGACGCGTCTCGGCGGGCGGCTGATGGCGCTGACCGACCGCTACGTGGCCGTGGAGTTCCCGGGCTACGGGATGGTCCCGGCCATCCAGCCGCCGCAGGAGCGCCCGAGCGCCGTGGTGGAGAACGGCGAGGGCCTGTTCGTGTTGCCCTCGGCGGACGTGGTGCAGGTGACGCCGAAGGACGCGGACGGCGGAACGGATTCGGAAGCGGAGGTGACGTTCGGCGTGCGCCTGGCCGGGCCGTCCGGCGGGAGCGCGTCCGGTCCGTTCCTCGCGTACCGGATTCCGGAGTCACCGGGCACGGACGCGCAGCTCGTGGCGACCGCGAACGACAGCCTCTACTTCGACGAGCACTTCAAGACGCCCGCCGAGACCGCGCCCGATCCGATGAACGCGCTGGTGTCGGTGCTCACGCCCGAGCCAAACTTCCCCATCCGGTCGCTGGCGGTGAACGACAACCCCGAGGGCACCGACCTCGCGCAGGGCTACCTCGTCACCTCGCGCAACCTGTTCGACTTCCGGCTGGACGAGAGCCACCGCTGGTCGGTGAAGCAGATCCAGCTCCCCGCCGGCGAGCCGGTCGAGGTGGCGATGCAGACGCCGACGCGCGTGTACGGGCGGGTGATGTACCGCGACGGCACCGTGTTCACCCTGCCGAGCGGTTTCCTCCTGGCGCCGCCGTTGAACACGCCGTCCGGGAGCGCGCGGGTCCTGGACTTCGAGCACGTCTACGGCCGCCCATTCGCCATCACCGCCGAGGGACTGTTCGTCGCCGAGCCGGGCGACCAGACTCTGCCCGAGGACTCGCCCGAACGCTACGTGCTGTGGACCTGGAAGCCGGTCGAGCTCCCCGCGGACGCCGGGCCGTTCGTCCCCGGCACGCTGCACAGCCTGCGCGAGCCGAGGGACGTCTCGTTCGACAACGAGACGCTCTACCTCTTCGACGAGCAGGGCGGCGTGCTGCGCGTGGTCGACATCGCGGTGCCGAAGCCGAAGCCACAGTGACGGGCCGCTGGCCCGCTGGTAGAGCACGCGCGCCGTGCGACTCCTGCGCCTGCGCTACAGCGACTTCCGCAACCTCGCCGACGTGGAGCTCGCGCCCTCCGAGCACGCGACGATCGCCGTGGGCCAGAACGGGCAGGGGAAGACCAACCTGCTCGAGGGGCTGTTCTTCCTGGTGACGCTCAAGCCGCTGCGCGCGTCCCGGTTGCAGGAGCTCGTCCGCTTCGGCGCCGAGCGCGCGCGGGTCGCGGGGACGTTCCTCCTCGGCGGCGCGGAGCGGGAGATCGCCGTGGAAGTCTCCGGCGGGCTGCGCCAGGCGTACGTCGATGGCAAGCGCGCGTCGTCCCTAGAGGAGTACTTCGGCGGCGTGGCGGTGGTGGCGTTCACGCCGGACGATCTCGACGTGGTGAAGGGCGGTCCCGAAGGCCGCCGGCAGTTCCTCGACCGCGCGGTGTTCAACCGCTTCCCGGCGTACCTGCGCGAGAGCCGCGCCTACGGCCGCGCGCTCAAGGGCCGCAACCGGTTGCTGAAGGACCACGTCGCGCCCGACTACCTGGAGAGCTGGGACGTGACGTTGTCGCAGACCGGCGCGCGGCTGTGGACACGCCGGCGGGCGCTGCTGACGGAGCTGGCTCCGCGCGCGGTGGCCGCGTTCGCCGCCATCGGCCGCACGGTCGATCCGGCGGCGTACACCTATGCGCCGGCGCACCTCGACGACGTGGACTTTCAGTCCGCCGCTGAGCCGGCGCTGGCCCGGGCGCTCCACGAGGCGCTGGTGCGGCGGCGGGCGCGCGATCTCGAGCGCGGCTTCACCTCGGTAGGGCCGCATGCGGATGACCTGGAGATCCGCCTCGGCGAGCGGTTGGCGAGGACGTATGCCTCCCAGGGCCAGCAGCGCGCGCTCATCCTCGGGTGGAAGATCGCGGAGATCGAAAACCTCCACGCGGCGCTCGGCTTTCTTCCGCTGCTGCTATTGGACGACGTCTCCAGCGAGCTGGATCCGGAGCGCAACGCCTACCTGATGGACTATCTCGCCGCCTCCGGCGCGCAGACGTTCCTCACCACGACGGACGCGGCGCTGGTGGAGAAGGCGGCGAGCGCGGACACGGTCTGGTACCGGGTCGTCGGCGGCACCTGCACGGTGGAGGCCCGCGGGGAGGGTCCGGCGTCGGGTTGAGCTGTTTCCGAAGCAGGTCCGCCCGGGCCGCGCGCGGTCCGGTGACCGGCCGCCGCTCCTGTGAGATCGTCCGCCCATGTCCACCCCGCCTGAAGGCGGCGGAGCACCCGCGCCGCTGCCGGGACGCCGCAAGCTGCGCCACGAGCTGCGCACGCCGCTCAACCAGATCATCGGCTACAGCGAGCTGCTCCAGGAGGAGGTCACCGACCTCGGTCAGGAGCGGCTTCTGCCGGACCTCCAGCGGATCACCGCCGCTGCGCGCACGCTGCTGGAATTGATTGAGCAGCTCTTCGCCGCGGACGCGGTCAAGCCGCTCGCTTCGTTCGACGACGCGGCACACGAACCCTCGGCCCATCCCGGCGCACCGCCGACCGCCATCCGCGACATCACCGGCACCGAGGAGGGCGCGGCCGCGGTGCGCAGCCTGCCGGCCGACTTCGGCGCCGGGCGGCACGTGCTGGTGGTGGACGACCAGCCGCGCAACGTCGACTTCCTCTCGCGGCAGCTCGAACGCCGCGCCTTCCAGGTCACGGTGACCCACTCCGGATCCGAGGCGCTGAGGCTCATCGAATCCACACGCTTCGACCTGGTGCTGCTGGACGTGATGATGCCGGGGATCAGCGGGCTGGAGGTGCTGGAGCAGATCCGCGCGCAGCGCTCCGCCGCCGAGCTCCCGGTCGTGATGGCCACCGCGCTCGACCGCAGCGACGACGTGGTCAAGGCGCTGCAGCTCGGCGCCAATGACTACGTCACCAAGCCGCTGGATCTCCCCGTGGTGCTCGCGCGGATTAGGACCCAGCTCGAGCTCAAGCGGGCGCGGGAGGAGATCGAACGGCTCGCGCAGGATCTCGACGCGCGCAACCGGCTCATCCGGTCCGCGTTCGGCCGCTTCATGAGCGAGGACGTGGTGCAGGCGCTGTTGGAGACGCCAGAAGGCCTCAGCCTGGGCGGTACGCGGCGCGAGGTCACCATCCTCATGTCGGATCTGCGGGGGTTCACTTCGGCGGCCGACCGGCTCGAGCCGGACGAGGTGATGCGGCTGCTCAACGAGTACCTCGGCGTGATGGTCGAGGTGATTGACCGTCATCAGGGGACCATCATCGAGTTCATCGGCGACGCCATCCTCGTCCTGTTCGGCGCGCCGCTGCGCCGCGAGGACGACGCCCGCCGCGCCGTGGCCTGCGCCATCTCGATGCAGCAGGCGATGGGGACCCTCAACGCCCAGCTCGCCGAGCGCGGGCTGCCCGGGCTGGAGATGGGCATCGCGCTGAACACCGGCGAGGTCATCGTCGGGAACATCGGCAGCATGAAGCGCTCCAAGTACGGCGTGGTCGGGCGGCACGTGAACCTCACCGCGCGCGTGGAGTCCTTCGGCGTCGGCGGGCAGATCCTCGCCACCACCGCCACCGTGGAACGCGCCGGCCCCGACGTGGTGACCGGGCCCGGCACGACGTTCAACGCCAAAGGCTTCGCCGATCCGGTGGAGGTGCGGGAGATACTCGGGCTGCGGGATGCGAACCTCTTCGTCACCCGCGAAGAGGATGCGCTCCGGTCACTCCCCGCGCCCTTGCCGATCCGCCTGACGCCGGTGGCGGGGAAGCTTCTCTCGGAGGAGGAGGTGCCCGGCGAGCTGCTCCGCGTGGGCGAGAAGGGCGGCGTGCTGCGCGCGGCGCTGGGGCTCAAGCCGTTCGACGACGTGCGGCTGCGGCTCACCGGGAAAGACGGCTCGGTGCTCGAGGACGACGTCTACGCCAAGGTGAAGCAGCCGGAAGACCGAGGCTGGCTGGTGCGCTTCACGTCCGTGCCGGCCGGCGCGCGCGCGCGGATCGCCGAACTGTTGCGTTGAAGGCGCGTCCGGGAGCCTACGCGCTCCGTTTCTTCGCCAATAGCGCCTCGATTTTCTCCAACAGCCGCGGCAGCTCGACCGGCTTGGTGTCGTAGTCGTCGCAGCCGGCCTCCAGCGCCTTGTCGCGGTCTTCGTTGAGCGCGTGCGCGGTGAGCGCGAGGATCGGCGTTTGATTCAGCGCAGGGTTTTGGCGGATCCGCCGCGCCACCTCCCAGCCGTCGATGATGGGCAGGCTGAGGTCGAGCAGGATGATGTCCGCGTTCGCGGTGTTGGCTTTGTCCACGCCCTCCTGACCGTCGACCGCCAACTCCACCTCGAAGCCGCGGCGGATCAACCGGCGGGAGAGCATGTCGCGATTCATCTCATTGTCTTCGACCAGCAGGACCTTGGGCATGGCAGGGACGAGCGTAGCGCGGACCGCCGGAGCGGCCGCGGGGAATCGTGCCGGCGGAGCTCAGCGTTTTTTTGCCCGGGAGCCGGACTTCAGCCGTTCCGAGAGATAGTCGCGCAGGACCAGTGCGCCGTTGTGGGCCTCGTCGCGCGCGCTGTAGAGCAGGGTGAGCGTCCCGCGGCGGGCGTCCTCCAGCAGGGGCGTCCACGCGTCCGGGTTCGCGTCCAGCTCCGCGCGGTAGCGGCGGCGGAACTCCTCCCAGCGCTCCGGGCGGTGGCCGAACCACTTGCGGAGCTCCGTGCTGGGCGCCACCTCCTTCGCCCAACCGTCCATCGCCAGCGCCTCCTTCTTCACTCCGCGCGGCCAGAGCCGCTCCACCAAGAATCGTCGGCCGTCGCTGCGCGCGGGCGGGTCATAGGTCCGTTTGATCTGAATCATCCGCACCTCCCGTCGTGAGGCGGACGCTAGGAGACCTGGGTCTTCGCGGTGTTGGTGTTGGTGATGGTCGCCGGCTCCCCGCGCACCAGGTCCGTCGCCAGCTCGCGCAGCGTGGCGAGGAGGATCTTCTGGTCGATCCCACCCTTCTCGAGGATCCGCGTCACACCGCCGGAGAGGCGGGCGCGGTCCTCGGCGGTGAGCGTCCGCGCGGTGAGCACCATGACCGGTGGCTGGCGGCCGCGGCGCTTCTGCAGCTCGGCGACGAACTCGAAGCCGTCCATGGTGGGCATCATCAGGTCCAGAAGGATGACGTCCGGCTCCACCGTCTCCACCTGCTCCAGGGCGATGGCGCCGTTCTGCGCTTCGAGCACCGTCCAGTTGTGCTTCTCCAGCATCCGGCGGAGCATCGCGCGCATGTCCTCGTCGTCGTCCACCACCAGCGCGCGGGCGGGATCGCGCAGGCGGTAGCGCTCCATCGCCAGCGCCAGCTTTTCGAAGTCCACCGGCTTGGTGAAGTACTCGGCCGCCCCCAGCGCCAGGCCCTCGTGCTTCTTGTCCTCGATGGTGAGGAGGATGACGGGGATCTGCGCCAGCTCGGGGTCCGCCTTCAGCCCCCCCAGCACGGACCAGCCGTCCATCCCGGGCATGATGACATCGAGGGTGATGAGGTCCGGCTTGAGCATCCGCGCCAGGTACAGCCCGTCGTCGCCGTTGGACGCGCAGGTGACCTGGAAGCCCTCGCGGGAGAAGAAGCGGGTGAGCAGCTCGCGCGTCGCCGCGTCGTCGTCCACCACCAGCACCTGACTGTTGGCGTTGCCCTTGCGCAGCGCCTCCCGGCGGAAGCGAGAGGTGAGCGTCAGCATCGACTCGCCCTCCATGGTGAGGTCGGTGTTGTTGGCGAGGTTGGTGGGCAGCGTCATGGTGAACGTGCTGCCCACGCCGAGCTGACTGGTGACGGTGATGTCTCCGCCCATCATCTGCGCGAACTTGCGGCTGATGGTGAGCCCCAGCCCGGTGCCGCCGTACTTGCGCGAGGTGGAGCTGTCCGCCTGCACGAAGGCCTGGAACAGCTTCGCCTGCTGCTCGGGCGTCATGCCGATCCCCGTGTCGGTGACCGTGAACACCATCGTGTCGAATTCCTCGCCCGGGCGCTTCTCCTGACGCGTCACCTTCACCGTGACGCTGCCCTTCTCGGTGAACTTCACCGCGTTGGAGACCAGGTTGAGCAGCGCCTGGCGCAGCTTGGTGGGATCGGCCTTCATCTGGCCGGTGGTGACCGGACAATCGACGATGAGCTGCACCCCGTCCTTGACCAGCGCGCGCCCCAGCGTCTCCACCTCGGCGATCACCAGCTTGACCGGGAAGATCTCGTTGGACAGCTGCATCCGGCCCGCTTCGATCTTCGAGAGGTCGAGCACGTCGTTGATCAGCGCCAAAAGGTGCTTGCCCGCGGCGCGGATCTTCGAGAGGTCGGAGATCATCCCGGTGAGCTGCTCCTCCTCCGCCTCCTCCATCAGCATCTCGGAGTAGCCGATGATGGCGTTGAGCGGCGTGCGCAGCTCGTGGCTCATGTTGGCGAGGAACGCGCTCTTGGCGCGGGTGGCCTCCAGCGCCTGATCGCGCGCCTCGGCGACCTCGCGGGTGCGCTCCTCCACCTTCGCCTCCAGCGTGCGCTCGGATTCGCGGAGCGCTTCGTTGGAGGCGCGCATCCGGTCGAGCGCGCGCGTGAGCCGGGCGCTGTAGTCCCACAGCATGATGAACAGCCGCGCCACCATCCCCGCCACGCCGGCGATGACGAGCGCCTGCAGCACCCAGCCCGGCAACCGCTCCTGGATGGCCGTGTAGTGGATCGTCGACGCGACGTAGGCGTCGAGGAACGCCACCAGCACGCAGAGGATCATCAGCCGCTTGAGCGGCGGTCCGCCGAGGTACGGCAGCGCCACCACCACCGGCCACAGCGCGAGGATGACCGCGAGCGGCAAAAGCGACGGCAGGCCGAGGGAGATCGCCGTCCCCAGCACCGCCACGCCGGCCGCCACGAGCTGGAACACGCCCTCGCGTCGGCCGCTGCGCGCCAGCCCCCGCGCGACCGCCAGCAACGCGCCGTTGCCGACCAGCAGCGCGGCGAGGATCGGCAGCGCGGTGCTGCGCCACGCCGCGAACAGCGCGAGCACGCCCGCCGCGGCGGCGAAGCGGAAGATCATGTCCCAGCGGAGGATCTGCTCCAGCCGGCGGGCGAGGATGGCGTTCTCTTCTTCTTCGGGGCTCAGCGCGTCAGGCCCGAGCGCGGGCGCGGTGATCTCGTCGGACGGATTCGAGGACAAAGGCAGCTCCTGAATGGCGCGGGAGGATCTCATCCCGGACGCTCGGGGAGAAGTTCCGTGCGGGCGGTTCCTACTCCTCCGGTGGCGGTGGCGGCGGGACGTCGAGCTCCTCGTCGAGGATCTCCGACAGGTACACGCGGTCCGCGGCCGCGTCGATCCGCAGGCCCGGGTACGCCGCCAGCGCCGCCGTCGCCTGGTCGATGCCCAGCTCATGCGTGCGCGCCCACGCGTCGCGCAGCGGTGACCACGGCGCCACCCGTTCGCCGGCAACATCCGAGGGCGCTCCGTGGAACGCGAAGTGCGCCAGCACTGCCCGCTCCAGCGCGCCGTCCTCCGCCGAGTCCCGCAGCCGCGCCGCGCGCGCGTCGAGATCCTGGAACCGGTACGCCAGCGCGCGCACCACGTCGCCCATCATCCACGTGCGCCCGAGGTCCTCCTCCAGCGACGCGCGGCTGACTTCGATGACGGTGGTCTCCTCCAGCGCCTCCACTGTGGCGGTGCGCCGCTTGGAGGCGAAAATGGCTGTCTCCCCGAACACCTCGCCCGCGCCCATCTCGCGCAGCGTCTGCCGCCGGCCGTTGACGTTCTTCCACACCACGCACCGGCCGCGCGTGATGATGAAGGCGCAGTCGCCCGGATCGCCCTCGCGGACGATCGCCTCGCCCGCTTTCACGGTGCGTGTGGGGTGCCGCCCCGCCCCGAGCAGCCAGGACTCCACCTCGTCGTGGAGCGCCTCCACCGACGGGTGGCGGTCCTTCTTTTCCAGCGACAGCGCCTTCAGCGCGATCGCCATCAGCCTCCGCGGATAGGGCCGGCCGGCGGCGGCGCGTTCGGGCGGGGTGATCTCCGCGAACATCGCCCGCGCGAGGAGCTCGTCCTGGCTGCCGTCGGTCCCGTAGATGGGCACGCCGAGGATCGCCCGGTAGAGGATGGCGCCGAGCGCGAACACGTCGGTGCGCTCGTCGATCTCGTCGTGCTTTCCGCGCGCCTGCTCCGGCGCCATGTAGCCGATGGTGCCCAGCACCCGGCCCTTCGGCTCCACCCGCTTCTTCTGGCGCGCCACCGTCACGGTGCGGCCCTCGGGCGCGATGCCCCGATCGACCGGCAGCCGCGCGATGCCCCAGTCCATGACGTGGATCTGGCTCCACGGCCCCACCATCACGTTCGCCGGCTTGAGGTCGCAGTGGATGACGCCGCGGCTGTGGGCGAACGAGACCGCGTCGCAGACGGTGAGGAAGATCTGCAGCGTGCGCGAAAGCAGCGAGGGTTCGGTCGGGTCGTACTTGGGGTTGGAGAGGATGTGCTCGAGCGTGCGTCCCTCCACCAGCCGCATGGTGAAGTAGTGCCGCCCCTCGGAGTCGACGCCGAGGTCGTGGACCGGCGTGATGTGCGGGTGGTCGAGCTGCGCGGTGACCTGGGCCTCCTCGCGGAAGCGCTCCACCTCCTCCTCGCGGCGGGCGATCTCCGGGTCGAGGCGCTTCATCGCCACCAGCCGCCGCAGCACCGCATCCCGCGCGCGGTGCACCGTCGCCATCCCGCCCCGAGCCAAAAGCCCCAGGTCCTCCAGCCGTTCCTTCCGCATCCGTGCCTCCCTCCCGCTGTTCGCCGGGGCGGCGAATGATAGCTTCCGCGCTCCAAATATCTCGGGTCCGTCGTCACGCGCCCACGGAGGAAATGCCTTTGGCCGAATTTGCGGTGGAGTTCGAGTTCATCGAAGACGACTCAGGCGGACAGTTCGTCGCCTCGGGCGGCAATGGCTTCCAGCAGGTGGCCAGACTTGCTGCGCGCGGAGACATCGATGCCGCCACGAGGATGTACGAGGACTCGGCGCACACCCGGCGGCACGAGCTCCTGCAGGAGGCGAAGGTCTCCTCGGTGGCCACCCGTCGCGCGCTGGTGGAGGTCTTCAAGCGTGCGCGTGACTTCGCCGCCGCCGCAGAGCTCTCCGAGAACCTCGGCGCGTGGGCGGACGCGGCGGCGCTCTGGGAGAAGGCCGATCAGTTCGAGCGCGCGCCGGCGCTGTGGGTGAAGGCGGGCGACATCCAGCGCGCGGGTGCGGCGCTCGAGCGGCTGGGCCGGGCGGAGGAGGCGCTCGAGCTGTACCGCAAGGCCGGGAACCGGGAGTCGGAGGCGCGGTGCCTCGCGCACCTCGGGCGGCCGATGGAAGCGGCGAAGGCCTACCGCGCGCTCGGCAACACGCACGCGGAACTCGAACAGCTCCTCGCGGTCCCCGCGAGCGATCCGCAGCGGCGCGACGCGGTGCTGCGCGCGTGCGAGCTGCTCGATGAGGCCGGCCACCCGAAGAAGGCACTGGCGCTGCTCGGCGCGGAGATGAAGGCATCGACGAAGCTGCGCGCGGACTTCGCCTGCCAGTCGGAGGTCGTGCGGCTTCTGCGCCGATGCGGCCGCCCGGAGGACGCCGAACGCGCGCTCAAGATGCTGCAGGGCCAGGTGCAATCCGCCGCCGCGCCGGTGGCCACCGCGCCCGCGCCCCAGAACGCCGCGCCCAGCGACGGCTACGGCTACCTGAAGGCGATTCCGCTCTTCGCCGAGCTCGGGCTGCCGGACATGAAGGACCTCTTCCGGCTCGCCCGGCGGATCTCCGCGCCCGCGGGCGTGACGCTCATCCACAAGGGCGCGCGCAACGATGGGCTGGTGGTTCTTTTGCGCGGCGAGGTGGAGGTCTACAGCGGCCCCGACCCCGACGCCCGGCTGCTCAACACGCTCGGGCCCGGCGCGTACCTCGGGGAGATTTCTCTCCTGCAGGACCAGCCCGCCTCCGCGCACGTGAAGACGAAGACCCAGGTGGAGGCGCTGCGGATCTCGCGTGACCACTTCCAGAGCTTCCTCGACACCCACCAGGCCTCTGCGCTCAAGGTATGGCGCCTGTTCGCAGCGTCTCTGGCCGAGCGCGTGCGTGCGCTCAGCGCGTAGGGAGCGGAGCCGCACACGATGGCCGACGCAGTCCGGGAGCTGAAGGACAAAGGGGCGCAGCTCTTTGCGAAGGGAAAACACGACGCCGCGCTCGAGGCCTACCAGAAGGCCGAGGCGCTCGCGCCGGGCGATCTCGCGGTCCGGCAGAAGGTCGCCGAGCTTTTGCAGCGGACCGGCCGCACCGCCGCGGCGGTGAAGGCGTGGTCGACGCTGAGCCGGCTGCTCGCGCAGGGTGGACACCTGCTCAGGGCGATCGCCGCGTGCAAGGTCGTGCTGTCGCTCGACCCGAAGCACTCCAGCACCCAGGCGATGCTGGCCGAACTCTATGCGCAGAAGCAGGGCCTCGCCCAGGCGCCGGCGGCGCAGCCGCTCACCGCCGCTCCGGCCGCGCCCGCACCCGCTGCCGCGGCGCCGGAGATCGAGCTGGAGATCGAGGTCGAGCTTCCGAAGCCCACCGCCGCGGGCGGCTTGCCGTCCGTGCCGCTGTTCTCCTCGCTCAAGCGCGACGAGTTCATCGCCGTGCTGGAGGGGATGGAGGTCCGCACCTTCGAGCCGGGCGAGGACATCGTCCGCGAGGGTGAGGTGGGCACCTCGATGTACGCGATCGTCGAGGGCGTGGTGGACGTGCTGCGCCATCAGGAGGGCGGCGGGCGCAAGGCGGTGGCGCAGATGAAAGAGGGCGACGTGTTCGGGGAGATTGCCCTCATCACCGACGCGCCGCGCCTGGCCAGCGTGACCGCCGCAGCGAAGTGCGTGGTGCTCGAGTTCACGCGCGAGAAGATGCAGGAGATCATCGCCCGCCACCCCGGCGTGGAAGAGGTGATGAACGCGTTCTACCGGGAGCGGCTGCTCGCCAACGTGCTCCGGTCGAACCCGCTGTTCGCCGCGCTCCCGGAATCCGCGCGGGAGGAGCTGGCGAAGGCGTTCGAGATGCGCACCGCGGAGGCGGGAGAGATGTTGCTCACCCACGGCGCGCCGGGCGAAGCGCTCTACGTGCTGCTCCGCGGCGAGTGCACCGCGTTCCATCCGAACGAGGACGGGACCGAGAAGCCCTATCCGCCGATGCGCGAGGGTGACGTGTTCGGGGAGATTTCGCTCCTCTTGCGCAAGGACGTCTCCGCGTCGGTGCGGGCGAAGACGAAGTGCACGCTGCTGCGCCTGTCGCGGGCGGACTTCGATCGCCTGATGGCGAAGCACCCCGCGGTGAAGTCGGAGCTGGTGAAGACCGGCTTCGAGCGCCTGCAGCGGACCGCGCGGCTGTCGCGGATCTGAGCCCGAGCCCGGCCGGGCTAGAGCCACCGGCGGACGCGGCGCCAAAACGCGCGGTACTCGTCACCGAAGCGCCGCTCCAGGTAGCGCTCCTCGCGGGCGATCACCCCGTATCGGACGAGGAGCAGCGCGGGGACGAGCAGGACGAACACCCAGAGCGCGCCGAACAGGAGCCCGACACCCGCGACGATGAACGCCTGGCCCAGGTAGTCGGGGTTGCGGCTGAAGCGGTAGGGACCGGAGATCACCAGCCGCCGCGTCTCACCCCACGGCACCACCGGCGTGTTCGCCCGGCGGAAGTGCCGCATCACCAGGACACTGAGGACGAGGCCTGCGACGACCAGCGCCCCACCGGCCGCGCGCACCGGGAACGGGAAGGAGAAAGGCAGCGGCCGAAGCCAGTGCAGCACGAGACCGGCGGCGAGCGCCGTGCCGAAGAGGGCCGGCGGCGGTGCCACGACGCCCGCGTTGTCCGGGCGCGAACCCGAATCCTGCGCGTTCATGGAAGCTCCTCTCCCGACAACCCCGTCGCCTCATCCAGCGGGCGCTCCATGTGGATCTCGCGGCGTCCGTCGGCGCTGAACGGCCCCGGGCCCGTGACGCGAAAGCCGTGGCGCTCGTACAGCCGGCGGGCGCGGGCGTTGGTGTCGATGACGCCCAGTCGCACCACGCGCGCGCCGGCGCTGCGCGCCCAGTCGAAGTGCGCCTGGACCAACAGGTCGGCGGTGCCCGAGCCCCGCAGCGCGGGGTCGATCCACATCGCCATCAGGTGCGCGATGTGAGCATCGTCCCGATCGAGCGCACCCGCCACCAGGCCGCGGGCCACACCCGCCTCTTCGAGCAGCAGCGTGATGCCCGGCGACAGCCAGCGCCGCCAGTCCGCTTCGGTGCGCGCCTTTTCACGGGCGAGCGTGGAGCTGAACGCCTCCGGTGCCTCGGTCAACGCTTCGATGCGCAGGCGCCGCAGCACGGGCTCGTCGCCCGGAACTGCTCGCCGCACGCGAAGCCGGTCAGGATTCATGCACGGCCCAACCCGGTCCGGCCCCAGGGCTTGAAGATGGACAGGATCGTTGTGACGAAGAGCAGCACCAGTGTCCCGCCGGAGGCGACGACGAGGTGCACGCGCGGCGACATCCCGCCGTAACCCTGGACCTGTCCGTCGATCGCCGAGCGCACCAGCTCCGACAGCATCGACTGCGTGTGCAGCAGGAGCAGCAGGACGGCGGCGACCGTGATGACCAACTTGGTCGCGACCCATAAGTAGCGGAACAGGCCCCACTGCGTCGCGAGCGCCTGGACGACGCCGGTGAGAAGGGCCGAAAGGCTCGACGGGACGATCGCCGCGCGCCAGACGACCTCCGTCGCCTCGTACATCGTACCCGCGCCGCCAGGCCGGGCGAGTGCGACGATGCTCAATGCCAGCACGGACGCCGCCGCGCCGAACCAACCGATCGACACGACCACATGCGCGGTCAGCAGCAGCTTTCGGAGCGACGGTCGACGTCAGCAAGAGTACGACTTCGACCAGACGTGGACCGGCTCCGTCTCACAGGAGCGCGATCCCGCCGGGCACTGGCTCCCCGAGCAGCAGTCGCAGGCCTCGTCGCTGGTGCGGCCACCGGCGTCATTCGACGGATCCGGTACTCCAACGACCGTTCTCTGGGTGCAACTTGCGTGGCTGACGCCCTTTCGCCCGGAACAATGCCCCGATTCGACCTATCCGCCACCTACAACCGTCCTGACTGCAACCTGCTGGGACGTAGCCTTGCGTTCTGGCAACGGGCTCGGTCGAGCCCAGGGCGGCCAGCCCGCGCATCTACTCCTGCATCGGATCGAGCGTCAGCTCGACGCGGTCGCTTCCGGCGCACTGGCAGCACCCGGTGCTGGTGCCCTCGGTGACCGTCACGTCCACGTGCTTCGTTTCAAAGCCCGGCGCCTTCACGTCGAACGCATGCGTTCCGACGTCCGCGATGGCGAAGCAGAACGTCTTGCCCTGGGCCGCATCCTCGGAGCACGTCGCCGACGAGAGATCCGCGCCCTCCAGCGTGACATCCGCAATCGCGCCGCCACCCGCCCTCTGCACGGTCACGTTGATGGGCGGTGCGCAGTCACACGCCACCTGGGCGCAGAGCAGTGGGTTGGTGCCACAGCCGGAAAGAACCATCGCGACCGCGACCACCACGCCTGAGCCTGAAAGGATTTGCTTCAAGGGTCGTCCTCCATTCCGTGCGACGCACCCTGCACCGCCCGTGCCCCCCCGTCAGGTGCGCGTCATCGCAGGAGGGACGCACCGTGAGTGCGCGCCGCACACGCCGCAGATCCTCAGAAATCCGAGAGCCACGCCTGAAAGGCCGCCCATCCGCGGCGCAAGGCGGTAGCGTTCTCCACCTCTCTGAAGGGGCAGATGCTCGCTGCGCAGATCCGGCAGAAGGATGGTGTCTTCTACTTCGGTCGCGTATCCCGCGGAGGACCTGCTCGAGCGGGTGCGCGTCATCAGCCGCTTCTACGCCGAGGGCGATCGGATCGCCGCCGAGGAGGTCCCGCCGGAGGACGAGGTCGCGGCGTTCATCTCGAAGCAGGAGAAGTGGATCCTCCAGGCGGAGCTCTTCAACGAGCTGCACCGCTGGGTCTCCGACGCGAAGGTGACCGAGGCCACCCAGGCCCAGGCGCGTAAGCGCTACGAGGTCGTCCGCGACTTCCTTAAGGCCGCCGAACGTGCCTGGGGCGATGCGTGGGGGCACCCGGGCTACATGGTGACCCGCCCGGTGACGCTGAAGGCGATGCTCCGCGTCTGCTTCGATCTCGCGAAGGCCGACGCAGGAGAGCCCGAAGACCGGGTCCAGCGCTGGGCGAAGAGGCTCGCGCCGTGGGAGGAGCTCCAGCGGGACTTCCGGGTCGAAGGCTTCTACGAGCGCTTCCCCGCGAAGGGCCAGGTGGAGCGCGTCGCGCTGTTGCGCCGCGAACTCGGCCGCCGCGCCGGGATCGAGCCGGCGCGGAAGAACGAGGCGTAGCGGCGCTCAGTCGGCCTGGAAGAGGACCCGCTCCCAGTCGGAGCCGGCGAGGAAGTCCAGGGCGCCGCAACGGAAGCCGGCGTCCAGTTTGCCCACGGTGGTGTGCCAGCACAGCCGCTGATCTGCGAACCCCCGTCGCGTCGAGCGAAGAGGCTTTGAGATCGCAGGCGTTTCGTTCGATCGGCGCGCCCTACGGTGCGAAGCCCGACGACCAGCGACAGCGCGCGCGTGCCGGCGGAACAGACCTCGCCCGCGTCGCACGCGTTTCCGCCTGTGCCGCAGTTGGCGTATCCCGCTGAAGGCCGACGCAGACGCCGTTGCAGTTGGAGAGCCCCGTGTGACACGTCAGCACGCCCGACCCGCCCGAGCACTCCTGTCCGGGGCCGCAGAGGCGAGGCGCGCTTCTCCCGGCTGATCGCCGAGCACGGCCGCGACTTCGAAGCGCGCTGGTTTCGCGATCCGCCCGAGCGCTTCCCCGCTCGGCGCCGAGGACATGTCCACCCAGGCGGACATCATCAGCGCCTACGAGGCAGCTTCGAAGATGCGCTGGTTCCCGTGGGGGCACCGCGCGCATCTGAGGGTCTTCCTCGCCGCCTTCGCCCTGCCGGTCGTGCCGCGGCTGGTGCTCGACTAAAAGTTCCTGCAGATCGTCGCTCGCGCGCTGACGCGTGGCGCATGAGCTTCGGCCGAATCAACGTGCCGGCGGGCGGAGCGCGCGGGCGGACGTCGTGGTGCGACGGCGGACCGCACCATAGAGGCCGGTGACGAGGACGAACACCGCGAGCCACGGCAAAAGCACCGCGGCCGGGTGCGCGCCGGGAAAGTCGACCGCGGCGATCGCCAGCGCGAGCCCCGGGTTCCGCGCGGCGGACTCGAGCGCCAGCGTGGTGCGCCGCCGTTCGTCGCGCCCCGCGAGCGTGTGTCCGATCGCCAGCGACAGGATGACCATTCCTACGAAGGCGAGGTAGCCGCCCGGCCCGAGCTCGGTGAAGACCCGGATGCGCAGGGTCAGGACCGGGACGAACGCCAGCACGATGGCCCCGAGCGCCACCTTTTCGAGCGGTTCGCGGACCCGCGCTGCCCGCTTTGGCGAGAAGCGATACGTCACCACGCCGGCGAGAATCGGTGCGAGCACGGTCAGCAGCACCTGGATCGCGGTTCTGAAGACCGGGAAGTGGAGCGGCAGCGCGAGGCTCCGGCCCAGCCCGGCGAGCGCGAGCGGCGTGGAGACGATGGCGACGATCGCCAGCACGACGTGCAGGCTCCGGGCGAACACCCGGTCGCCCTCTGCGCGTGCGATCTTCTCGAAGACGAACGGGCAGAGAGGCGACGCCGCGAGGATCGCCAGCCCCACCTGCACCGGGGCCGGAGGACGGAAGACCACCGCGCAGACCCAGGCCGCCGCCGGGACGAGGACTACGCTGGCGAGCACCGAACGCGCCGCCAGCCCGGGCCGGCGAAGCACGAAGCGCAGCTCGCCCCGCTCGATGTGCAGACCCTCGGAGAACATCAACAGCACGATGCCCACCAGCGCTGCGAAACGGATGAGGTTCGCGGCCATCACGCCTCCCACCGTGACCGTGCGCATCTGCCGAGCGAAGCGGGACCGGCCGCTACTCACCACCGGCCGGGCTCGGCTCGCGCCCTCTGCACGCCCGGGCGCGCGCGTGACAGAGACCGCGGCGGCAGTGCTCACTCGACGGGCGAGTACCTCGACCGGTTCCATGGCGCGAGGCGTGAGCCCGAGCAGCGTCGGTGTCGCAATCCCGCGGTCCACGAGCAGCCGGCGGCGCCTGGTGGTCCGGCCGCGCCGGGCAGATCGCGGAGGTCCGTCCCTGTCGACGTCGCGGCCGGCATCCAGAATGAAGCCGGTCGCGGGCGCAGGATGCTCTCCCTCGTCCCGGATCGCGCACGCGGGTGAGCAGGTGTGCGGCGCCGATGGGCCGACGCGCTGCGCCTGCGCCCACCCCCGCTATCCTGTTCCGCCTTGTCATTCTTAGCGCGGCCGTTCGAAGACTCGACGTGGAGTGCATGGCTTGACCAGCACTTTCGCTGGTTTCTGGTGATCGCAGTCCTCGCGAACCTGAGCGGGATCTTCACCACAGTGATGGAACACAGTGATGGAACCCGACGCGGCGCTCTACGCTGCGATTTGGGCGCCGGATGGCGGAGAGCGGTGATTCCCTGAACCTGTACGCACGCGGAAGGGACTGGCTGGACAAGCTCCACTGTCCGTTCTGGATGATCGCGCTGTCGTTCCGCGCGTTCCTTGTGTCTGCGTTCTCCTACAGGTTGCCCGGGCTCCTCTCCTTCGGTCTCGGTGCCATCTACGTTATCGGTTTGCGAAACGCCTGTACTCGAAGCCCGTCGCGCGGCTGTCGGTGCTGTGCTTCTGTCTGCCGAGCACGTGATTCTTTCCAACAACGACGTGGGAGCGGAGCCGTATCTAAACGGAGGGCAGGAAGTAGATGTTCCAGGAGCTCCGCCGCCGAATTGCGTCGGCGAGCGCCTCCTGATCGACCTCGAAGTCGGGGCCGAGCGTTCGTGCGAGGTCGGGGATGAGTGCGATCGGAAGATCGACGACGAAGTCGAGGAGGAGGCGAGCGACCCGCCGAGGAAGTAGGGGATCGACAACGCCTCGACCGCCGAGCCGACGCGCCACGCGACCTCGTAGACATCCGGGAGATCAGCAGGCGTCATCGGGCACATGATCGAAGACGCGGAGGGCTTCACTTCGGCCGTACAGGCGGACCATCAGGCAGACGCGAAGCTCCTCATCGCCGATGTCCGGATGCTGGGCGCGGATCCCGAGGATCACCGCGCGCCGGACGCCGCGGCACATCCCGAGCGTGGCGCGCGCGCGGCTCCGGCGTCATCGAACGCAGCAACTCCACGTACCGCTGCAGCGCCGCAGGCGGGGTGTCCTCGAGCACAGAGCGATGCTCGACTTCAGGGTGGAAGGGGTCCAGCGCGACCGGAGGAGCGCGAGCGCTCACCACCTTGCCGGCAGGTCGACGCTCCCCTCGTTGCAGGTGATGCCCACCATGTTCGGCGCGACCATGCGCGCGGTCGGATCGCGGTGGAAGCGATTGAGCGGGATCTCTTGCGTACCTCCGGCGGGGATCGGCGCGCCCGCGGCGTACTTCGCCGGGTACTTGCCGTCCTCGCGGATGAACACCATGCACCCGGTCCAGGAGATGGAGTCCGCGTTGTGGATCACCAGGTGTTTGCCAAGGAGCGAGCCGCCGACGGTGATCCGTCCGTAAAGCTCCCGCTTCGCAGGCTTCGGCGGCGCGGGCGGCTCGGGCGCGGGTGGCGTCGTCGCGGGCGGCTTCTCCGTCGGGGCGGTCTGGGCAGGAGCTGCCGGGGCATTCGGCGGTGAAGGCTCCGTGACTGCCACCGCGGGTGCTGGAGAGGCGGGCGTCTCCTCGGATTTGCGCACGACCTCGACCGCGGGCTTCACCGGCGCGGAGGGGAGCGCGACGAACTTCGCGCCGCGCGCGCGCTTCGCCGCATGGTCCAGCGCAACGCGGGACAGATTCGGCTTCACGGCCAGCACCGTGGCGGTGCCGAACACGCGCCGCTTGCCGCCTTCCTTCGGTTTGCCCACGACCTTGAGCACCGTTCCCTCGGTCAACCCATCCACCGCGCCAGCCCGGATATACGTGCCCGAGTGATCGACGATCAGCGGGCGCACCGTCACGTCCTCGACGAGCTCCACGTCGGCTGCGGTCCGACGATGCGCGCTCGCCGCTTCGACCTCGGTCGCCCGCTCGTCGTTTGCCGCCGACTTCTCCTCATGCGCCGCAGGTGCTGGCTCGGCCGCGGTCGTGGGAGCCGTGGGCGCCTCCGCCGGAGCGGGAGCGGGAGCAGGCGACGGCGGTTCGGCTGCGGGAGGTGCCAGGGCGGTCGCTGTGGCGGCTGGAGACGGCGCTGGCGTGGGTGCGTTCGTGGATGCGCGCTCCTGCATCAACCGCCACGCCAAGACGCCGCCGCCGCAGAGCAGCAGCGCGAGCGAGACGCCCGCGACGATCCACGGCACGCGCGAACCCTTCACCGCCGCCGCCTCCGCGCTGGTGAGCGAGGCGACGTGGGTTGCGGCGAAGCCGTCCGCATCCGAACCCGGCGGAGTCGACGGCACGGGTGGCGAGCTCATCTCGTTGAGCGGGATCGGCGTCCGCTTCAACGTGGAGACGGTGGAGAGCCGGGAGATCAGCTTGCGCTGCTCGGCGAACGCCTCGGGGCACGCGGTGCGGACGTATTGCCCGACCTCCTCCGCGCCGATCGACGATCCGGTCCGGAGCAGCTGCTCGGAGAGCTTTCGCGAGAACTCGTCTGCGCGCGTGTAGCGGAGCGCGGGATCCGGCGCCAGCGCCTGCGCCACCACCGCCTCGAGCGCCGGGTCGATCTCCGGGCGCAGCTCGCGCAGCGGCGGCAGCTGCGGGTTGGCCATCGCCGCCATCATCTCGCCGATGGTGCCCGCGTTGAACGCGCTCCGGCCGGCCAGCATCTCCCACATCACCAGGCCGCACGAGTAGATGTCGGTGCGGTGATCGAGCGGCTCGGCGCGCGCCTGCTCCGGGGACATGTAGCCCAGCTTCCCCATCACCGTGGCGGGCAGGGTGTAGCGGCTGCGGGCGGCAGAGCGCGCCAGCCCGAAGTCGATCACCTTCACCTCGCCCTCGTAGCCGACCATCACGTTGTGCGGCGAGACGTCGCGGTGGACGATCCCCAGCGGCGTCCCATCCGGCGCGGTCTTGCGGTGCGCGTAGCCCAGGCCCTCGGCGATCCGCGCGCCGATGTAGAGGGCGATCGGGATCGGGATGTGCGAGCCCTGCTTGCGCACGGCCTCCATCAGCTGCGAGAGGTCCACCCCGGCCACGTACTCCAGCGCCATGAAGTACGAGCCGTTCTCCTCGCCCATGTCGTAGACCTGAGCGATGTTGGAGTGGACCAGGTGCACCAGCACCTTCGCTTCGTGGTGGAAGCGGTCGAGGAACTGCCGGTCGCTCAACAGCGACGGGAGGATCGTCTTCACGATGCACGGCTTCTCGAAACCCGCCGCGCCCGTGATCTTCGCCAGGTACACCTCGCCCATCCCGCCC
>JADGHL010000091.1 GCA_019686135.1 Myxococcaceae bacterium | reverse complement strand
CCTCCGCCCCCACCGCCGTTTCCGTCAGCGCCCGCTCCGCCCGGAGCTCCCGCGGTACTCAAGAAGTTGCCGGCGACAATCGAGCCGCCGCTGCCGCCCGCGCCAGGAGCGCCCGGAGCGCCGGGGGCTCCGTTGGAGCCGTTACCGCCGGGCTGGCCGACCGGGCCGCCCGCCCCGGCCGGCCCTCCGGGGGCACCGCCCACTGCGATCTGTCCCGGCATGCCGGGGTTCATTCCGTAGAACCCGCCGGCGCCGCCGGGGCCACCGAACCCGCCGCACGCCGAGCCACCGATGGCGCCGCCCGGCCCGCCGGGTCCGGCCTTGTCGCAGGCCCCCGGGCCGCCGGGCCCGCCTTGCGTGCCCGCTGTCCCGGGGTCGCCGTCCAGGCCCGCAGAGCCGGGACCACCGTCACCGGCAGTGATGACGTTGTTCCGCAGGTCCAGCCCCGGGCAGTTGTCGCAGTACACGCTGAACACGTCGCCGCCGGGGAACAGCGCGCTCGAGGTGGCGATCTTGAAGCCGTCGACGGTGGTGGGCTGAAGGACGTTGACGCCCTCCACCGCGGTGATGCGCCCGGAGGCGGCCGTGTTGCTGGTGATGAAAGGGACGTTCCCTGTCCCGCGCACCCACAAAAGGTCGTACCCACCGTAGAGGGAGACGCCGCTGTGGAGAACGACCTGCTCCAGGTAGGTGCCGCTGTTTACCAGCACCTGGTGACGCCCGTTCGCGACGGCCAGGGCGATGCCTTCCCCAATGGTCTTCACCGGCGCCGCGCGCGTGCCGGGGTTGTCGTCCCGCCCGTTGACGGTGGAGACGAACACGGCGTCGGCCATGTCACCGTCCACGCCGTCACAGTTCGCGTCCACGAAGCCGTCGTCCGGGAGGTCGTTGCTGCTCTGGAAGGTGCAGGCGTACTCGCAGCCGTTGGTGAGCACGCCGTCGAGGTCGTAGTACCCGGGCTGACAGCCGACGAGCGCACAGGTACTGCTCGCGCAGGAGGTGACGGCGTTCGGGATCTGTGCGTCGCAGTCGATTCCGCATCCGCCGCAGTGGTGGACGTCAGAGGTGGTGTCCACCTCGCAGCCCGTCCCGGCGAAGTCCCCGTCGCAGTCCGCGAAGCCGCCTTCGCAGCTCCCTCCGCACACGCCTTCGACGCAGGCAGGGTCCATCACGTTCATGTCCGGGCACACCACGCCGCACGCGCCGCAGTTCTGAGCGTCGGTGCGGGTGTCGACCTCGCAGCCGTTCTGCGAAGGATCGCCGTCGCAGTCGGCGAACCCTTCGACGCAGCCGCCACAGGTCTTCTCCGGTCCGCAGGCCAGCGCATTCGCGCAGTCCGCGTCGACGGAACAGCCGTGCATGAACCCGCAGGGCGGACACTGGCCGCCGCCGCAGTCCACGTCGGTCTCGGTCCCGTCGCGGACACCGTCCATGCAGCTGGGCACCGAGCACACGCCGGTCAGACACAGCGAGCTCTGGCAATCCTCCGGCGCCTGGCACCCAGCCCCGGTGGCGCACGGAGCGCACGGCCCACCGCAGTCGAGGTCGGTCTCCGCGCCGTTCTTCACTCCATCCGCGCAGTCGGGTTCGGCGCAGCCACCATCGAGGCACACGCCGCCGTCCGTGTCGGCCCCTCCGTCCAGCCCGGAGATCGCATCGGTCTTGCCACACCCGGCCACGCCCACGGCCAACAGTGCCGCCAGGGCGCCCTGCATCAGGCGAGTCTTCATTTGCGCGCGAGTCTGCGTCGGGTCTACGGGTCGGGCAAGCGATTCGATGGCGCCGAGAGCGAGCGCCACGCTTCGTCACGGGAGGTGTACAGCGAGGCGCGATCCTCGAGTCCGCCCTCCCGGAAGATCCGGCGCGCCTGCATCTCGCTGATGGCGCTCGGCCGCACCACGCGCGCGGTGATCTCCATCCCGTGATCCATCGCCCAACGGTTCAATTCGGCGATGGGCAGGGTGAGCTCTGGCGGCACCACCAGGAGCGCCGATTGATCGACGAGGCACTTCCACGTCCCGTTCATGGAGCGGATCGCCTCGCGGATCGCCTGCGCGTAGCGGTCCAGCGACGCGCGGTTCGGGCGCGCGGGGTAACGGACCTCGATGATTCGCTCCGGGCGGTGCACGGTGATCTGAAACTCGGTGTCGTTGGAGCGGGCGACCATGGGCGCGCACATAGCAGAGCCCGGAGCGCTGTCGACGCTCCGGGCTCCGGTTTCAGTCCCGCGGTACGCGGTGAATCAGCGCGCGGCGCGGCGGCGGCGGAGGAACGCGGCGCCGGCCAGCGCCATGAGGGACCACAGCGGCACCGCGCCGCCCACGGCGCAGCCCTGGGCGACCTCTTCCGCCTTCGTCCCGGTGCCACTCACCGCGATGGTGAGCTCGGTCGAGCCCGCCGGCGCCCCTTCGATGTTGATCCCGAGCGTGCCGATCGCCAGGTGCTCGGCCGCGGGCGTGAAGTTCACCGGCAGCTGGATGGACCGGTTAGCCTCCACCGGCCCGAGGCCCGAGGCCTCCACAGTGAACTCGGGCGAGGTCGAGCTCACTCCGACGATGGTGATCGTCTTGCTGGTCTTGTTGGAGATCTGCACCAGCTGCTGGACCGTCTTGCCTTTGGGCACCAGCCCGAAGTCGACCGCCGACGGCGAGGCCTCCAGGATCCGCGAGACCGAGTTCCCGGTGAGCAGCACCACCGCCATCGGGATCTGCGCGTCGGTGGAGGCCAGGTGCAGCTCGGCGGTGTGCGTGCCGGCGGCGGCCGGGGTGTAGGTCACCACCGCGTTGATCGTCTCCCCGGGGCCGATGGAGCCCGGCACCGGGAGCACCTTGAAGTCGCTGGCGTTGGCGCCGGTGATGACCGCTGGCGCGAGCGGCAGGTTGTCCGCGGTCTGGTTCTGCAGGACGACGTTGACCGTATCGCTGGTCTGCCCGGCCTTCACGGTGCCGAAGTCCACGGTGAGCGGGCTCACCGTGAACGCCTCGGTCATGCCGAGGCCGATAAGGTCGACGTGCGCCATGGCGCCGTTGGGAGCGTCGTTCTGGATGAAGAGGCGCCCGGAGAGTTCGCCTGCATTTTTGGGCGTCAGTGTCACACCCACGGTCTGCTTGCTGTTCGGGAGCACGGTGAACGGCGTCGAGGGCTGCACCACCGTGAAGGAGGTGGACGCCGCGCCGGTGATGGACAGCGAGAAGACCTGCAGCGGCGCCGAGCCGTTGTTGGAGATCTCGAAGGTGCGCGGTGCTGAGGTGCGGTTGACGAACTGCCCGCCGAAGTTGAGGGAGGTCGCCGACACGCTGATGCCCGGGGCGATGCCTTCGCCGGTCACGGGGATCTGCAGGCTCTTGGTGTCCGGGTCGTCGGAGGCGATCACCAGGTTCGCGCTCGCGATGCCCACCGCGTTCGGCGTGAACACCACCTGGAAGGTCTGGGGCGCGCCACCGGCCGGGATGGTGAACGGCGTCCCCACGTTCGCGTAGCTGAAGCGGGACGCGTCGCTCCCGGTGAAGGTCAGCCCGCTGATGGTGAGCGGTCCGGAGCCGGAGTTCTGCACGGTGACCGGCAGCTGCGCCTGCTGCCCCACGCGCACCTGCCCGAAGTTCAGCGACAGCGGCGAGGCGGAGATGTTGGGCGCGATGCCCTCACCCGCGAGCGATACCTGCAGCCCGGGGTTGAGCGGATCGTTCGAGGCGACGGTGGCGGTGGCGTTCCGCTGACCGACCAGGGTGGGGTTGAACTGGATGGTCACCGTCTGCGACGCGCCGGCCGTCACGGTGAACGGCGTGGTCTGCGGTGTGGAGAAGTCCACGGCGGCGCTGCCGGAGAAGGAGATCCCGCTCACCACGAGCGGCTGGTTGCCGGAGTTGGTGATGTTGAAGGTGCGGACGGCGGAGGCGCCCAGGTTCACCTGGGTGAAGTTGAGCGAGGTGGGGTTGATCGCCGCCATCGCGCCATCGCCGCTGCCGCTCAACGGAACGGTGACGGTGCCGTTGGGCCAGGCGTTGCTGGCGAAGGTCAGCGTCGCGGACCGCGCGCCAACGCCGGTGGGCAGGAACCTCACCGTGAGCTGCAACGAGCCGCCGTTGGCGGGGATGGAGAACGGCGTGGCGGGCGCGCCCACGAGGCTGTAGTCGGACGCGGCGCTGCCGGAGAGGGTCGCGCTCAAGACGGTCACCGCGGCGTCACCGGCGTTGGTGAGCGTCAGCACCTGGTTCTGCGGCACACCCAGCGCCACCGAACCGAAGGAGACGCTGACGGGCGCCGCGGCCAGCTTCGGCGCCCGCGCGGTGCCGGCGAGGTTGATGGTGTGCGGCCCATCGGCGTCGTCGCTCACCACGACGATCGATCCGGTGATGGGCCCGGGCGCCGTGGGCGCGAAGGTGATGGTGAAGGTGGTGCTGCCTCCCTCGGGGATGGTGGTCTCGGCGAGCGTAGTGGTGAACGGGCTGCTGATGGTGGGCGGGAAGATGTGGAGTGAGCCGCTGCCGGTGTTGGTGGCGGTGATCGTCGACGAGACGCTGGTCGCGCCGACGACAGTGTCCGGGAAGGCGATCAACGTGTTGCTGAGCGCAAGGTGCGGCTCCACCCCGTTGCCCGCCAGCTGCACCACGGTGGGCGACAAGGGCGAGTCGCTGGTGATGGTCAGCGTCCCGGTGGCCGGCCCGAGCACCGTGGGCGAGAAGGTCAGCGTGTACGTCTTGCTGCCGCCCGCCGCGATCGTGTCGCCGGCCATGGGCGGCGCACCGAACGGCGAGGTGGCGATCCCGTTGGCGATGGTGAGCGGCACGTTGCCGGAGTTGGTGATGATGATGGTCTTTTGACCCGGCGTGGCGTTGATGCCCGAGTCGCCAAAGTTCACCGAGCTCGGCGTGACGGAGATGAGCGGCGCGGATCCGTTCACCGAGAGCGAGACGGTGTGCGGGCTATTGGGGGCCGAGGTGGTGATGGTGAGCGTGCCGGAGACCGGCCCGGTGGCGGTGGGCGCCGCGGCCACAGAGATGATGGCGCTGCCGCCCGCGGGAACCGACGTCCCCGGCGCCGGTGCGTTGTCCACCACGAAGGGCGCGGTGGCGCTCGCGCTGGTGAAGGTCACCGGAGTGGAGCCGTTGTTGGTGAAGGTGACCGACTGCGACGGGCTGGTGGTGCCAACCTTGACGTTGCCGAAGCTCAGGCTGGTGGGTGCGACCGTGGCGCCGGCGACGATGAAGGCGATCGCGCCGCTGTTGAAACCGACCCAGCTCGACGTGCCGAAGCCGGTGTTGAGGCGCACCTGCCAGTGGTACGTGCCGGCGGAAAGCCCGCTGACGGTCGCGGTGCCGGTGTTGCCGGTGGTCGTGCAGGCCGGGCTGTACGGCGACGAGAAGTGCGTCGGGGTGTTGCTGAAGGACGTGCCGATCGGACGGATCTCGAACTCCATCCGGTAGCCGCTGCCGCAGGTGTCCGAGGTGTTGTCCGCGGTGAGGGTGATCGTGCTGCCCGCGTTGACGTTCCCTCCCACCGGGATTGAGACGCCGTTCACCTTCTGGGTGAGATTGATGGGCAGGGTCGGGTGCGTGGCGAAGGCCGCCGGCGCGGCGAGGGCGGCAACGAGGGCTACGAGGCGACTCAGTTTCATGGCTCTTTCCCGGGTCAAGACGAGGCTCGTGACACAACCCCTCGCGACGAGAGGGTGTGAAAAGAACGGCGCACAAGGCCACAGATTCAAAAGTCTCCGCAAGTCAGCGCCGGGGAAGTCGTTATAGCCAATTGCGACACGCGCCGTCGCACGCGGCCCGGACAACCCGCGAGATGCGGCGTCCGATGAAGCCACAACGAATCGCGCGCCGCTTGGAACCGTCGAACCCCCGCCGGACGTCGAAGGCAGCATGGACCATCACGGCTCCAGTACGCTGAGGCCCGTCATGCGCCCTCTCCTTCTTCCCCTGTCGATCGCCCTGTTCGCCGCCGGCTGCGCCCACGGCCCCGCCGTGGAGTCCGACGCGCTCCCGCTCAAACGCGTGGTCGTCTACCGGAACGGCGTCGCCTACTTCGAACGCGCCGGCACCGTGGACCGCGACCGGGTCGAGTTCAAGGTCCGCCCCGAGCACATCGGCGACTTCCTCGCCACGCTCTCGGTCGTCGAAGCCGGCGGGAGCTCGGTCCGGTCCGCCTCCTTCCCGATCGCACCCGAAGCGCCCGGCGCTGAAGATCCGGTTCGAGGATCAGGTCCGCGAGCTCTCGCTGGAGGCGCCGCTGCCCGCCCCCACCGCGTGAAGCCCGGCGACTTCAGTCCGCGAAGACCCGCGTCAGCCACGGACGCCGGCCGCCCGGCAGCACCGCCTCCCCGCGCGCGTGCGACGGAAACGCGCGCCGCGGATTTTCGACCGTCGCCGTCGCATCGGCCGTGCCCACCCGGGTGAGGACCGCCTCCACGCGGTGCGCGAGGTGCTCGCCGAACCGCAGCGTCACGCGCTGTCCCGGCGCAAGCCGTCCGGTCTGCACGCCACGAAGGTCGATCTGCGCCGCGAGTGTCCGCGGATCCTCGATCCGGGCGATCACCTCACCCGTCTTCACCGCCGCACCCGGCTGGATGGCGGGGGCGAACGTGCCCGCCGCGCCGGCATCGAGCTTGAGCGCCGCGCGCGCGGCCTCCAGAGTGGACCGCTCCGTCCGGAGCGCCTCCGCCTTCGCCACAGCAGCGTCGATCGCCGCCTGTGGCGACCGCTTCGCCAGAAGCGCCTTCGCCCGCTCCCATTCGGCCCGCGCCTTCTTCAGCTTCCGGTCCAGCGCCGCAAGCGTCCGCCGTATCTTCGCGACGCGCGTCTGCTTCGCCAGCTTCGCGCGCGAAGCCTCCAGCCGCTTCACCTCCGCCTGCATCTTCTGCTCCGCCGCGCGCGCCCGCCGGGCAGCCGACGACTCCGCGCGCCGCCGCAGGACGGCCAGTCGTTCCTCGAGCCCCGCGAGCTCATCGGAGATCGCCTTCAACCTGTCGGCCACCGCGGGGTCCTCGTACGCAGCGACGACCGCGCCGGGCTCCACCCACGCACCGGGCTCGACGAGGAGTCGGCCCACCCGCCCATCCTTCGGCGCGGTGAGCTCGAACGGTGGCGCCGCCGGGGAGATCTCCACGGGCGCCGTGACGGTGACTTCGACCGGGACCGCCAACCCGCCTGCCATCGCCAGCACCAACACGCCCGCGGCGATCGCCAGCGGCCACCGCCTGCGACGCGATGGGGCGGATGGCTCGAGGGCATCGTCCGGATGAGCCGACGGCACGCCGGACGCATCCGGACGAACAGACGCTGCCCCATCGCCGAGCGCCTCCGGAGCGGCGGCGGACTCTTCGTCAGCCGCCGGCCATCCGCCGCCCGCCGTCGCGCCCCCGTTCGCCTCACCCAGCGAACCTGACACGTGCGCGGCGGCAGATGCGCCGGTCCCCACGGTGCCCGGTCGGGTCCCCGCAGCCATTGCCGACGTCGCGCCCGGCGCGCTCGCCGTGGAGGCTGCGGCGCTCTGTGACGCCAGCACGTCGGGCGCGTGGAGCTCCTCGAACGTGGGCTGCGGCAAAGCAGCGTCTCCCGCGTCGATCCGCTCCTCAATCCGCGCCAGCAGCTCGATCGCCTCCGACACCTCCGGCGAGATCTGCAACAGCGCCTCGAGATAGCCGCGCGCCTCCACCAGCCAGTTCTTGCGGAAGGTGCGGAGCGCGGACTGGAAGAGCTCGCGCACCTCCGGCTTCCACTCCGCGCGGGGGACCCAGGTCGCTTCGTCCTCCGCGAGCGGCGGCTCCGCCTCGGCCTCGGTGAGGAACCCGTACGCCTCGAGTTGACGGACGAACTTCTGGAAGCTCTCCAGCGACACCGGGATGCCGATCCGCGCGGCCGATTCGATCAGCTCGGCGACCGTGCGGCGCCCGTTCAGCATCCGAGCGATCGACACCTCGAAGTCGTACATCGTGAAGGTGCGCGAATCGCCGCGCCGGCCGACCTCATACAGCCCGGGCGAGTCGGGCTTGAGCGCGATCGAGAGGTCGCTCCGGAGGAGCGGCACGATGTCGCTGAGTAGTCGCGGTGCGGGATCGGTCATGAGGCGCTTCGGACACTATCCTGCCTCCGCGGGCGTCAGCACCCGCTGATGCGACGCGCGGACCGCCGGTTTCCGTACATCCGCGCCACTTCTCCGGTGCGCTCGCCCGCGCCGGTGCTATGCGCGTCACCCCTGCTCATGGCATACACCGTTCGAACCGCAGAGCCACGCGACACCGCGGCGCTCGGGCGCATGGGCGCAGCGCTCGCGCGTCTGCACCACGACTTCGACGCGCACCGCTTCATGCTCCCGGAGGGCGTGGAGGACGGCTACCGCTGGTGGCTCTCCCGCGAGCTGGAGAACCCGAAGGCGATCGTGCTGGTGGCGGTGGACCAGCGCGACGTCCCTGTCGGCTACGCATACGGGCGGCTGGAGGGGCGCGACTGGAACAGGCTGCTCGACCGGTACGGCGAGGTCGTCGACGTCTGGGTGGACGAACCGGCGCGCCGGGCCGGCGTGGGCGGCCTTCTGGTGGAGGAGCTTTTGCGCCGCTTCGAGGCGCACGGAGCGCCGCGGGCGGTGCTGATGAGCGCCTGGCCCAACAAGTCGGCGCAGAACCTGTTCGCGCGGTGCGGCTTCCGCCCCACCATGGTGGAGATGACGCGGGAGCTCTCTCCCGCGCCTGCTCCGAAGAAGCCGCGCGCCCGCAAGCGGTAGCGGCCCCTCAGGCGGCCGCGGCGGCGGACTCGGCGGGCCAGCGGAACGTCAGCCGCTCGGTCGCGGCCAGCGCGCGCGCCACCAGCCCGTCCACGTCCATCGCCTTCTCCGCCTCGGCGCACTCCGCGTCGGACGAGGCCACCGCCGGGTGCTTCGGCAGAAACAGCTGGCAGCAGTCCTGGTCCGGCTGGATCGAGATCTCGAAGGTGCCCAGCTGCTTCGCCTGATCGACGATCTCCTGCTTATCCATGCCGCACAGTGGCCGGAGCACCGGCATCTTCGCCACCGCGTCCACCGCGGCGATGTTCTGCAAGGTCTGCGACGCGACCTGGCCCACGCTCTCCCCGGTGACCAGGGCGCGCGACCGGCGCCGTTCGGCGATCTTCTGAGCGATCCGCACCATGAACCGCCGGTACAGAAGGACGCGCAGCTTCTCGGGCGCCTGCAGCCGGGCGGCGGTCTGGATCTCCAGCAACGGCACCAGGAACAACTTCGAGCGGTACTGCCACCGGGTCAGCCGCTCCACCAGCTCCTCGGCCTTCTCGATGGTGGCGCGATCGACGCGCGGGTAGCTGTGGAAGTGGACGAAGTCCACGCTGCAGCCGCGCTTCATCATCCGCCAGGCGGCCACCGGCGAGTCGATCCCGCCGGACAACAGCGCGGTCACGCGGCCCGCAGTCCCCACCGGGAGCCCGCCCACTGCCTTGATCTTCTCGGTGCCCACCAGGGTCTGGCCGTCCATGACCACGACAAACGCCTCGAGCGCCGCGCCGTTCAGCCGCACCGGCACCCCGGTGGCGTCCTTCACCATCTTCCCGAGCACCTGGTTCACCCGCTCCGAGGTGAGGTCGTATGACTTGTCCCGCCGGCGCGAGGTGATCCGGAAGCTCGACGGCTGCTCGCGGCGGATCGCCTCCACGATGGTGCGCGCCACGCCCTCGAGATCGTCCTGCGGATGACGCTTCACCCGCATCGCGTACGCCACCCCGCACACCTCGCGCGCGCGGGCGACCACCTCGGCCGGGTCCGCGTCGCCGTCGATCAACAGCCCGCCCGGGTGGCGGACGACCTTGATCCGCCCCAGCGGCCCGAGCGCGGCCTGCAGGTTGGCCTGGAGCCGGCGCTCGAAGTTGGCGCGGTTCTTCCCCTTGAGGGCGATTTCGTGAAAGTGGATCGAGATGGGGTCCACGGCGGCCTCTGCCTACCACGATCTTCGCGCGGCGAGGTGGCACGCACGGACGCTCGCGCGTCAGGGCGACGGATTGGGCCGCCCGGAGATCGTGACCAGGAATTCTTCGATCAACGCCTGATCCTCCGGGCGGATGCCGGCTTCCGCGCCCATCTCCGCGACGATGGCCGGCCACTGCTCAGGCGTGTGGCTCCCGGGCGGGTAGAGCGTATGGCAGGCGGAGCACTTCTGGACGTAGAGCCGGCGACCGGCCTCGAGCGTGGCCTGATCCGTCCCCGGCCACCGGGTCTGCGCCCGCTCGACGTCCGCCGCGTCCGGGTGTGGCACGCCGACGCACCCGGAGGCCAGGGCCGCAGCGCCCACGGCCGCCATCACGATTTTGCAAATCACTCTCAAAATCGTGGGGCCATGTCCCATGCCGGCGACCGGGCGTCAAGCGGCGCCGTGCCGAGCGGTCGCGCGCCAAAGCAACCGCATGCCCGATTCGGGCCGCGTCCGCGGGCGGCCGTGCACACCGTAAAGACAGGAGGTGAGCCAGATGGAGCGGACCGACATCCACCCCAGGATGCGGATCATCGGCCGGGACGGGCAGCGGCTGGGCAGGGTGATCTCCACCGGGCCGGATGGCGTGGTCGCCTCGACCGGGTTGCTGCTGCGGCGGCGCTATCGGATCGGCTGGGACGAAGTGGAAGGCCTCACCCCGAACGGGAAGCTGCGCGTGGCGCGGACCGGCAGCGGCGAGCTCCCGTTGAGCGCGAAGGATCTGGAGGAGGCGAAGATCGACCGCGCGAAGTACCAGAGCGAACGGCTTCCGCCCGCGCCCCGCCACTGGAACGGGACCGCCACGAGCCCGCTGGAGCGGATGCGCATGGAGGAACCCACGGGCCTCGGCACAAAGACCGGTGAGAAAGTCGAACCGCCCCACGGACCGTTGGGGACGGCAAAGGGAGAGTGAGCGGAGGACGTCCACTGCGGAACAGCGCGCCCCGGGGCACGATGGCGGCCGCGCGCGACGATGCCGATCTCGAATGCCGGGAAGGACACCGGCATGGACGCGATCTCGCTACTCCAGAAGGACCACCGCGAGGTGGAGGCCCTGTTCAAGCGCTTCGAGCGGCTCGGCCGCGGCAACCGCGCACAGAAGGGGCGGGTGGTCGATCGGATCATCGACGCGCTCGCGCGGCACGCCGCCATCGAGGAGATGTTCCTCTATCCGGCGGTGCGCGAGCGGATCCACAGCAAGGAGGCGCTCGCGCTGGAGTCGCTGGAGGAGCACCACGTGGTGAAGTGGCTCCTCTACGAGCTCGACCGGCTCCGGCCGTCGGACGAGCGGTACGACGCCAAGCTCTGCGTGCTCGCGGAGAACATGCGCCTGCACGTGAAGAAGGAGGAGCGCGAGCTCTTCCCCGCGCTGCGCCGGTCCCTCTCGACGCAGGAGCTGACGGACCTCGGCGTGCTGATGGCGGAGATGAAGAAGGCCGCGCCCACGCGGCCACACCCGCGCGCGCCGGACACGCCGCCCGGGAACCTCTTTGCGGGGACCATCGCCGGGCTGCTCGACCGCGGCCGTGACCTGTTGCGCGGCGAGCTCCGCGCACCGCGTCCGATGGCCGCGCGCACATCCCGGAGCGGCGGCCGGAAGAAGGCGAAGAAGTAGAGCCCAGCGGGCGCCGCGTGCACATCCTGCGCGCGCGCGACAAAACGCGGTCCAGAACGGTGAAACTCCGCTATGGTTGGACGCGCAAGGGGAATGCCCCGCCGCCGGCGGGTTCGAGGTTTGCGGATGGGCCGCATGCTCCGGGGAGCTCTCGCCATCGTCGCCAGCTTCGTCGTGTTGTCCGCCACGCCCGCGTCCGCGGATGACCGGATCTTCTTCCACCAGCACCACACCTTCTCCCGCGCCGAGGCGCGGATCCGGATCCAGCAGCTGCTCGACTACTGGCAGGAACGCTTCGGAGTGACGCGCTACTGGATCGGCGACGTCGCCCACATCAGCGGCCGGGTGATGGGCGTGGAGTTCAACGGCCAGGTGGTGGTCAAGGACGGCGAGGTCTCGGCGGAGACCTCGGATCCGGGTGGCGTCTTCCGCTCCGCAGCGATCGAGTACGTGCGCAAGAAGCTGCGCAAGTACCTCAACCCCGCCTATCAGGAGAACTGAGCGCGTCCGCGCTCACATCCTCACGCCTGGCGCCCGCGGTACCTTCGGCGCGGGCGGTCTCGATCGGCTTGACGTTGGCGGCGTCCGGCAGGATCAGGAGGATGACGTCGCCGCCTTGGGCTGAAGGTCCGGCCCCGCGTTCGAAAAGCAGAGGGAGGAACGCGCGGTCGAAGATGGAGTCGTTGGGATGTGCGAGGGGGGCCACGCTCTCCGGGAACGGCCCCTTTAGGGTCCACTCCTGCAGCGTCACCGGTGTCCTGTCCGCCGCGGGCACCGGTGCCGGTGGACTGGCGGCGAGAGCGTTCAGCTCCTCTGCGATGGGAAAGCGCGACCGGGTTGTGGCGCACCCCGAGAACGCGCCCACGGCGAGCGCGGACGAGACGACGACGACGGCCCGCTTCACGAACCCGCCCTGTATAAGGAGGGCGAAGCCTACTTCTCCCGGCCTCCCGATACCTTCGTGGACTTCCGCTTCAGGGCGGCTGGCTGGGCCTCCGGCTTCGAAGGCGCCGCTGCAACCTGCGCCTTCTGCTTGTCGAGCATGGGCAGCAAGAGGATCTCGATCCGCCGGTTGGCGGCGCGACCCTGCGGGGTGGCGTTTGAGGCCACCGGCTGATACTCGCCGTGCCCCGCCGCCACGAGCCGCTTCGGAGGGACCTTCCCCTTCTCGGCGAGGAACCGGACCACGTTCACCGCGCGCGCGGCGGAGAGCTCCCAGTTGGTGGGGTAGCGCTCCTTCACCTCGTTCACCGGCGGAGCGTCATCGGTGTGGCCGGAGACCTGGATCAGCTTGTCGTCCACCGAGGCCAGCACGCCGGCCAGCCGCGTCAGCACCTCCACGCCCCGCGGCGAAAGCTCCGCCTTGCCGGAGTCGAAGAGCACCTTGTCCACCAGGTCCACCTGGATCCGGCCCCCGGCCTGGCTGAGCTTGATCTCCCCCTTCTTGATCTCCGCCTGCATCTTCTCCTGGAGCGAGTCGTAGGTGGCCTTGAGCCTCGCCAGCTCCGCCTGGGCCTCCTCGAGGTTCTCGGACAGCGCGCTCATCGAGGACTGCATCGCGGCCTTCTCCGCCTCCAGCGCCTTCACCCGCTCCTCGAGCGCGCGCCGGGAGGCATCTGCTTCGGCGAGCTTCACGGTGGTGTCGGAGAGCTTCTGTTCCGCCGAGTTGGCCCGCGCGCGCTCCTGACCGAACAGCCCCCACCCGAAGTAGAGAACCGCGCCCAGCGCGCACGCGGTCAGGACGAACAGCACCCAGGGCAACGCCCCGGACCGCTTCGACTTCTGCTCCAGACCCGCATCCATTCAGACCTCCCGGTGAGAAGCAGCGCCGAGTCTGGAAGGACGATCCCACAGAAGGGAAGGCGCGATTTGGACACACACGCCGATGGCAGCCGGGCGGAAGCCCGGCGCCGATCAAGGAGCGCTCGATTTTCTCCGCGGTATCCATGTAGGGTGCGCGGCCCCTGCCGTGGCACGCGGCTCGCACATCGGCCCGGCCACCCCGAAGGACCGCATGAACGACCTCAGGCGCGTCAAGAGAACTGCCACTTTCCTCCTCCTCGCTGCCAGTTTCCCGGCGCTCGCGCAGGAAACGGCCCCGGCGCCCACCCCGGCTGCCAGTCCGGTGGCAGAGTCAGCCCCGGCGCCCGCTCCGGAAGCGCCCACCGCTACCGTCGCGGCCAGCGCCCAGGTGGAATCGACTGAGGAGCCCGCCCCCGGCCGCCATCCCTGGCGGGGCAGCAGCATCAGCTACGGGCTGACCTCGCCGACATCGAGGACCATCGATCGCGGCTTCCAACTCACGTATCAGCCGTCGCTGGTCCACCGGCTCGACCTGCGTCCCGAGTGGCACTTCAACGAACAACTGTATCTGCGCGGAGAGGTGCTCTTCGCGCAGGAGTTCTTCACCGGGAACACCACGACCTACGGCCACCAGATCGTGTGGTCCGATCCCACGATCGATCTGGGCTTCACCGGAGTCGAAGATCGGTACACGCACATCCGCGTCTCCGGGAGCCTCCAGGTCGCCGCGGGCCTCTCGAAGGCGGCGATCCTCGAGACCCGGGTGGCGTCGCTCGCCCCGGGCGTTTCGATCTCCCGCCGCTTCGCTCTGCTCTCCGGCCTGCAGGTCGGCTATAACGCGCGGCTCACGCAGCACTTCCACCGCTTCACCACCGGGCAGAACGTCGGCGCGGCGGTGCCCGAGATGTGCCCCGACGACAACGTGAGCTGCATCTTCCGGTCGAACGGCGCGCTCAACACGCACACGGACATCGCGCACGGCCCCGTGGTGACGCTGTCGCCGACCCGCAGGCTCTCCGTCTCCGCGTCGTTCCAGATGTATCGGGGCTGGCGGTACGAACCCACGAAGGTGGACAACGATCCCGTGTCGTACCAGCCGCTCGTGGATCCCGGCACGAGCGACGGGTGGGGCTTCGCCGCGAGCGTGAGCTACGACGTCCTACCGTTCTTGAACGTGTCGCTCAACGGCAACAGCTTCGGTCCGCAGCTCACCGCGGATTCGCAGCGCGAGAACCCGCTCTACAACCGTTACACCCAGCTGTCCCTCGATCTGGGCCTCGACGTCGAGGCCTTTCTGCAGCGCATCTAGTTGGAGGAACCCCCGGTCATGTCCGTCTCAATCCGCTCCCTCCTCGCGCTCTCGGTCGGCGCTCTGGTGTTCGCCGGCTGCGCGCAGGAACAACCCCCCATCAACCGTGTCCAGCCGGATTACTACGAGAAGGACTTCTTCGTTGGCGCGGACTACCTCAACGCCAACGACGACCCCGAGTTCTACTCCCAGGGGACCCTGGTCGACGTCGGGTACGGCGCCGGCATGGACGGCCTGTTCACCTCCACTTACGCGCAGCCGCTGTCACGGGTGAAGTGGACCATCACCGAAGACTGGCTGATCGCCCGGCTCGCCTATGAGCGGATCCGCGACTCCGACTTCAAGGGTACCGGCAAGGCCACGAACGACGGTGTGGTGGTGGCGGCCTATCCGATCCTCAGGCACTTCGACATCCAGCGCTCCTACAACCCGACCACGGGCGAGCAGCTGAACGTGTTCGAGGAGAACACCACGGACCGGCCCTGGTACGAACGCAAATACATCCGGGTCGACTGGTCGAAGAACCACTCCACCGACAACTACGACTTCGACACGCTCTCGCAGATCGGCATCTTCGGCGGCATCGAGTACGAGCCGATGGCGTACTACGTCAACGATCCGCACGGCGAGGACCGGCCCCATTTCGATCCGGAGCACGGCTATTTGGACATCACCAACAAAGCGTGGGCCAAGCCGCAGACCGTGGACATCTCCAGCTTCGGCTGGGGCCTCGGCGTGGTGCCCACCTGCTGGTTCAACGGTGACTTCATGGGCGGCGGCGCCCCGGCGACGCAGTGCAACCCGGTGGAACTGACCATCCGCCAGTCGTTCTACCGCGTCGATCAGCGGAACCCGGACTACGAGCCGGCGGAGTGGGATGGCTACCGCTTCCAGGCGTTCGGCGCGTTCACCACCGATCGCTACGGCTACGCCCGCAACTACGGCATCACCGACACGCAGCAGCACCGGCTGATCAACCGCTACAACATTTGGGAGCGGACCCACTACTACAGCGATCCGGAGAAGATGGAGGGGGCGATCGCCTGCTACACCCCCGCCACCACCAAAGGCCTGGACCCGCACCGCGACCTCGACGGCAACGGCACCGAGGACGAATGCGAAGCCGCGGGGCCGGGGTCGCGCTGCGACACCTTCGCGCAGAAGTGCACCCTGCCGTTCAAGGACCGCAAGCCGGTCTCCATCCCGTGGTTCTTCACCAACGGCTCGGACCAGGAGTACTTCGACGCCACCGCGGACGCGGTGCACCAGTGGGACGTGGCGCTGCGCGCGGCGATCCAGGCCGCCCGCTTCGCCGAGTGCCAGGCCACCAACGCCGGCGACTGCTTTAAGAAGTTCCCGGCGTACTTCGGCCAGCAGGACGAGAACGACGACGCGATCGCGCTCGCGAAGGAGGTCGACGATTGCCGCCGCGGCAAGGCCTACCCCGGCTGGAACTGCGACGGGCTGGCCGACTCTCTGGGCAAGGACCGCGGCTACTCGCCCGGGGTGATCGCCCTGGCGAAGATGCCGGAGGAGATCGTCCTGTGCCACAGCCCGCTGGAGGCGACGGACCCGGACGTCTGCAACGTCTACAAGAAGAATCCGGGCGAGGTCGACGGCCCGCTTCCCCCGGGCATCACCGCCGCCCAGTGCGACGCGGCCCGCACCGCCAACGACGATCCGGATCTGCTGACGAAGTGCGACACCGCGCTCAACGTCCGCAAGGGCGATCTGCGCTTCCACCAGGTCAACGCGATCAAGACGCCGCAGTCACCGTCGCCCTGGGGCATCATGGTCGACGCGAACGATCCGCTCACCGGCGAGACCATCTCCGCCAGCATCAACGTCTGGACCTTCGTCAATGACCTGTGGTCCGAGGGGATCGTCGACACCGCCCGCTACATCAAGGGTGAGCTGACGACCTCCGACATCACCGAGGGCACCTACGTCGAGGAGTGGGCGCGCGCCGCCGAGGCCGCCTCCCAGCACGGCGCGCTTCCGCCGGTGACCCGTCAGCAGCTGGAGGAGAATATCGCGTCGTTCTCCGGCAAGACCGTCCAGCAGCTCGACCAGAGCCTGAAGCAGATTCAGCTGGTCAACCCGCAGGTCCTGGACGCGGCGCGCGAGCTCAAGCGGGAGATCGACTTCTCCGTCCGCGCCGACGCGAAAGCGACCTCGGTGATGAAGCCGATTTACGAGGCCCGCCGCAAGCACGCCATCGGCACCGCCACCGAGGCGGCGCTGACCACGCCAATGATGCAGTCCTACAGCGGCGCGACCGGCATCCCGAGCTCGGACATCATGATGGAGCTGGCCTCGCCGCTGCGCGGCGCCAACCCCGAGGTCCAGGCGGAGCTGAAGCGGATGAAGGAGCTGGCCTGGGCCGAGCGCGGCGCGTGCATGGTGGAGCAGGCACCCGCGCCCTTCGCGATCGCCGACCTCGCCGACGTGCTCGAGCAGAAGTTCGGCAACTTCAACCCGGCGGATGACCGCGCGACACAGCTGGCCCGCGCGGAGAAGATGCGCAACTACCTGAAGAAGCGCGCCCACACCTCGGTGATCACCCACGAGATGGGCCACTCGATCGGCCTTAGGCACAACTTCGTGTCGTCGTCGGATGCGTGGAACTACCGCCCGCAGTACTGGCAGCTGCGCACCGACAACGGCAAGAACACGAATGAGTGTCAGGACCTGGATCCGACCGGTTCCTGCGTGGGCCCGCGCTACTTCGACCCGATCAACGAGAACGAGCGCAAGAACCTCATCACCATGTTCATGACCTCCTCCACCATGGAGTACCCGGGGGAGGCGCTGCAGGACATGATGGGCCTCGGGGCCTATGACTTCGCCGCCGCGAAGATGTTCTACGGCGACGTGGCCTCCATCATCCAGGACAACTCCTTCAACGCCGGGACCGCGCGCGGCATCGGCGTGATGGAGAAGTTGGACAACTTCGGCGGAATCCTCGGGTTCCAGCCCAGCATCGGCTCGCCGATCGAGAGCAACCCGACGCGGTCGGAGAACATCCACTACTCGCAGCTGAACAAGTACTACGACCTGATCTTCGGCTGCCACGAGGTGGACCCGACGAAGTTCAAGCCCGCCGACTGGGACGAGGAGACCAAAGGCGCGTGGAACCCCCTGCTCGACGGGCTTCTGGTCCAGGTGGACGGCAAGTACACGCGCTGCCGCCAGCAGCCGCTGGACTACCTGCCGTGGAACTCGCTGCGGGACGCTTTGCCCAACGAGGTGGCGCGGACCAACGGTCGGCACGAGGTCGATCCGAAGACCGGACGGGTGCGCTTCCCGTTCGGCTTCGCCACCGACCGGTGGGCGGACCTCGGCAACGTCGCGGTCTACCGTCACGACAACGGCGCGGATCCGTACGAGCTGTTCGACTTCCTGATCACCCAGCAGGAGGTGAACCACATCTTCGACAACTACCGCCGCAACCGCGCGACCTTCTCGGTCCGGGCGGCGTCTGACCGCACCCTCACCCGCTACAACACCAAGATCCGTGACGCGGCGAAGGGCCTGGGGCTGTACGCGAACATCTACCGGGATTTCGCCTACGACGAGGGCCTCGACTACGACACGCTCTGGCCGGCAGTCGCGGATCTGTACTTCAAGGACAACATCCTCGCCGCGAACATCGCGTTCGATCACTTCGCGCGGCAGATGGCGCGGCCGCAGGCGGGCCCGCACTACCTGAGCGATGTGGGCACCCTGAGCGGCAAGGCGATCCTCCGCTCCGCAGAGGATGCGCCGGGCAACCCGGAGGAAACGATGGTGAACGTGCCCAACGGCGCCACCGGCCTTTTCCGGAACGTGGTCCCCGGCGGCCGCCCGCTGGAGAACGCGCTCTCCGACAACCACGGCGAGTACGACTCGGAGTACACGATCAACGCCGGCAGCTACTACGACAAGGCGTGGGCCACGATGCTGATGACCGAGTCGGTGGACAACTTCATCTCCGCGTCGCGGCGGGACTTCCTCGACGCGCGGTACCGCTCGGTCTCCATGGCGGACGTCTTCCCGCAGCAGTACCGCCGCTGGCTGGCCAACAACCTGACCGGCGACGAGGAGATCAAGGGCACCCGGATCGAGGTCGACGCCACCGGTGCACCGATCGTCGAGCAGGACCTGTTCCCGGTCCGGGGCATCGGCTGGACCTCGTGGTCTTCGACGACGCCGCAGACCTGCTTCGTGGGTCCGGACAACCTGCAGTGCAGCACCACCACCCAGAACACGCTGCCGATCGACTCGCAGATCGGCTGGGAGCAGCAGAAGTTCCTGATCGCGTGGACGCTGCAGTACCTGCCTGAGAATCAGCAGCAGATCTGGCTCAACCAGATGGGCATCTGGGAGCTGGGGGCGGATTCGAATCCGGACTTCGACAACCGGATCGAGTACCACTCGCCGACGGGCAAGACTTACATCGCAAAGACCTTCGGCAAGGAGCAGGTGTTCGGGAAGACGGTTCAAAAGGGCATCGCGGCGCGCATGCTCGAGTACGCCAACCAGCTGCTCGCGAAGGCGTATGACACCGACCCGGGTCCGGACCTCGACGGCGACGGCGAGCCCGACTGGTACGAGCCGAAGCTCGGGTCCGACGGTCAGCCGCACGTGAAGTGGGATCCCGATGTCGACTACGTCGACGCGGGCGGCGGCGTTCACAAGGAAGGCGGCCCGGGTTGCAATGCGACCGACAACTCGAAGTGCACCTGCACCTCGAACCGGGCGTGCGTCGAGCTGTCGCGCTACGAGGAGGTGCCGTTCTTCCTGCGCCAGGCGATGCACGACTACGGCCTCGCCGACCCGAGCATGAAGGGCATCTACTAGGCAGCGACCCTGCCTGAGTGACGAAGGGGCCGCCCTGAACCGGGGCGGCCCTTTTTCTTTCGCGTGGCACAATCCACCCCCATGCGCCCTCTCCTGTTCACCCTTCTGGCCGTGGCCGCCGTAACCGCGTCGGCCTGCAGCGCCCCGCCCGAGGTCTGCGTTGAAGGCTCATCGCGAACCCCCACCCCGCTCGCGCCGGATCCGAAGGCAGGCCTCTTCGCCTTCACCCACGCGCACAACGACTACGAGCACGAACGACCGCTGGAGGACGCGCTGGCGCAGAAGTTCCACAGCGTGGAGGCGGACGTGTACTACGCCGGCGGCCTCTTCGAGGTCTCGCACCTCGGCTTCGGCGCCAGGGGGACGCTGAAGTCGCTGTACCTCGACCCGCTGCAGGCGAAGGTGGACGAGCGCGGCAGCGTGCTCGGCGACGGCGCGCCCTTCACCCTCTGGGTGGACCTCAAGGACGCGCACGACGACCTGGGCGATGCGCTCGCCCATCTGCTCGACCAGTACCCCATGCTCACCGTGTTCGACGCGGACGGCACGGTGACCCCGGGGCCCGTCACCGTCGTGCTCACCGGCGACCGGAAGATGAAGGAGGCCTTCGTGCGGGAGCACACGCCGCGCCGGGCGATCCGTGACAGCAACGACTTCAGCCCGGACGATCCGCCCGCCACCTCGGCGTGGGGCTTCTACGCGCTGGACTGGGGCCGGTACCTGAGCTGGGGAGGCAGCGGCAGCGTCCCGGCGGAGACGTCCGAGCGGCTCGCCTGCATCGCCAATAAGGCCCACCAGAGCGGGTACCGGGTCCGGCTCTACAACACGCCCGACACCGAGGCGGTGTGGCAGGCCTCGCTCGACCACGGCATCGACTTCCTCAACTCCGATCGCCTCGCCGAGCTGAAGGCGTTTTTGGAGTCGCGCTAGCCGGTGCCGGAAGAGGGGCCCCGCACCGCGGCGAGCACCCGCGGTGAAGCGTCCCCGTTGCGCGCCCCGTCTGCGTCCAACGTCATCCCCAGGCTCCCCAGCCAGGCCTCGAGATCCGCGCGGACGGCGCGGTACCTGTCGAGGAACTCGCGGTTGCGCTCCTTGATGGCCATCAGATACCGGCGGTGGCGGAAGCGATCCTTCCGCCGGGCGAGCACCGTTTCGATGGTCTCCACCACCTTCTTCACGTGCTCGAAGGGCTTCTCCAGGTACGCGGCGGCGCCGTAGTTGAGCGCGTCGATCGCCGAGTCCATCGAGGCGTAACCGGTCATCAGGATGACGTCGGTGTCCGGCGAGTGCTCCTTCACCGCGCGCAGCACTTCCAGCCCGCTGATGCCGGGCAGGTTCTTGTCGGTGATGACGAGGCCGAACCGCTCGCGCTGGACCGCCTGCACCGCCGCCTCCCCGGTGTGCACCGAGCTGTGGGGAAAGCCGTTGCGGGTGAGCACCGCCTGCAGCACGCCGCGCACCACCTCCTCGTCGTCGACGATCAACACCCGTGGCTTCTCCCCCTCGTCCTCCGCCTCCTCCCCCTTGAGCTGCGCCTCCAGCTCGAGGTTCCGCTTCTGCGCGGCGATCACCTGCTTGAGGAAATCCTCGTTGAGCTGCCGCAGCCGCAACAAGAGCTCCCGCTCGAGCCGGCCGCGCTGGTGACGGTCCACCCAGCTTCGGATCTGCGCGAGGATCTCCTCACGGCTCTGGCTGCGGAACTCGAGCACGCCGCACGCGCCGGCGTTGAGGGCGAGGACGATCGGCCGGGGCACGCCCGCGTCCGACGCAGAGAGCAGCCGGGTCTCGGGGTGGGCCTGACACAGGCGCGTCACCGCGGCGGTGACGTCCTCGCCATCCCAGGCCAGGATCGCCACGGCGAGCTGTTCGCCCGACGTCCCCTCCAGCGCGGCGGACACGTCCGGAAAGCTCCGAAATTCGATTCCGTCCGCAGCAAGCAGCGGCCCGAGCTGGGGGGGCGCGCCCCGGCGTCCGATCCACGCCACGATGCTCATCCGGCAACAGAGCCTACCCCACCTTCCGGGCGGAAAGGCGCGCGGCACTCCTACATCGCACCCGGCGGATGTGCGCGGAACCACTGGCCGCGAGCGCCGAGCGACCGTCCGGCGCCTTACGATTGGGCCGCATCGGGGCGCCGGGTGTCGGCCGGTGGCCTTAACAAGCACCACCCGGGGGCGGCACAATCGTCCGCCTCGAACAGGGGGCAGCGTGCGGATCAAGGCGAGGTATCCCGGCCGGATTCTCGTGATGGACGACGAGAAGTCGGTGCAGCTGCTTCTGCAGCGCGTCCTCTCCGGGGCGGGCCACCGGGTGCGCGTGGTGGACTCCGGCGACGCCGCGCTGGACGCACTCAAGAACGAACCGTTCGATCTGATTGTCGCGGACAAGAACCTGCCCGGGCTGGATGGGCTGGAGGTGCTCCGGCTGGCGCGAAGCCAGTACCCCAGGCTGCAGGCGATCCTCGTGACCGGCTTCCCCACCCCCG